>NZ_CP022121.1:2882500-3193750 GCF_002224645.1 Dehalobacterium formicoaceticum | reverse complement strand
TCCCACAGATTGAGATAAAGAATCTGCCATATTTTGAATTGCCTGAACCATCATAGGATCAAGTTGGGCTGTTATTCTTTCTGCATTATCAAAGACTTCATTAATTGCAGGCTCAATATCCAGCGCATATATTTCTGGGAGCTTGATGATACCATCTTTTAGCTCGGCAAGAAACCTTATGCCGATCCAGGATACAAAAAAGCCCGCCACACCATAGAACAGCAGAATCAGGGCAACCGCAACAGCCTTTTTGTGAACATGGAATTTTTCCGATGTAAAATTTATTACCGGCTTCAAAAGCAAAGCTACTATAAAACCAATAATAAATGGCATCAATAAGCCAAGTACATACTTTATCACAATAAATACAATAGCGATAATCAAGGCAAAGTAGATGAAATTAATAATAAAGTTTTTTTTCTTTTCTATGGTCATACTTTTATTGTCATAAAACATGATCAGAAGCTTGCACAGGGCCGTGTGTTCTGAAGTATTCCAAGAAGCGATTTTGTAAGCTCATCTTTTGCTTTGATATATTCACAATAGACCCTTTCCGCCAGGTTAATCGCCATGTAACCATCGCCGGAGAGGATTTTTTCACTGATAACCCGCATATCCCGGAACCATTCCAGCGTAATCAAAGGCTGGCCGGTTTCCCCCCTGACATTGCACGCAAAGGTATATACGGCGTCCCTGCACGTATCCGAAACGCCGTTTTCGGCGATATACACACCGAACAGATTTCCGAGGCCGATCGCGGAGTGGATATATTCCAGAGTAGTCAATTGCTTCATAGTATCCTCGTTATAATTTACATGGAAACCATATAAGCAGTTGTTCTGTTTTAATAGCCGGAATGCGGTTTTATCACTTCCACAGCTAAAATCCGTACCCATTATCTGTACGGAAATCATCATATTATGGATTTTGCCGAGAGACTTGGCGGTTTGCTCCGAAATTAAGCCGGGAGATACTTTCAATATGAACAGGCATTCATCAAACCGTTTGGCGATTTCACATATGGTTGGTATATCATTCTTTTCGTGCGGACAAGCGATATAGCTGTGAATGCCCAGTTCCCGCCCTTCCCCTATGAAATGCTCCATCTGATGAAAAAAATCTGAATTGGATTCGTAGATATCAAAAATCAGAAGCCAGGGAATAGGAACCCCCAAATAATCCTGCTTTTTTTTCAGCTTGTTGGCCCCATATACCAGGCTGCTGTATCCCAGATTCAGACCGACTTTTTTTATCGTATCGTTGTTAACATCCGAAATCATTCTTTTAACCAGCGAATTATAAGGATTCTTTGGATTGGCAATGACCTTCTTGGCGGCATTAAAAAACCATTTCTGATTTTCACTTGTTGAAAAAAGCAGGCCCAAATCAATCAGATTCCTTATGCTGCGGTTTGTGTTGCTTTTCATATCTTCCATAGCTTTGCTGACCGCTATATTGATTGTCCGCCTTATCAGCCTATGCTGCAACTCCAACACCGACAACTCCCTTCCATAATCAAGTACATTATTTAATATACCCCAAAGCGGGGGGGTG
The DNA here is from genome assembly GCF_002224645.1 of Dehalobacterium formicoaceticum. NCBI lineage: Bacteria > Bacillati > Bacillota > Clostridia > Eubacteriales > Peptococcaceae > Dehalobacterium > Dehalobacterium formicoaceticum. The sequence goes on along the minus strand of NZ_CP022121.1, from coordinate 3,192,196 downwards.
CTCTATTGACAGACATCTGCATGTGTAAAGAATCTTTACACATGTTTTTTTTGTCTAATTACTCAAAATATGCTCTATGCTACACTTTCCCATAGATAAATTTGATTGGAGGAGTGTGGTATCATGAACAAAATTATCGGTTCTACAGGGATGAAGCTGGCATATGCGTACTTAAATTCAAATCCTGAAAAAAATATTCCCAAACTTATGGATTGGGTAGACCGCCTTGCTATAAATAACGCAATGGAAGGGCAGCGTAAGGCGGTCCGCAAGATCATCGAAGATAAGGACAACAACGGGTATAGGTTGATTCTCAGTATGTGGACGGATGTCGATCCCGGGGTGCGTAAGGCGTTTTTCAATAACTTCATATTGAATGAAAACTTCATCGGATGGCCAATACAGGAGAAAAACCGGGAAAAGTACAGCTGTAACATACCATGGGCCATCCTGATGGACCCCACCTCGGCCTGTAACCTCAAATGCACAGGCTGCTGGGCGGCTGAGTACGGCAATAAGATGTCCATGAGCTATGAAGCACTTGATAGCATCATTCAGCAGGGTAAGGAACTGGGAGTATATTTCTTCATCTATTCCGGCGGAGAGCCTCTTGTCCGCAAAACGGATATTATACGTCTTTGTGAAAAGCACAGTGATTGCCAATTTCTTGCGTTCACGAACGGCACGCTGATTGATGAGACGTTTGCCGACGAAATGCTACGCGTTAGGAATTTCATACCCGCCATCAGCATTGAGGGTTTTGAAGACGCGACGGATTTCCGCCGCGGCCGGGGCACTTATCATGCGGTTATCCGCGCTATGGAGGTCCTTAAACGAAAAAAACTCCTCTTCGGCGCTTCTCTCTGCTATACGCGATATAACACCGAGGCGATCGGCAGCGAAGAATTTTTCGATTTCTTGATCGACAAAGGGGTGAAATTTGCGTGGTTTTTCACCTATATGCCGGTGGGGGCGGGTGCGGCGATCGATCTGATGGTAACCGCCGAGCAGCGCGAGTTCATGTATCGCCAGATCCGCCATTTCCGCCAGACAAAGCCGCTGTTCACCATGGATTTCTGGAACGATGGAGAATATGTGCAGGGCTGCATCGCTGGCGGACGCAGGTATCTGCATATCAACGCCAACGGGGATATCGAGCCATGCGCGTTCATCCATTATTCGGACTCCAATATCCGTGAAAAAACGCTTCTTAAGGCGCTGCAGTCTCCGCTGTTCACACAGTACCACAAGAACCAGCCCTTTAACGACAACCACTTGCGGCCCTGCCCTCTTCTGGACAATCCGGGTAGACTGACGGCGATGGTGGAGGCGTCCGGTGCGGCCTCGACGGATTTCGTCAAACCAGAGGACGTGCACAGATTGAGCGGTAAGTGTGTGGATACGGCTGAAAAATGGGCTGTGACTGCGGAAAGGCTGTGGGGTGAATCACACAACTGCACCGGTTGCGCGCAATGCGGTGATAAGGCTCAAAAAGCCGTCGGTTGAAAGAGACCGACGCTTTCCTCAAGTCTCGGGAACTTATTCTGGCGTGCGCTTGCCATAAAAACGGCTGCCGTGGCGCAGGGGGCTTACTATGATAAATGATTTTATTATTTTCACTGATACCGCATCGGACCTTCCAACAGGGTTGATTGAAACCCATGGAATTTCTGTTTTACCTATGTATTTTGAAATAGACGGTAAAAGCTACCGTCATTATCCTGACGGCAGAGAGCTCGGATATTCCAGATTTTATCAGATGCTTCGTTCCGGCATCATGGCCAAAACATCGCTGGTTAACAGTTTGGAGTACCTGAGCTATTTTGAACCTGTATTAAAACGCGGTCTGGATATCCTCTACATATCGCTTTCTTCAGGGTTGAGTGGTACTTATCAATCCTCGGCAATAGCCGCAAAAGAGTTGATGGAAAGGTATCCTGAACGAAAAATATACTGCGTTGACTCACGTTGCGCCAGCGTAGGACAGGGTATGCTTGTGTACCACGCCGCGCTAAAAAAGCATGAAGGTTTAGATATAGACGAACTGAAGGATTGGGTAGTGCAAAATCGTGATCACCTGTGTCATTGGTTTACGGTGAATGACTTGAATTACTTAAAACGGGGCGGCAGATTAAGTACTTCAGCAGCTATCGTCGGCACCATGCTTTCAGTGAAACCAATTCTTCATGTTGATAAAGATGGTCATCTCATCCTGAGAGGGAAAGTACGAGGACGCCGTAAGTCTCTAGTAGAGCTTGCCGACCATATGGAAAAATTCTGTGTTAGCCCGGAGAAACAGACGATCTTCATCGGCCATGGAGACTGCATTGATGATGCAGGTATCCTTGCATCTATGGTTGAGCAAAGATTTGCACTAAAGAATATAGCTGTCAGCTATGTTGGACCAATTATTGGAGCGCATACCGGACCTGATGTGATGGTTTTGTGCTTCTTGGGCGGTGAAAAATAGTCTGAATAAAAGAGGATGAATCAATTGCTTATTTTATCAAAATCCTTTTTATGGTTTATTGCATACAGCTTTTTGGGATGGGCCTATGAATCCGCAATTTGCTCAATAAGTGAACGAAGCCTTGTAAATCGTGGATTTTTAAATGGCCCGTTATGTCCGGTATATGGCTTTGGAGCGTTAGCTTGCATATTTATTTTGGATATGAGAACAGACAATCTTATTATTCTGTTTTTTGCCGGCATGCTTATAGCTTGTACGATTGAATATATTACCGCGGTTTTGCTTGAAAAGCTGTTTGATGCGAAATGGTGGGATTATTCTAATTACCGGTTCAATATCCAAGGACGTGTCTGTCTTATAGGGGCCGTAGTTTTTGGTGTTCTCGCGGTGCTGCTTATCAAGTATATTCATCCATTTGCCGGAGGTCTGATTGGCCAACTACCTGCCTGGTGGCAGATTGTTTTGTCAATCGTTATTTTTATTTTTCTCATACTGGATTTGTATATAACTGTGCGTCATCTTCTGGTTCTGAACAGCAGACTGAAAAAGATGCAGTTGGCAATAAACCAATTTTTGAAGCAGTACGCACAACAGGCCGGAGAACTTAAAGAGTCTATTATGAACAAATTTGAAGAAAGTGAATTTTATAACGAACGTATTAAAGCTTTAATTAGTCTAAGTCGGTTTCAGAGTATAAGAATTATTAAGGCGTTCCCAGGCTTGCGATCCATCAACTACGATGATGCATGGCAAAAGCTTAAAAGCATTTTGTTAGGCTCTGATAGCAGGAATTAGAAAACTGCGTTTATAGATGTGCTTTAGAACCATGAAAAATTAGGAAGATTGATTGCTTGGAACGTAGTTTTATGCCTTTCTGTTAAAAACACTATCTCGCATACAGGCAGAAGAGGTCTGATTGCCTATTTACGATCGAAGTACCTTTTTTCTGTTTCATTTTGTACAAAAGTCATTCTTAAACGAACGAGGGGCTATACGCCCAAGGGAAGATAGCATGAACTTACCAAACAAATTGACAATATTAAGAGTGATATTAATACCAGTTTTTATTATTTTTTTAACAAAAGAGTACTATTACATATCAGGAATCCTCTTTGTTGTAGCTTCTATTACAGATGCTCTGGATGGATATTTAGCAAGAAAGTACCATCTCATTACGGATTTCGGCAAGATAATCGATCCCCTGGCTGATAAGCTTTTGATTACATCAGCTTTGATTTGTTTAGTGCAACTAGGCAGTATTGCGGGATGGCTTGCCATAGTAATTCTGGCGCGAGAATTGGTTGTTACCAGCTTAAGATCTATTGCGGCTACGAAAGGAATAATCATTGTTGCAGAAAGATCGGGGAAAATCAAAACAGTACTGCAAATGTTGGCCCTGTCGGTTATTTTGTTGCGCAATTGGCCTTTTTCAATTTTTACCGATTTACCTATTGGAGATTATTTGCTTTGGCTTGCTGTAGGCATGACCTTGTATTCAGGAATTGAATATATTCTAAAAAATCAAACATTACTTCAGCAAAAAAGTTCAAGCATGAAAAACAGCCCAATATTCAGTACTAAAGCAAAAGGAAAGCTGAACATAGGGCGTTTATTGATATACAGCTACTGTACAAGAAAAGGCGAAAATTTATAACCTACCTAATATTTTATGTAGAATAATCCATACCCATCTAGTCTGAGCAGAGCCTATTACATCGCCATAGAGATGCTTGATGCGGCCATGTTATCTAGGTGACACGGCCGGCATGCGCCGCAAAGCGAGGAGTGATTCTGGTGACAAAAACAACGATTGTCGGGGCCGGTAGTTGGGGTACGGCTTTATCATATTCATTGGCATCCAACAAAAAAAAGTAACTCTCTGGGGAAGAGTAGAGGATGGAATCAATGAGGTAGCAGAAAGTAGGCAGAATCCCCGTTTCCTTCCCGGCGTTATTTTGCCGCAGGAAGTAGAAGTGTCCAACGATCTGGAGAAAGCCCTTGCCGGAGCAAAAAATGTTGTACTGGCTGTGCCCTCTCATATCGTACGGGAAGTAACGCATAAAATTGCCGGTTTTTTAGAGCCTGGCTGTATCGTTATCAACGTAGCCAAGGGGATTGAAACGGAGACCTTACTGCGCTTGTCTCAGGTGATTGAAGAAGAACTCAGCGGTAAAAACACTCATATTTCTGTCTTATCCGGACCCAGTCATGCCGAAGAAGTCGGACGTGGCGTCCCCACAGCTGTAGTGGTGGGCGCTAAAACTCGCCAAGTAGCTGAAAAAGTACAAGATCTCTTTATGTCTCCGCTTTTTCGGGTCTATACAAACCCTGACCTGGTGGGAATCGAATTGGGTGCAGCTTTGAAAAATATCATCGCCTTGGCTGTCGGAATCACGGAAGGTCTGGGCTATGGTGATAATTCAAAAGCGGCACTGATCACTAGGGGTTTGGCGGAAATCGCCCGTTTAGGTGTGGCGGTCGGAGCGAACCCGCTGACCTTTGCAGGACTGACGGGTGTGGGTGACTTAATCGTAACTTGCACCAGCATGCACAGCCGTAATCATCGTGCCGGTATCCAGATTGGACAAGGGGTTCCCCTGGATGTAGTCCTGGAGCGGATGGGTATGGTTGTGGAAGGTGTGAGGGCTACCCAGGCAGCTTATCGCATGAAGGATGTTTATCAGGTCGCGATGCCTATCTGCGAGGAAACATACAATGTCCTCTTTAATAAAAAAGATACCAAAGAAGCGGTTATGGATCTGATGCTACGTCAACGCACGCATGAGGTCGAAAAAATTGTGATGAATCCACCTTCTTAGCCAAGTGGATCAAGCTTTGACGTGTTTCTCGGATGTGCTGGTGTAAAAACCTCACTGTTGAATTATAAAGTAGCTAATTAATTGGAGGTAAATTCTGTGTCCTTGCAGGACTACAATTAGCTTTTATGCCAGATAACCGAATAATTGCATGATATGGAGTGTTATGTCGAACAGGCGTAGGCTGCAAGGAAAACCTTGCAGCCTACGCCTGTTCATTGTCGCTTTTTGCTGGATACGAAGGAAAAACAACAGCTTTTGTTATTAAAAGGAAGCCGTAATATCGAAAAAAGACAGCATTAAAAAATTATTTTTCCAAAACCCTGTATTTCATCCTTCTCATTTTAATGTATAGAGCGAGAGGAGAGGAAGTTCTATGAAAAGGAGTGCTGAAACCTATAAGGCTGTAGAAAAAGCGTTTTGCGCCTACATTAAAATTGTCATAACTCGTTCGTCACAGGGATATTTCCGCGCCCAATACAAGCATTTCAGCAGAACTATTCCCTTGGAGGAAGTGGAGGAAAGCAACTTATGCGCCGAAGCAGACATAGATATCAATATTTCTGTTTTCGATGGGGACAAGCTGGATGAATACATCGAAAATGAAATCCTTTCTGCGGTTATCAGTACCCTCAATTCAAAGGACAAACAACTGCTCTACATAAAATATTACGAGAATAAAACCGACTATCAGCTTTCCCTCATTTTCGGTGTGACGCAACAGAGCATCACTGAGCGGAAAAACCGGATTCTAAAGAAGCTGAGAAATCGGTTTCAGATATGAACCAGCCATCTTCTTTCTAATCCGTGCCCCCCCCTTTCCGTGAAAGCTTACCACTTTTACGGAAAGGAGGAAAGGGCATGCCGGAAATACTGGATTTAATTGAAGCGGCCCAGAATGGTAACGATCGTGCGATGGAAAGCCTCATCCGACAGTTTGAGCCGTTGATTATCAAAAGATCCTGCCTGTTTGGGAAACTGGACGAGGATTGCAGGCAGCATTTGACGTTGGAATTCATATTGGCGGTACACAACTTTGACCTAAAGCGGTTTGACTAATAAACAACTATAAGGCTTGCAGAAAAAGATTCTGTAAGCCTTGTTTTTTGCCCTGTATTTTTACAAGGCTTTTTCAATGTATAGGGCGAGAGGGCAAGAAAGCTTCCCCCTTGCGGTCTTTGATAAGTGAATAGGTGTCTTTCCGGCACATTCCCCGTATGCCCTGAAAAGGGAAGCCAGATTGCAGGTACGCCAAGACCACCTGTCCGGCATCAGTCGGATCACAACCGAAGTATCCATGCCGTTATGGATTGGATGAAGGTAAGGTGCGAGCGATCAATACCGTGCAATCAATAAATGTCGGTTGCATTTAAGGTGACACATACGGAGGGATAATGATACTTCCGTCCAGCCACAGTCCGAGCGTGATAAAACCGTCGCAGGCAATGGGGATGGCCCGTCAGTATGGGGGGAGGTGAAATTCCTATGAGGATGGTCAGCCGCCGTCCGCCGGATAAGTCCATAACGATAAAACTGAAACAGAAAATGCAGGTCAGGGGTGCGCACCTTGGTGCAAGCTGTATGAATACCCAATCATGGGCGCGCCCCTGTTGCCTGCATTTCTATTTTGAAAGAAAGGGGCTGATACCTTGCTGAAAAACAATGAAGCATATAAGCTGATTTTTCGGGAATACCCGGACGTGGTCAGTGTGGAGCAAATGTGTGAAATGCTTGGCGGTATCAGCACGAAAACCGGATACCGCCTTTTGCGGCAAAATCAGATCAAGCATTTTAAGATAGGCAGGACGTATAAAATCCCCAAGCTTCATATTTTCGAATACCTGGCGGTCGTGCAGGAATCCGATGCGTAAAACATCGTTCGCACCTTTGCAAGATATTTTGCAGCCTGCTACACTAAAGCCGTCAATGGTAGGTGAATATGGACTGTTACTGATTTAAAGGAGGCAAAAATTCATGGTAACAGGACACCTGCGAGAAAAAAACGGCTATTTCCAGATGATCCTCACCTATAAGGATATGGACGGAAAACGCCAAACCAAGTCCGTCAGCACGGGACTTACCGTCAAGGGGAATAAAAAACGCGCCGAAACGCTGCTTTGGAAAACCAGGCAAGAGTTTAATCCCGACACGGCAATGAGTGATAAAAACGCCTTGTTTGCAGACTTCCTGAAAAAATGGCTGCAGGAAGTTATCAACAGAGTAGAGGCCGACACCTACGCCATCTACGCATACGACGCCAAAACCTTCGTTATCCCTTATTTTAAGGATACCGCCGTGACGGTGGCGAAAATAAAGCCGGGGGACATCGAAGGCTACTATCAGTATGAGAGAACAGAAAAAAACGCTATAAAAACCGCCCTGCTCCAATATCACGAGGTCATCAAGGAAGCCTTGGACTATGCCGTGGAGCTTGAGCTGATCCGGGACAATCCGGCCGACCAAGTAAACCCGATCTCCGGCGAAGTGCGAATACTGTTTACCGACTTCCTGCTTGAATGGCTGGAGATGATCAAACACAATGTGGAAATGACCACCTACGCCTCTTACGCTATGTGCATCAAGAGTTGTATTATTCCTTATTTTAAGGACTTCAAGCTTACGCTGAAGGATGTAACGCCCAAGCACATCCAGGACTATTATCAGTACGAGCTGAACGAGAAAGGCGTAAGCGCCTGCACGGTGATCCACCGCCACGCCAACATTCGCAAGGCGTTGCAGTACGCTTACAAGGTGGGCCTGATCGCCTTTAACCCCGCCGACCGGATCGAGCGGCCCAAAACCGCAAAATTCGTGGGTAGCATTTACGATGCCGGGGAACTGGAAGCCTTGTTCGCCGTCGTGAAAAACAAGCCGATAGAGTTGGCCGTTATCCTGGGCGCGTTTTATGGCTTGCGCCGCAGTGAAATCGTCGGGTTGAAATGGGACGCGATTGACTTTGGAAAAAAGACGCTGACTATCAAGCACACTGTAACCGAGGTAAGGGTGGACGGAAAAGCCATCATCGTGGAAAAGGACCGCGCCAAAACCAAGTCCAGCCACCGCACCCTGCCGCTGGTAGAGCCCTTTGAAAAGCTTCTCCGGTGGCTGAAGGAAGAGCAGGAGCGCAATCAACAAATATGCGGGAAAGACTATTGCCGGGAGTATCTTGACTACATCTACGTGAACGAATTGGGAGAGCGGGTCAAGCCTGGATATATCACCCAGAATTTCGCGCTCACGCTGAAAAATCACGGCTTAAAAAAAATTCGTTTTCATGACCTAAGACATAGCTGCGCCAGTTTGTTGTACGCCAACGGTGTCAGCCTGAAGGAGATCCAGGAGTGGTTGGGACACAGCGATATTTCCACCACCTCGAACATTTACACCCACCTGGATTTCAGCTCCAAGGTCGCTTCGGCCAACGCCATCATCGGCGTATATCCCTCCTGACATCCCTCCAAAGCGGGCGGAATGCCAGGTAAATAGGGCGATGAGAGAACTGCAAATATGCGCTAAAATGGTTCATGTGACGGTATGCCGGGCGGCAAACAGAAGGTGTCGCCAGAAAAGAAAAAAGCCCTCAAATCCGCTTGTATCGCGGCTTTAAGAGCGCTTGTTTCTGGTGCCGATGGCCGGAGTCGAACCGGCATGGAGGTTATCCGCCGCATTTTGAGTGCGGTGCGTCTGCCAATTCCGCCACATCGGCAAGTTTATTTCAATTTCCCTCTCCATAATCCGCTTTTGGAATTTGGAGGGATATGGTGGAGGGATATTAAAAACCATAGAGACTATTCAATTATCAAGAACCCAGCAACCATGCGGGTTTGAGAGCCGCCGACCGGTCGAAAAGGGGCTTTCACGCACTGGATTTTGAGTCCAGCACGTCTGCCAATTCCATCACTTCGGCATATGGTGTTGATGAGTTGATGTGTAATCAAGCAAGATTTATTATACCCTTTTAGAAAATATTTTGCAAGGGTTTCCGGAAAATTTTTTAGCGGTAGACATATGCCCGATTTGTAGCAAGCAGGCGTATTGGGCATTAATTGGTTTCTTTGATTGACAAAAACGAAATCATGAGTGGAATCGCATGAATATAATTTCCGTATCATTATAAAGGGCGGCAATCAGCCGCCCAAACAACTCCTCGAAAGAGCTTAGCCTTTCGTAAGAATTCAGGAAATCCAGGAATTTCCCTAATTAAAATATAAAGCTTAGCAATGAAACAAAGAACCGTCCCTGCACTTCCGCACTAGAAGTTCCAATAGTCCTTTTTTCGGAAGAAAATAAGGTAGAGTATTTCCAGAATGCCCACCGTATTGACAACTAAGAGCACAAGATACCAGGGTAGTTGCCGGTTGCGGGCCGCATGCCATAAGGCGATGCCCTTCCATATGAGCGACCAGGTTACTAACACATAGAGCAAAGCAGGGTTGGCTTGGAAAAATTGTACCAATTCATTCATTTAAAAGTCCTCCTTTTCATTGATGATTATGATTATAAAAACAGATCAACTCTTTGCCCAGAGAAGGATTCGTTCAGGAAATGCGCATAAAGAAGTAAACAATCATGATGATTTCGGCGCCGATTTTTATCAAGGTGCCTCCCAGGATGCCCATAATGGTGCCAAATCCGGCACGAACGGCCGGGATCATTTTAATGCCGCGGATCAATTCCACTACTACGGCTCCAACGAAAGGCCCGATGATAATTCCGATCGGCCCCAAAATGATCACACCAAGGATGGTGCCGATCACTGAACCCCAAGCAGCCTGTTTGCTGCCTCCGTATCGTTTGGTACCGGCAGCTGAAGCAATATAATCCACTAAAAAAATGATGATAACAATTAATCCTTGCAGAATAAAGAAAGGGACATCCAAGGCGGCGAACCGGGTCATGAATCCATAAATCAGCATGCCCGCGAAAATAAGGATGGCGCCCGGCAAGACAGGCAAGACGGTTCCCAGGAGACCGGCGACAAAGAAGATCACCGCCACCACTAATGCAACATCCACCTAAAACTCCCCCCTCTTACAACCGGTGCTTACGTCTATTATGGCATATTTCACACAAAAACGGAACAATAAACATGCAGCATTCTTTAATTCAAAAGAAAAAAAGTTGCCAAATTTATGTCTAAAAAGAGTATTTTGTGGTATATTTATAGGTAGAGCTATGTAAGAATGATTCCTGTTTATGTTTGCAATCTTTATTCAATAAATAAAAATATAAAAATATAAAAATAAAAAGTTGAATAAGGTTTGACCAGAACTTGAAATCATGACTTGAAATCAGGAATTGAAATTTTGAATTGAAAAATAAGGGAGGATTTATTTTATGAGCAACGAAAAAACCTTGAAAAATTTAATGGATGCTTTTTCCGGAGAATCCCAGGCGAATCGGAAATACTTGGCCTTTGCCAAAAAAGCCGAAGCAGAAGGAAAAAAGAATGCTGCCAAATTGTTTCGGGCAGCTGCCGATGCGGAAACCCTCCATGCCCTGAAGGAATTTGAGATAGCGGGGAAAATTAATTCCACTGCCGAAAACCTTAAAGACGGCAAGCTTGGTGAAACTTATGAATATGAAAGCATGTATCCCGGCTTTATCAAAGAAGCGGAGGAAGAAGGGCAAAAAGACGCCATCCGAATCTTTACCTATGCCATGAAAGCAGAACAGGTTCATGCCGGACTCTATCAGGATGCATTGGATAACATTGATCAGGAAGAAGAAGTATTCTACTATCTCTGCCCCATTTGCGGCAACATCGAAAAGAGCGTTCCGGAGAAATGCGGGATTTGCGGTGTTCCCGGGTCGAAGTTCATAAAATATTAATAATGTTAATTATATAAAAAATGCAGTGACAAAATAAAGGACTTTTCCCCTGATCAAAGAATAAATAAGATTATTATCTTCGTAAAATTATTTCGCCGAGGTTCCATATGAATGTGCAAAACAGCCATAAGGAAAACAGCCATAAGGAGCATAGGAAAAGAGTAAAGAACAGATTCCTTGTTGAAGGCCTGGATGCTTTTGATGATCATCAAGTGCTGGAGCTTTTGCTCTTTTTCTCCGTTCCCCTAAAAGACACCAATGAGCTTGCTCACCAGCTGATCAAAAGGTATGGTTCCCTGTCCGGAGTTTTCGAAGCAGATCCCAGTGATTTGGCCACTAATGATGGAATAGGGGAGCATAGTGCTGCGTTGCTTTCACTGATTCCCTCTGTTACGAGAAGATATATGAAGGACCGGTGGGGGGAACGTCCTCTTTTAAACAGTACCACAAAAGCAGGGGAATATGTCACTTCTTTATGTGCCGGCAAAAATTATGAGGTATTTTATGTGATCTGTCTGGATGCCCAGTGCCGTGTCATTTTTCCTGCTTTAGCCCATGAGGGCACTATTAATCAAGCTCCTGTCTATCCGAGAATTATCGTGGAAACTGCACTGCGTCATAAAGCCCATAGCGTCATCCTGGCCCATAATCATCCGGGAGGTTCCTCTAATCCTTCCAAACAGGATATTGAGGTAACCCAAAATATTACCGCGGCGCTAAAATCTATCTCCATTCAGGTAGTGGATCATATTATTGCTGCTGGAGAAAATTTCACCAGTTTTGCGGAAAAAGGCATTCTGTAAGTAATTGCAAAAGAAATAGTGAATGTAATCAAAAATCACACAAATCACACAAATCACAAAAAATCATAAGTAAAAAATAAAAGGATAACCATTATTCAATGGTCATCCTTTTTTTCAATACCCGGGGTCTGATTATTTCCCTGCTATTCCAAAAGATGTTTAATCTCGTGGAACCAGGATCGAGGATCATCCGAGAGCATGTTCCAATTCATGAGGTGCACTTCAGTCTCTAAAAATAGAGCACAGAATTTGCCGCCCAGTTATTCCTTTTGTCTTGCCCTACCTGCTTACCTGGATTACTCAAGGTTAGTTTATAGTCAGGAATATTGTCTCCCATGATTTTTCACCCGCCCTTTTTCCCGGGTATCTAAAACATATTATCTCTTTTCTTCAAAAAAATATGTCAGGAAAATGATGGATTTGCACTTTCAGAAAGCACATGAAAGCACATGAAAGAAAATGAAATAACATGAAATAACATGAAATAACATGAAATAACATGAAAGCACATAAAAAAATACCGCACCTCAGTGCGGCTCGAAAGAAAAAAATTATCAAATAGTAAGGGGACTGTTCAATGGAGAACAAAGTTGGTTGTTCAACGCAATTTGATTGTACCATCTGACACTATGGAAAGGCAATAGAACCAGGCATTTGAGTCAAAATTTTCAACTTTGTAACAACAAAATACACTTTGTATCTTATCAGGCTCTTTTCATACTCTTAATCACTTTTAGTTTTGTTTTCATACACACAGGAAGCAAAAGAACCATCCCCTTGCACTTCCTTGTACTTTTAGTTTTTTGCTTTAAGGTAATCCTGGGCCGTTAATAATTCGGCATTTAAAACGGAACCGCCGGCAGCCCCCCGCAAGGTGTTATGGGAGAGGCAGACAAATTTGTAATCAAACAAAGAATCTTCCCTTAACCGGCCGATGGAGACGCCCATACCGTTTCCCAGATCCCGATCTAATTTGGTTTGCGGTCTGTTATCTTCTTCAAAATAGGTTAAAAACGGCTGAGGGGCACTGGGGAGATTTAAAATCTGAGGTAATCCCTGGAAATTTCTCCACAGTTCCAGGATGGTTTCCCGATCCGGCTTTTGCTCAAAAGAAATAAAGACGGTGGCCAAATGACCTTCAGAAACAGGCACCCGGATACACTGTGAGGTGATCACCATCTCCTGGTTATCCTTAATCACATTGCCCTCAATACTGCCCCATATTTTTAAGGGCTCATTCTCACTTTTGCTTTCTTCGCCGCTGATAAAGGGAATCACGTTATCACACATTTCGGGCCAATCGGCAAAGGTTTTTCCCGCTCCGCTGATTGCCTGATAAGTGCTGGCAAGAATTTTCGTCGGTTTAAAAGCCATCAAAGGATGAATGGCCGGAACGTAGCTTTGGATCGAACAATTTGGTTTTACCACAATAAAGCCGTTTTTGGTGCCCAGTCTTTCTTTCTGTTTGGCAATAATCCCCAGGTGCTGAGGGTTAATTTCCGGCATAATCATGGGCACATCCGGTGTATGCCGATGGGCGGAATTATTGGAAACCACCGGGGTTTCTGCTTTCGCATATTGTTCTTCGATTGCTTTAATCTGATCTTTGGGCATATCCACCGCACAAAAGACAAAATCAACTTCCCGGCTGATTTCGTCAACCTGATTGATGTTTTTTACTACCATATCCAGTACAGCTTGAGGAATGTCCTGGGTCATTTTCCACCTTCCGGCTACAGCCTCCCGATAGGTTTTACCTGCCGAATTTTCACTGGCGGCAATGACCGCAATTCTGAAATAAGGATGATCCTTGAGCAATAGGGCCAGCCGCTGCCCAACAAAACCCGTACCGCCTAATATTCCTACCTTCAATCTTTTATCCACAAAAGACACCTCCATACAAAATAATGTCTCCCAATCATTTCAAATCATTTCAAATCATTTCCTAAAAAGATCATTTAATAATGAATATGATAAATTGTGATATTATCATGATATTATCACAATTTATTATATAAAATAAACATTGCAAAACATTATATCTTATGGGATGGAAGATGTAAAGTGCTGATGCTGCCAATTGCTGTCAATTTCTATGTATATGATAAAATATGATAAAATATTTATATGACAAAGGACAAGGATTGATTCCCCGGACAAAATCCGATAAAATAGAATAAGGGAAATAAAATAAAATAAATAAAATAAATAAAATAAATAAAATAAATAAAATAAATAACGAAAAAATATGTAAAAAGCTATTTATCGTCAAGATGACTTATGTCAGAAATTTATTTTTATATTATTGTCGAAGGTTGAAACAAAATGTGCACTTGAAACGTCTAATTAGTAGTTGATGTTAGATGTTTATGTAATTTTATGGTGAAATCAGTTACTGAAAGTGGGTGAAAACTAAGAACAAGCAAACAAGTTGACGAGTGGAGGAAAACAGTGAGGAGTTGATGTCTTGAAATTAAATTGGTTCCCGAAGAAAATTTGCATCATCCTTTTAACGTTCTGTTTGGCAACAGTTATGCTTGGCTTTAACGCTTTTGCCGCAGAAAAAAAGGTCAACATCAAAGTGGACGGTGTGGCCAAACAATCGGATGTATCTCCCTATATTGACGGCCAAAACCGTACTATCGTTCCTTTGCGGTTTATCGGAGAGGAATTGGGCTACAGTTTTTCTTGGAATGAAAATACCAAGCAGGTGGTTTTCACAGGCGGCACTAATTTGATCTCGCTGACCATCGGCAGCAAGGATGCCCTGGTCAACGGTCAGAGAGTGCAGATGGATACCGTTGCAGTGGCGCGAAGCGGCAGAACCATGGTCCCGATTCGTTTTGTACTGGAAAATTTGGGTATCAAGGTGGATTATAACAGCTCAAGCAATACCGTTAATGTGGTCACGAAAGACGTTACCGGAAATTCTTCAGTCAGAACCCAGGTAGCTCTCATTGCGGAAGATAATGTCAATGTCAGGAAGGGTCCAGGCACCGAATATGGTGTGATCAAAAAAGTAAACAAAGGAGATTCCTTTCAGATCCTGGCCGTAAAAAACGATTGGTATCAAATCGCCCTGGACAGTGCCGCTGACGGCTGGGTGGCAGGCTGGCTGCTAACCTTGCGCGGCAGCAGCGATCTGGCTTCCCGAAGTCCGGAGCCGGAAGAGAGCAGGAACCCGGTAAAAGTTGAGCCGGAAAAACCGGTCAATCTTGTTCATATCGACGATGTGGATGTGGATGTGGAGAACGGTGAGGTGTTCATCACAGTTTCCGGTGATGACAAGCTTAAATACACCTCCTTTGCTTTGGACAACCCGAAGCGCCTGGTGATCGACTTCTCCGATGCTGCCCTGGGAAATTTCGGTGAAGAAAATGAGCAGAGATTTGATGTCAGCACCGATCGGGTGCAGGGCGTGCGTTTAGCTCAATTTGCAGCTGACAAAGTGCGCATCGTCGTAGATGTTTCAGGACCTGCGGGACTTACTTTGATTACAAATAAGGACCGCGAGAAGACTTTTCAGATTTCCAAACCTACGATCACGGGTAAGACCGTAGTTCTGGATGCCGGTCATGGCAGTATCCAACCGGGCGGATGGTCAGATTCCGGGGCGGTGGGGCCTTCCAATCTCTATGAACGGGATGTTGTTTTATCCATTACCAAAAAGGTGCGGGATATTTTGGAAAGCAAAGGTGTTAATGTATTGATGACCCGAACCGGAGACACCAGGCTCACCTTGGGCGGACGGGCGGATGTGGCGAATAAGAATGGAGCGGATATCTTTGTTTCCATCCATGCCAACGCCAATACCAAAAGCTCGATTAACGGAACCTCTACATACTATTATGCCGGTGTGGCGGGACAAGCTGAGGTGCGTAAAAAACTGGCTCAATCTGTGCAGCAATCCTTGGTGGATGCAGCTCAAAGAAAGAATATCGGAGTCTTACAGGCTTCCTTTGCCGTATTGAAATATACCGATGTTCCTTCCATTTTAGTGGAAACAGCTTTTATTTCCAATCCCACGGAAGAAAAATTACTGGCTGATGATGATTTCCGGCAAACCCTAGCCGAGGGGATTGCCCAGGGAATCGAGAATTTCTTTTTAAATCAATAATCGAAACAATAATTAAATCGTAATTAATGGGGTATAATAGGTTTGATTGGAATGATTGAGATCAAACTAAAATTGAGATCAAACTAAAAAGGAAGCAAAAGAACCGTACCCTTGCTTCCTTTTTCCATTTAACAAACCATGGGAGGTTCAGAATCAAAATGAAGAAAATAAGCATACTAGGTATGATTTTTTTGCTGCTGCTCCTGGCATTGCCCGGATGCGGCAATAATCCCCCGGCAGATGAAACAACCAAAGAAACGATCCAATTATTTTACGGGGATGCCCAGAATGAAAAGATGGTTTCCGAAGCACGGGAAATCAGTTACACCCCGGAGCAGGACAAATATCAGGTTGCGTTGGAAGCATTGATCCAGGGTCCGGAGAATCAGGCATATATGGTCAATATTGATCAAAATACCAAGGTTCTTGGTACCACCAAAGAGGGATCTGATTTGATTGTGGATCTCAGTAAAGAGTTTAATACCTTTGCCGGGAGTATGGCCGAGATCATGGCCGTCGGTTCGGTGGTCAATACCATGACCCAGTTTGAAGGAATTGAAAGAGTCAAAATCCTGGTGCAAGGGGAAGAGCTGATCGGACCAAGCGGCAATCCCCGGGGCTTTATGACTACTTTCCCCACGGAACCGGACGGACAAACAGGAAATCAGGATGAAACGGAAGTAACCCTTTATTTCGGCAATCAAAATGCTGATAAGGTGGTAGGAGAAAAGAGAATGGTACCCGGCTCACCCCAGAAAGATCAGGTAGAGTTTATTAAAAATGTGTTGAACGCTCTCATTGCCGGTCCCAAAGGCAATAATGTGTTTGCCACTATTCCGGAAGGTGTCAAGGTCCAATCCGTCACCATCGACCAGGGCTTGCTCCATGTTGATTTCTCCGAAGAAATGCACACTAATCACTGGGGCGGCGCAGCCGGAGAATCCATGACCATCAACTCCATTGTCAATACCGTCACTGAGTTTGATTTTATTAACAAAGTAAAAATCACCGTGGATCAAAGCCCCCTGGCCATCGAACACATCGTGCTGGACGAACCGGTGGAACGCAATGAAGAGATGATTGAGTAGGAGAATAGCGTATGCATCATTTTTTTGCCTACCTGTCCAGGATGAAATTCATTCAACGATGGGGACTTATGCGTAACACCCGCTCAGAAAATATTCAGGAGCATAGCCTGGAAGTGGCCATGATTGCCCATGCTTTGGCCATAATTAAAAACCGCTTTTTCCGGGGTCAGGTCGATCCGGAGAGGGTGATGGCTCTGGCGGTATTTCATGAGGTCAGCGAGGTGATTACCGGTGATCTGGCTACTCCCATTAAATACTTCAACCCGGAAATTGAGAACGCCTACCACAAAATTGAAAAGGTGGCCAAAAAAAAGCTGATCAATATGCTGCCCCGGGATTTGCAGGACGATTATGAAAACCTGTTATTTGTGCAGCAGGAGGATTGGCAAAATTGGCGTCTCGTCAAGGCCGCCGATAAGATATCCGCATATCTTAAATGCGTTGAGGAATTAAAGGGCGGCAATCAGGAGTTCTCAAAGGCATTAAAAACTATCAAAGTAGAACTGGATCGATTGGACTTACCGGAAGCAGCCTACTTTATGAAACATTTTCTCCCCAGTTACAGTCTGACATTAGATGAACTGAACTGATTGAACTGAACTGATTGAATTGGAACTGAATCAAATTGGGATTGAGTTGAATTGGAATTGATTTGAATTGAAACAAATATATTCCGGAAAATTTGTTGTTAAAAAGAAACCATTGTGTCATAATACAGTCAAGAGCAAATTAATGATTGGGGGAGTATAACGAACCATGGATACTAAAGTTTATCAAATTCCTTGTGCAATTGACCGGGAAGATCTTTTAGCACGATTGCACATCAAACCTGACAGCTCCTACATCGGAAAGGTGGATCAGCTGATTGACGAGGCCTTGAAGATCGGCAAGCCGAAAATTGCCTATAAACTGGCTTTCGTAGATGACAAGGGAGATGACTTTGTAGTTATCGAAGGCATCCGATTCTCCAGCCGCATCTTACGTGTCAATATGGAGGACACCTTTAAAGCCGTTCCTTTTGTGGTAACCTGCGGCACAGAATTGGCAGATTGGGCCCAAGGTTATCCTGATACCTTTGATAATTATATTGCGGATGGCGTGATGGAAGCCGTTCTCCGTTCCGCCCTGGAGAAAAGTTATGCCCGCATCGATGAAGAATTTAATTTAGGTCATGCGGCTAATATGAATCCCGGTTCCCTTCCGGAATGGCCCCTCACTGAACAGGAACCCTTATTTCAGCTTTTAGGCGATGTCCAAGGATTAATCGGCGTTGAATTAAAGTCAAGTTTCCTGATGAGCCCCATCAAAACCGAGTCCGGCATACGTTTTCCGAAGGAAGGCACCTTTTATAATTGCCAGCTTTGTTCCAGGGAAGACAACTGCCCCGGGCGCAAAGCCCCTTTTGATAAGGATCTCTACAAAGAGAAATACCTGAAAAAAGACTAAAAAACATGCTGAAATGCACCCTGGTCATCTATCAAAGGATGATTAGGGTGCATTCTAAAACATTTCACTTGACAATTTTCGGGTACTGATTTATTATATTTGTTGTATCCCTGATGGATAATTAAATATGGGGCTATAGCTCAGTTGGTTAGAGTGCTTGCTTGACATGCAAGAGGTCACAGGTTCGAATCCCGTTAGCCCCACCAAAGTTTGCAGATGATCCCAAGGGCAACCCTTGGGATTTATTTTTTGATCATTAAAAATTATCATCAAATGGGGGAAATTCATGAAAATACTAGTGACAGGGGGCGCCGGATATATTGGCAGTCATACCTCGGCGGAGCTGCTTCAGGCTGGATATGATCTTGTGGTCATCGACAATTTCTCTAACTCCGCGCCGTCAGCCCTTAGGGGAATTAAAACCATTACCAACCGTGATTTTTCCTTTTATCAGGGAGATGTGACGGATCAATCAATGCTGGATGAGATCTTTCAAGCCCATCATATTGATGGCGTGATTCATTTTGCGGGCTTTAAAGCCGTGGGTGAGTCTGTGCAGGAACCCTTGAAATATTACCATAACAATATTCTGTCCACCTTGGTCTTATGCAAAACCATGGCCCGCTATGGCTGTAAAAGCATCGTTTTCAGTTCTTCGGCTACGGTCTATGGCAATCCATCCCGCCTGCCCATTACCGAGGATTTTCCTTTGTCCGCCACCAATCCTTACGGCAGCTCCAAGCTGATGATTGAAAACATCCTGGGAGATTTATTTATATCAGACCAAACATGGCGGATTGCTCTGCTCCGCTACTTTAATCCCGTGGGCGCCCACAAAAGCGGCCTTATCGGTGAAAACCCTAAAGGGATTCCCAATAACCTGATGCCGTATATCGTAAAGGCGGCAAAGGGAGAGCTGCCCCAGTTGAATGTCTTCGGCGATGATTACGAGACCCGGGACGGTACCGGTATCCGTGATTATATTCATGTGGTGGATCTAAGCATTGGGCACATCAAAGCCTTAGAAAAACTAGCCCTGGGATCGGGGATCTTTACTTATAACCTGGGCACCGGCAAAGGAACCAGTGTTTTGGAAATGATCACCGCCTTCGAGAAAAGCACCGGCCAAAAAGTTCCTTATCGCGTGGGAAAACGGCGCCCGGGTGATATTGCAGCCTGCTACGCCGATCCGGGCAAAGCAGAAAGGGAGCTGGGCTGGAAGGCGGAATTGGATCTGGAAGCCATGTGCCGGGACGCCTGGTATTTTTCTGTAAAGTCTGATCAAATCTAATCAAATCTAATTGAAAACATGAAGTTTGATTAGGTTTGATTAAGTTTATTAGGTTTGATTAAGTTTATTAAATCGGATCAAGTCTGTTATATTTTTAGGACCGGGTTTTTTGGAAACCCGGTCCTTGCTGTTTGTCTAATCAGCGCATCAGATTTTAATGTCGATTATTGTCGAGAAGATTTACTAAAAAAGTGAAAAATTAGCAAGGAATTAGCAGGAAATTAGGAACAAATGAAGAATATATAATCTGGTGTTCTATGTGGAACATTTTAGCATATATTTTTAAGTTGGCCTTTTTTAAATTCCTAAATTCCTAAATTCCTAAATTCCTAAATTCCTGAATTCCTTAAATTTTAAAATCATCAAAATCACTTTTAAAGGAGTCTTTTAAAATGTTCTACAGCTGGCGTTCTCTTGTGCTGATGGCGGTTGATGCCATCCTGCTCCACTTAAGTCTGTTTTTCGCATTATTAATCCGCTTTGACGGACAGATCCCTGGGAATTATATCAATACATATTGGCAAATTGCCCCCTTTTCTACCATTATCATGATGGTTTTATTTTTTGCCTTTGGGCTATACCGCCGTGCCTGGGAATATGCCAGTATCGGAGAACTTATGGCGGTGATTCGGGGCGTGACATTGGGGAGTATATTAACGGTTCTTTTAGCTTATCTTTACAGCGGTTCTACCTTTCCTTTGCCCCGATCAGTATATCTTTTGGACTTCATTCTGCGCATCGTATTTATCGGGGGATCCCGCATTACCTGGAGATTGATTCGTGATAATCATCTGGGCGGCAAGAAAAAAAGTGCCGATAAAAAAGTTATGATCTGCGGCGCCGGGGATGCCGGGGTGCTGGTGGCGAAGGAATTGAAAAGTCATTATAATGGCAGCGTTGAGATTGTTGGTTTTGTGGATGATGATCACTGCAAAAAAAATATGATCATTCAGGAAATCAGCGTTTTGGGAGGAAGAGAGGATATCCCACACTTAGTCAAAAAGCATCAGGTGGATGAAGTGATTATTGCCATGCCCTCCGCAGATATCCAGGTCAAAAAAGAAATTTTAGGTATTTGCAAAAATGCCGGGGTAAAAGTGAAAATCTTGCCCGGCGTCTATGATCTAATCGACGGCAAGGTAAAGGTCAGCCAGATCCGGGATGTGGAAGTAGAAGATTTATTAGGCCGGGAACCGGTGCAGGTTAATATGGATGATATTACCGCTTACCTGAAAGATCAGGTGGTGTTAATCACCGGCGGAGGCGGATCCATCGGTTCCGAGCTGTGCCGCCAGGTGGCTCATTATCAGCCGAAGACTTTATTGATATTTGATTCCTGTGAGAACAACGTCTATGAAATTGACATGGAGCTGAAAAAAAGCTTTCCCCATTTAAAAATCGTGCCCATGGTTAAGAATGTGCGGGATCGCAAAGCCTTAATCAACACCTTTATGAAATATCGTCCCCAGATTGTCTTTCATGCCGCGGCTCACAAGCATGTGCCCATGATGGAGTACAATCCGGAAGACGCCATCAAAAATAATGTTCTGGGTACCTACAATGTGGCCCAGGCCGCCGATATGTTCCATGCCAAAAAATTTGTCTTTATTTCTACCGATAAGGCGGTAAATCCCACCAGTATCATGGGCGCCACCAAGCGGCTGGGGGAAATGGTGATCCAATATCTGGACACCATCAGCGAAACCAGTTATGTTGCGGTGCGCTTTGGCAATGTATTAGGCAGCAAGGGTAGTGTGATTCCTCTGTTCAAGAAACAGATTGCCAACGGCGGTCCGGTGACGGTGACCCATCAAGAGATGGTGAGATATTTTATGACCATTCCCGAAGCGGTACAATTGGTGATCCAAGCGGGATCGATGGCAAAAGGCGGGGAAATTTTTATCCTGGATATGGGCGAGCCGGTCCGGATCATGGATCTGGCCTATAGCCTGATTGAACTGTCCGGGTTTAGACCGGGCAAAGATATTGAAATAAAAGTGACGGGGACTCGTCCCGGGGAAAAACTATACGAAGAGCTCCTGACAGCTGAAGAAGGCGTCACCGCCACGACCCATAAAAGAATCTTTGTGGCCAAAAGAGGCGAAATCATGTCTGAACTGATTGAGGAGAAGATCATCGGCCGCATTATGCGGGGCAATTTGCCGGAGAATGAAAATGAAACACAGCACATGATTCAGGAATTTCTGCCATCATTCAGAAGCCACACAATAGAGGCACCGATTACAGCCAATGAGGTAAGTTAGAGGTAAGTTAGAGGTAAGTTAATAGAAGAGGTTTTCAGAGAAGTTTTCAGAGAAGTCTTAAGGAAGTTTTCAGGGACGGGGTTGGCACCAGCCTCGTCTTTTTTATTCCCAGAATTCTGCCCAACCGACCGACCAACTGACCAACTAACCAACCGTTTTTAGAGGAAATTCCGATTCTGCGTTGAATATATTAAATTGTTTATAAATTGTTTATATTTTCAGTTGTTTAACTTTTAACGTTTGACTTTTGACTTTCAATATCTTGCTATATTATTAAATTGTTATCCGGCTTATTTTTCAATATGGTATTATGTTATCATGTTATCATGTTACTATGTTATTATGTTGCCATATTGTGTGTTATTATCTTATGATGATACTTGTGCAGTTGGATTTCCAACCGTAAGGAGGAGCAAAGGTGAGAATATTGGTAACCGGGGGGGCTGGGTTTATTGGCTCTAATTTTTTAAACCTGTTTGTGGCACGGTATCCGGAGCATCATTTTATCAATCTGGATAAACTGACTTATGCGGCCAACCTTCTTAACTTGACCGAAATCGAGAATCTGCCCAATTATACTTTTGTCCAGGGCGATCTCACGGATCGACCTCTTTTAGATCAAGTTTTTGACCGCTTTCAACCGGACCGGATGGTTCATTTTGCCGCGGAGAGTCATGTCGACCGCAGCATCTCCGAGCCTGGGGCCTTTATTTATACCAATATTCTGGGCACCTTTCATTTGCTGGAGATCTGCAAAAAAAACTGGCAGGAGAGTAACGGAAAATTCCGGGAGGGCACCTTGCTGCACCATGTCAGCACCGATGAGGTTTACGGTTCTTTGGGTGCAGAGGGTTTGTTCACGGAAGATTCCCGTTATGATCCCAGCAGCCCTTATTCTGCCTCCAAGGCCTCCGGTGATCATCTGGTGCGTTCCTACTTCCGGACTTATGGTCTCCCGGTGCTGATCACCAATTGTTCCAATAACTACGGGCCTTATCAGTTTCCGGAAAAGCTGATCCCTTTAATGATTTTACATGCCCTCGAAGGAAAACCGTTGCCTGTTTATGGCAAAGGAGAAAATGTCCGGGACTGGCTTTATGTGGAAGATCATTGTGAAGCCATTTGGACGGTTATGGAAAAAGGCATTTTGGGGGAGACTTATAATATCGGCGGTAATTATGAGCGTAAAAATATTGAACTTGTCCATACTATTTGTGACCTGTTAGGTGCAGAATTAAACCGGGATCCCCAGGAATTCAAGGATTTAATCGTCTTTACCAGGGACAGGCCCGGGCATGATCTGCGCTATGCCATTGATTCTTCCAAGATGATGAAGTTAGGCTGGCAGCCTAGGGAAACCTTTACCACCGGCCTGCAAAAGACGGTGCAGTGGTACCTCAATCATCGGCCCTGGGTGGAAAGTGTCCAGTCCGGTGCTTATCAAAATTGGATGAAGCAGCAGTATGATGAAAAGATCATCAAATAAGTGAACTCGTTCAGTTAAAGCTGAACATCCGGGCTTCTGATGGGGAATCTACCCCACCTGAAGTGAAAATAGGAGCTCCCACTTATAGAAATGGGAGTCTTGGAATTTGATAAATAAATTGGCAAATAAGCAAATAAGCTAATAGGCAAATAGGCAAATAGACTAATAGAATAATAGACAAGAATTTTTTAAGTGAAGGAGCATGTTGCAATGGAATGGATCAAAGATGCCATTAACGGCGTGATCATCAAAAAATTGACCAGGCATGTGGATGACAGAGGTTTTTTTATGGAGACTTTTCGTCTGGATGAATTGGCGGAGGGGCTGAATCCTGTGATGAGTTATATCGCTTATCTGGAGCCCGGCGCCATGCGCACCCCTCATGAGCATGAGGAAAAGACCGACGTGCTGGCCTTTCCCGGCCCGGGTAATTTCTTAATCAGAATCTGGGATCAGCGCAAAGGAAGCAGCACCCTTGGGCACTTGATGGAATTCTATGCCGGACAGGACAGTCCCATGAGCATTGTGATCCCCCCGGGGTTGATTCATGGCTATAAGAATGTGTCCCGGCTGGAAAGAGGCATGATCATGAATTTTCCGGATCGGCTGTATAAGGGTTGGGGCAAAAAAAATGAAGTGGATGAGATTCAGTATGAGGGTGCAGAGGAACTGGGCTGTACCATGGACTAATATTTCTTAACTGACTATCTGACTAATTGATTGCTGATTAACTAACTAACTAACTAACTAACTGACCAACTGACCAACTGACCAACTGACCAACTGAGAGATAAGGTGATCATATTTGCAGTTTTTATCGATTTTTCATGAAATAAATGGTGACCTCAAGGTAGTAGAAAAGGAACTAGAAAAATATGTGCTGACCCAGGAGCCTGAGCTGACCCTGGCCGCCGGTCATTTATTAAAGGCAGGGGGAAAAAGGATCAGGCCGGCCTTTGCTCTTTTGGCGGGTAAGTTTTATCGCTATGATTTTGAGAAAATTCTTCCTTTGGCCGTCGCCCTGGAAATCATCCATATGGCCAGTTTGGTGCACGATGATGTGGTGGATGCCTCTATGACCCGGCGGGGCCATCCCACGGTGAAGGCGAAATGGGGCAATCGGGTGTCCCTTCATGCCGGGGACTATCTTTCCGCCGTCGCCCTCAAGCTGATTTCCCAGTATCAGGACAAAAGGGTATTAAAGGTCTTATCCCGGGTCACCGTGGAGATGTGCCGGGGGGAAATCCAGCAGATCTCCGCTTCATTTGATGCGGAACAAAATTTGCGGGATTATTTATACCGTATCAAGCGGAAAACCGCCCTGCTGATCTCCGCCAGCTGCGAGCTGGGGGCGGTGGTGACGGAGGCCCCGGAAAAAATCGTACGCGCTCTCACCAGGTATGGCTATCATGTGGGCATGGCTTTTCAGATTACCGATGATATTTTGGATATGATCTCAGACGAAAAAGTACTGGGCAAACCCATCGGAGGAGATCTGAGACAGGGTATTATTACCCTGCCGGTGATCTATGCTTTGAAACACAGCCAGGAAAAAGAACACCTCCGGGAGCTGGTCACCAAACAGGTCAAATCCGAGGAGGAAGTGCAGGAAATTATACGTCTGATCAAGGATTCCGGTGCTATTAAATATTCCTTTGATATGGCCAATATTTATCTGAACAAAGCAAAAAAAGAATTAAACCGTTTACCGGATGTAAAGACTAAGAAGACCTTTAAAAAGCTGACAAGTTTTATTGGGGAGAGATCATTCTGACTTTCCTTTAAATCTTTATTTAAATTTTTAAATCTTTAGATATTTAGATCTTAAATCTTAAATCTTAAATCTTAAATCTTAAATCTTAGATCTTAGATCTTAGATATTTAATATATTTTGATATATTTAGATATATGTTGGAGGTAACTGTAACTATGAGAGAGATCGTAATCGGCACCAGGGACAGCGCTTTGGCCCTCTGGCAAGCCCGGTGGGTGGAACAGGAACTAAAGAAGCATTGGCCGGAATATTCCTTCCGGGTGGTGGATATCAAGACCAAGGGAGACAAGATCCTGGATGTGGCCCTGGCCAAAATCGGCGACAAAGGGTTGTTTACCAAAGAACTGGAAGTAAAGATACTAGATAGAGAAATTGATTTGGCCGTGCACAGCATGAAGGATGTGCCCACCATGCTGCCGGAAGGCCTGATTATTGGGGCCATGTGCAGGCGGGAAGATCCGGGGGATGTGCTGGTTTCCCACAAAGGATACCGGCTGGCTGATTTGCCACCGGGAGCCAAGGTAGGCACCAGCAGTCTCAGAAGACGGGCCCAGCTCCTCCGCTATCGGCCTGATTTTCAGCTTTATGATATCAGGGGCAATCTCAATACCCGTCTCGCCAAAATGGAGAAGGAAGATTTTGACGGCATTATCCTGGCAGCAGCCGGGGTGAAACGCCTGGGCTGGACGGAAAAGATCACGGATTATCTATCTTATGATGTTTGCCTGCCCGCCGTGGGACAAGGTTCCATTGGCATTGAATGCCGGGGGGATGATCTGGAAGTATTGAAAATTATCCGGGTGATCAATGATCAGGATGCTTTTGACGGGATCACGGCAGAACGGGCCTTTTTACGAAAACTGGAAGGGGGCTGTCAAATTCCCATTGGGGCATTAGGGGAAATGGAACAGGAGAGCATGACCTTGCATGGTCTGGTGGCCAGCCTGGATGGCAGCACCATTCTCCGGGATAAGATTACCGGTCTCCGGAGTGAAGCCGATCAACTGGGGCGCACTTTGGCCGACCGCTTGATTGATGCCGGAGCAGAAAAAATTCTCGCCGACGTACGAGAAGCGTTAGAATAGGGAGCAAGAGGCAAGAGGCAAGAGGCAAGAGGATAGAAGCAAGAAGTTAGAATCAAGAGATACGAGACAAAGGGCAAGAAACAAGAAATAAAAAGTATGAAGTAAGTATGAAATAAGTATGAAGTAAGAAAGAGAGGTTTCAGCAACAATGGCATACCCAATCGTGAGAATGAGAAGATTGCGAGGTTCGGAAACCCTGCGCAGCATGGTGCGGGAAAACCGTGTATCTTTAGATGATTTGATTTATCCTTTGTTTGCCATCTACGGGGAAAATGTAAAAAACCCGGTGCCCTCCATGCCCGGGGTTTATCAAATGTCCGTGGACAATCTGGTCAGGGAATGTGGGGAAATTGTCCAATTAGGCATCAAGGCCGTGCTCCTCTTCGGCATTCCGGAGCAAAAGGACGAAATCGCATCCGGAGCCTATGATGCCGACGGTATTGTCCAGCAAGCTATTATGGCCATCAAAAAAGCTTACCCCGAGCTTTATATCATTACCGATGTCTGCCTTTGTGAATACACCAGCCATGGCCATTGCGGCATGATTCAGGGAGATCGGGTGCTGAATGACCCCACCCTGCATTATCTGGCGGAAACCGCCTTATCCCATGCCGCCGCCGGGGCGGATATGGTGGCTCCTTCCGATATGATGGACGGCCGGGTGGGAGCCATCCGCAAGAAGCTGGATAGCCACGGCTTTGGCCATATTCCCATAATGGCTTATTCCGCCAAGTATGCTTCCGCTTTTTACGGACCTTTCCGGGATGTGGCGGATTCTGCCCCGCAGTTCGGCGACCGGAAAACCTATCAGATGGATCCGGCAAACGGCAATGAAGCGATCAGAGAAACCGCCCTGGATATTGAAGAGGGCGCCGATATGGTGATGGTAAAGCCGGGCCTAGCCTATTTGGATTTGGTGCGCCGGGTAAAAGATGAATTTCATTATCCCACGGCGGTCTATAATGTGAGCGGCGAATATTCCATGGTCAAGGCTGCGGCCGAAAAGGGCTGGATTGACGAAAAAGCGGTGGTCATGGAGCTGCTCCTCAGCATGAAACGGGCCGGAGGGGATCTGATTATTACTTACCATGCCAAGGATGCGGCCCGCTGGATGGGGGAAAAATAAATTGATCGTTTCATGGAATACCACTAATCAATGTAATATGTACTGCGGTCATTGCTACCGGAATGCCGGGGTCAAGATAGAGGAAGAGTTATCGACGGCAGAAGGCAAAGCCCTGCTGGATGAGATCAAAAAAGCCGGCTTTAAGATTATGATTTTCTCCGGGGGAGAGCCTCTCCTGCGGCCGGACATTTTTGAACTGGTGCAGCATGCGGTGGGCTTGGGGCTCAGAACGGTCTTCGGCACCAATGGAACCCTGATTACCCCGGAAACCGCTAAGCGGTTAAAAGAACTGGGCGTTATGGGCATGGGTATTTCCCTGGATAGTCTGGATCCCGCCAAGCATGATGAGCTGCGCCAGATGAAAGGCGCCTGGGCGGGGGCAGTGCAAGGGATGAAAAACTGTAAGGAAGCGGGGCTTCCCTTTCAGATTCATACCACGGTCATGGACTGGAATCAGGATGAAGTCCTGGCGATCACGGATTTTGCCGTGCAAATGGGGGCTGTGGCCCATCATCAATTCTTTTTGGTGCCCACAGGCCGGGGCAAAGAAATTGAAGATGAAGCCTTAAAGGTAGAGCAGTATGAGTCTTTGCTTTCACAAATCATGAAAAAACAAAAGGAGGTTGATATCGAATTAAAACCCACCTGCGCTCCTCAATTTATGCGCATCGCCAAGCTGGAGGGCATGGATCTGCGCTTCAGCCGGGGCTGTCTGGCCGGAACCCATTATTGCATTATCAGCCCCACAGGAT
Organism: Dehalobacterium formicoaceticum; assembly: GCF_002224645.1. Lineage (NCBI taxonomy): Bacteria > Bacillati > Bacillota > Clostridia > Eubacteriales > Peptococcaceae > Dehalobacterium > Dehalobacterium formicoaceticum. The sequence goes on along the minus strand of NZ_CP022121.1, from coordinate 3,163,846 downwards.
TGGTGCAGCCCTGCGCTTATATGGATCAATATATCGGCAATGTGCGGGAGGTGCCCTTCAGTAAGATCTGGGCGGAAAACCAAGTCTTTCAAAACCTGCGTACCATGGAATACAAGGAGGGCTGCGGCACCTGCGCTTTTAAAGTCAAGTGCGGAGGCTGCCGGGCCCGGGCGGCTATCTATCATGAAGGGGATTATATGGCGGAGGATCCCTGGTGTCTTTATCGGGGGTAGGAGCCCAGAATGAAACAAAGAACCGTCCCCTGTTTGACCAGAAAGGAGAAGTGATGTTAGATGCATAAAGGATATGAAAAATCGAAGAAGCTTTTTGCAGAGGCCAAGGAGTATATTCCCGGCGGTGTCAACAGTCCCGTGCGGGCCTTTAAGTCCGTGGGCGGTGATCCGGTCTTTATCACCCGGGGTGAAGGATCAAAAATCTACGATGTGGACGGCAACGAATATATCGATTACGTCCAGTCCTGGGGACCGCTGATTTTAGGTCACCGTCACCCCAAGGTGATGGCAGCCCTCGCCGACTGTTTAGAGATCGGCACAAGTTTTGGTGCCCCCACCGAGCTGGAGATCAAAATGGCCCAAATGGTCACCAAGGCCGTGCCCTCCATGGAATTGGTGCGCATGGTTAATTCCGGCACCGAGGCCACCATGAGTGCCCTGCGCTTGGCCCGGGGTTTTACCAAGCGGGACAAGATTGTCAAATTTGAAGGCTGTTATCATGGCCATGCGGATTTTCTCCTGATCAAGGCCGGTTCCGGTGCTTTGACCATGGGTGTGCCGGACAGCCTGGGCGTACCCCAGAGTGTGGCAGGGAATACCATTGTCGCCCCCTATAACAACATCGATGCCCTTCGCAAGATCTTCCAAGAGCAAGGGGAAAATATTGCCGCCGTGATCATCGAGCCGGTGGTAGGGAATATGGGCTGCGTACCCCCCAAAGAAGGTTTTCTCCAGGATTTGCGCAGCTTAACCGCAGAATACGGCACGCTTTTAATCTTTGATGAAGTAATGACCGGTTTCCGGGTTGGTTACGGCGGAGCCCAGGGACGTTACGACATTACCCCGGATCTCACGACCTTGGGCAAGGTCATCGGGGGCGGACTACCCGTAGGGGCCTTTGGCGGCAGAAGAGATATCATGGAATGTGTGGCCCCCCTGGGCCCGGTCTATCAGGCAGGCACCTTGTCCGGCAATCCTTTGGCCATGACGGCAGGGATGACGAACCTGGAAATCCTAAGTGCACCCGGGGTCTATGAGGAACTGGAAAGTAAATCCGCCATGCTTGCGGAGGGTCTGGCCCAAGCGGCGGAAGAAGCGGGCGTATCCTGCTGGTTTAACCGGGTGGGAGCCATGTTCTCCTGCTTCTTTACATCGGTGCCGGTGGTTGATTATGCCTCAGCCACCACCTCTGATACGAAAAAATTCACCGCCTGGTTTTGGAAGATGCTGGAGCAGGGTAGTTATTTTGCCCCTTCCCAGTATGAAGCCGGGTTTATGTCCCTGGCCCACTCCGAGGAGGATATTAACCGTACCATCGAGGCAGCCCGCATTGCTTATCAAACGGCGGCCCAGGTGTAAAAACAAAAACAAATTAAAATTATTCAAGAATATTTTTGAAGATGGGAGGGATAATAGAAGTACACACTCACTTCTCCATTAAACCTCCTTGAACCAACAAACCCGACAGGTTGTTCTGCCGGGTTTGTTATTTTCCATACTATTTCACATTCCCCATATTAATCCATTAAAAAACACCTCGTGTTTTAAACACGGGGTGTTTCGTCTTCCTGATCCTGAAGCAGATATATTTTCAGCTCTTGTTTGCCGAAATGGATCGCTTCTTGATGGGTATTCATAAAGATATCAATACGCCTTCCTTTGATAGCTCCGCCGATATCGTCAGCGGTGAAAATACCCAGTCCTTCTACAAAAACCTTGCTGCCTAAGGGGATCACCTTTGGGTCCACGGCGATGGTATGCCCGGGCAAAGCCTTGGCGCCGGTCTTGGTAATACCATCAATTTTGTTGCAGCACTCCAAACAGGCATCGTATGCCGTGGCTGTGACCGTTAGGGATTCTCCAATGCTAAACCCGGCTAATGAAAAGTAAGTCATGACAGTTTGTTCATCATGCAGATCCTGGTGATTATCTGCGGCGTAAGCGGGCAGTCAATAGCCGAAGCTGAGTGCAATACTCATGAGCAAAGTCAAGATGAACTTTTGCACAATTATTGAACCCTCCTTTACGCCCATATCATGTGTAATTTTTATTTTTTTACGCTAGCAAAATCAGGAAGCTGAAAAAGGTTCTCCTTAGCTTTGGCGATGTGCTTGACCGTTAATTCTTCGGCCAGAACCGGATCATGTTTTGCTATTGCCTCCAAGATTTCCCGGTGTTCCCGGATTGCCAACTTCGCCCGGCCGCTGGTATGAAAAGAAATATTTCGGTAGCGCTGGATCATATGATGCAGATCCGTCAGGGTATGCTGCAGGGTGCGGCTCTTGCTGTACTCAAAAATTTTTGCATGAAACTGAGAATCCAGTTCGTTAATGGGCTCAATGGAATTTTTCATATGATAAAATTCCTGCAAGTCCAAAATATCCGTAAGTTCTTTGACTTGTTCTTCTGTGATATGGAGGGCGGCACGGTTGGAGGCCAAACCCTCCAGGCGCATGCGCATGTCATAAATATCATCCAAATCCTGCATACTGATTCCGACCACCTGAGCGGTGCGATTGGGTGTGATTTGCACGAAGCCTTTTTGTTCCAGCATGCGAATCGCTTCCCGCACCGGAGTACGGCTCACGCCCATTTCGGCAGCCAGCTTTAATTCGATCAGATGCTCGCCGGATTTGATGGTTCCGTTCAGGATTTTTTCTTCCAGCTCTTCAAAAACGCGGTCGCTTAAGGAAAGAGGCTGGTCCGGGTGATGATGTTTTTGATTCATTATCATTATCAGTCTCCTAATTCAATCTCCTGATTTGTTCTTGCTCCCGCTCTTCCGCTCTACTTGGTTTTGCCGAATTGAGGATCATAGTCCTGGATAACCGCGATCAGCTCCTCATCAGAGATGCTGGTGGTGCGTCCCGTTTCATAAGCTTGATCCACCCAATTTTTTATGTGTTGTACCATGGGATCGTTTTTGCTCAAAGCCAATTCATCTTGCAAATGATAATAGTCGTTGATCCAAAAGGCAATCCCGGCCAGACCGGAAGTGTTGCTCACCGCTACAGCAGCGGTTTTGTTCAATAATAATTTGGTGTCAAAGATGTTATAGATTTCTTCGTCTTTTAATAGTCCGTCGGCATGAATGCCCGCCCGGGTGATATTAAAATTCTTCCCGACAAAAGGCGTCATGGGGGGAATGTGATAACCGATTTCCTTTTCGAAGTATTCCGCGATTTCCGTAATCACGGTGGGATCCATGCCATCGAAAGATCCCCTGAGGGAGGCGTATTCAAAGACCATGGCCTCCAAGGGCACATTGCCGGTCCGTTCGCCGATGCCCAATAAGGAACAATTGGCGGCACAGCAGCCGTACAGCCAAGCCATGGTAGCGTTGGTCACCGCCTTGTAGAAGTCGTTATGACCATGCCATTCTAGCAACTCCGAAGGAACGTCGGAATAATGCTGCAAGCCGTAAATCAAACCGGAAACGCTGCGGGGCATGGCGACACCGGGTAAAGGAATGCCGTAACCCATGGTATCACAAACCCGAATCTTGATGGGAATCCCGGATTCTTTGGACAAGGCCATCAATTCGTTGACAAAAGGCACGACAAAACCATAATAGTCGGCCCGGGTGATATCTTCCAGATGACAGCGGGGACGAATGCCCACATCCAAAGCCTGCTTGACCACAGATAAATAACCATCCATCGCTTGTTTGCGGGTTTTGCCCAGTTTATTAAAAATGTGATAATCAGAGCAGCTGACCAGAATACCGGTTTCCTTGATGCCCATCTCTTTCACCAGCTGAAAATCACCTTTGGTCGCTCTGATCCAGGAAGTGATTTCCGGGAACTCATAGCCCAGTTCCATGCATTGGTGCACCGCCTCCCGGTCTTTTTCGCTGTAAATAAAGAACTCTGTCGAGCGGACGATGCCTTTGGGACCGCTTAAGCGATGCAGCATTTTATATAAATCGACAATTTGTTCTACGGTATAAGGAGCACGAGATTGCTGCCCGTCCCGAAAGGTGGTATCCGTGATCCAGATTTCTTTGGGCATGCCGATGGGTACCGCCCGGAAGTTAAAGGGAATCTTGGGTACCTCGGTATAAGGATAAATTTCACGGTATAGATTGGGTTCACTAACGTCCTGTAATTTATATTTGTATGGGTCCTGTTCCAGCAGATTGCTGTGGTTGTTTGGTTCGATCAATGTGCTCCCTCCTCACGATTAGCTTATTACTTCGATATTTTAGGATTATTGGATTAATATAGATGATAGTTGATAGATGATTAATAGAGATGATAATCCGATAATCTTGTATGAAGTATAGAATGATCATATGATATCATTGTATACAATGATACAAGTATATAATATCAGGTGGCAAATCGTCAAGATGGAAAAGTCGAAAGCAGAAAGCAACGAGCGAAACATAAAAATAATGTAGAAATTACACTTTATTTACATCTTATTCCTTGATTTATTTGTCAAATTGTAGTAGAGTTTGTATGTTGGTTTTTTTGGATGTATTTTGTATTTGTTGAACTATTTTGCTTATAAAGATTTTTTATGTGGAAAGGGGAAAGGGAAGGTTGAAAGGGTTTGATTTTACTTTCCCTTTGGCTTTTCCCTTTTTGTTTGAGATAAATAAATTATGTTAATCATTTAATTTTTCTACCAACAATCTAAATACTAAACAATTTGGCTAATTGGTCTAATGTCTTGGTTTTACTAACCAACTGACTGCTAACCAACTAACCAACTACCCGAAGGGAGAAACCATGCCCCACAACAAAAACATCCGTACATACCTCTCATCCCCCCACATGAGCGCCGAAGGTTACGAAATGCAATACATACAAGAGGCCTTCGATACCAATTGGATTGCTCCCCTGGGAAAGAACGTCAATGAATTTGAGAATGAATTAGCTGCTAAGGTTGGTGCAAAGCATGCAGCGGCTTTAGTATCCGGCACTGCTGCCATTCACCTGGCTCTGAAAGCTGCCGGAATTAAAGAAGGGGATATAGTGTTCTGCCCAACCCTTACTTTTTCTGCCACAGCTAACCCAATAATTTATCAAAATGCTACTCCTGTCTTTATTGACAGTGATTATGAAACTTGGAATATGGATCCCAAAGCATTGGAAGCAGCCTTTGAAAAGTATGGTGACCGGGTAAAGGCTGTTTTAGTTGTGCATTTATATGGTTTGTCGGCTGATATGGATCCCATTGTTGAATTATGCAGGAAGCATAATGTAACGTTAATCGAAGATGCGGCGGAATCATTGGGAACTACTTATAAAGGTAAACATACAGGAATCATTGGTGATTATGGCATCTTTTCTTTTAATGGAAACAAGATCATTACTACCTCCGGTGGAGGCATGCTCATTTCTGATATTGAAGAAAGAATTGCCAAAGTTCGTTTTTGGGCAACTCAATCCAGGGATAAGGCAATACATTATCAACATAGTGAGTTAGGTTACAACTACAGAATGAGCAATGTTCTTGCCGGGATTGGGAGAGGTCAGTTAAGAGTATTAGATCAAAGAATAGCTAAGAAAAAATACATATTTGAGTTTTATAAAAGTGAGTTGGGAGGGCTTGAAGGAGTTCGGTTCATGCCCATTAATGATTGGAATCAGCCAAATTATTGGTTATCTTGTATCACTTTACATGGAAAAGTTAGGCCCTTAGATATTATAGAGGCACTCGAGAAAGAAAATATTGAATCAAGGCCGATTTGGAAGCCTATGCACATGCAACCTTTCTTTGAAAAGTATGATTACATTGGTGGAGATATTAGTGAGAAGCTCTTTGAGAACGGTGTGTGTTTGACAAGTGATACCAAGATGACGGATGGGGATCTGGAAAGAGTTTGTGGGATTATTAAGGGACTGTGGTGATATATATGCAGTCTGAAGTTAAAGAAGGTGTTACCCCTTCCAACTGTCCAACTGACCAACAGGCCAACCAAAAAGGCATCTATCGAAGATTTCTTAAGAGGCCGATGGACTTTATTTTGTCGTTAATGGCAATTATTGCTTTAAGCCCGGTACTTTTCATTGTGGCGATACTTGTTAGAGTGAAGCTGGGCAGTCCGGTGCTGTTTAAACAGAAAAGACCTGGACTTAATGAGAAGATCTTCAATATGTATAAATTTAGGACAATGACTGATGAGAAATCCGCGAATGGTGAGTTGCTGCCAGATTCAGTTAGACTGACTAAGTTTGGTAGAATGCTGAGATCAACCTCATTAGATGAACTTCCGGAGCTGTTCAATATATTGAAGGGCGATATGAGTGTTGTGGGACCGAGGCCTTTATTAATTCAGTATTTGCCACTTTATAATAATCATCAAAAACGTAGACATGAGGTAAGGCCTGGTCTATCTGGTCATGCGCAAGTGAATGGCCGGAATGCTATTAGCTGGGAAGACAAGTTTGATCTTGATGTAGTGTATGTAGATAATGTGAGTTTCTTCGGAGACTGGAAGATTATTTTTCTTACGATAAAAAAGGCATTTGTAAGAGAAGGGATTAGTTCAGATACAACGGCAACAATGGAGGTATTTAAGGGTAATAAAGAAGTGTATAGCGGAAAGGGATAAACATGAAAGATTTAATTATTGTTGGAGCTGGTGGATTTGGACGGGAATTGCTCCAGTGGGTTAATGACATTAATATGATTCAAACAAAATGGGAGATTAAAGGCTTTATAGATGATAATTTAAATGCCTTAGATGGCAAGAAGTGTGATTATGCTGTTATAGGAAGAATACAAGATTGGGAACCGAAAGAAACTGAAGTATTTGCATGTGCAATTGCAAACCCAAGAACAAAGGAAAAAATAGTAACTTTACTTAAATCAAAAGGGGCTTCGTTTGAGACAATAATTCATCCATCAGCTGTAATAGGAGAGTTTAATAAAATTGGAGAAGGCTTAATCGCTTATCCAAACTCTGTTATAACGACAAATACAGAAGTCGGTGATTATGTAACATTATTATCGTCTGGAATTGGACATGATGCAATAGTGGGCGATTTTTCTACAATATCTTCCTATTGCGATATTACGGGAGGGGTTCAGCTAGGGAAGAGAGTTTTTTTGGGAAGCCATGTCACAATAGTACCAGGTAGAAAAATTGGTGATGATGCTTATGTTGGGGCAGGAAGTGTAGTAATAAAGAGTGTAAAACCAAATACCAAAGTTATTGGAAATCCGGCTAAGAAAATATTAATTTGATATAGAAAAACTGTGAATAAGTAAATAAAAGATAATTTAGTGGATTAATTTCAGAAACAAAGGACGTGAATTAATGGCTATCGGGATTAAAGCAATCGAATATGTGTTGCCTGAGAAAGTATTGACAAATAAGGAATTAGAGCAAATATATGGCGATTGGACAGCCGAAAAAATATTAACTAAAACAGGGATAGCATCACGGCATGTTGTATCTGAAGGAGAGTGTGCATCTGATTTAGCCGAACAAGCAGCGCAGAAGTTATTCAATTCTGGCGTTATATCACCGGAGGAGATTGATTTTATCTTGCTAGCAACACAAAGTCCTGACTATCAATTACCCACAACAGCTTGTATACTACAAGATCGGTTAGGAATACCTCAATCAGCAGGAGCATTAGATTTTAATTTGGGTTGTTCTGCTTACATATATGGACTAGCTATGGCAAAGAGCTTTATTAATACGGGGATAGCAAAGAATGTTTTATTATTAACGTCAGAAACCTATACAAAACATATACACCCATTAGATAAAAGTACCCGCACAATTTTTGGCGATGCAGCGGCAGCTACATTAGTTAGCGAAGATGGTCATGAAATTGGCAACTTTGATTTAGGCACTGATGGCAGTGGTAAAGACGCATTAATTATTCCATCCGGCGGATCTAGAATACCCCGATCTAAAGCTACTGCTGTAGAGATAGAAGATAATGGTTCAATTCGTTCACAGGATAATCTTTTTATGGATGGAACAGAGGTGTTTAGCTTTACCATACGGGTAGTACCTGAAAGTGTTAATAATATATTAAGAAAACATAATCTGAGTATGGAAGACATAAATCTGTTTGTTTTTCACCAAGCAAACGAATTTATGTTGGACTTTTTGAGGAAGAAGTTAAGAATACCAAAGGAGAAGTTTTACATAAACATGCAGGATACGGGAAATACGGTATCATCTACAATACCTATTGCATTTAAACGGGCCCAAATAGAAGGACGTATACAAAAAGGTGATAGAGTTTTACTCTGCGGTTTCGGTGTTGGACTGTCATGGGGCAGTACCATAATTACATACTAGGGAAAGGGGATTAACACTTGATTCTATCTACCTTTGAAAATTTAAAAATAAGCGGAATTGCTTGTGCTGTTCCAAAAAAGAAAGATATATTGCTTGATAAATATGGATCTGTTTTTGGCGAAGAAGATGTTCTAAAATTCAGTAAAATGACGGGAGTTGTATCGCGCAATATATCCGCCAAAGAACAAACTGCGTCTGATCTAGCATTTGTTGCAGCAAAAAACCTAATGAAACACAAGCAAATTGAAGCATCTTCAATTGAGGTACTGATTTTCGTAACGCAAACACCGGATTATATAATGCCATCCACAGCTTGTATACTGCATCACAGATTAGGACTTAGTAAAGATTGTTTAGCCTTTGATATTAACCTGGGATGCTCCGGTTATATATATGGATTGCAAACAATTTCCTCACTTATGCATAGCAGTAATATAAAAAGAGGTTTATTGCTAGTTGGTGACACATTAAATAAAGTTATTGCTCCGGAGGATAAATCCTCTTGTATGTTGTTTGGAGATGCAGGGTCGGCAACTTTATTGGAGAAAAGGCAAGATGCCCCAATCATACAAACTGCTTTGAGGATGGATGGTGATGGATTTAAAGCAATTATTGTACCAGCAGGTGCCTATAGAAATATGGATGCACCAAAAGAGCGGACACTATGGGGCGATGGAAATATTCGTTCAGATTTTGACTTATATATGAATGGTACAGATGTGTTTAATTTCACGATATCAGAGGTTCCTATGTTAATTAAGGAATTTATGGCGGAAATTAATACAAATGTAGATGATTATGACGGCTTAATACTACACCAAGCAAATGAATATATACTTAAGCAAATTATGAAACGGACTAAGTTTCCAAAAGAAAAAACACCAATATCTATGGATCGGTACGGGAACACAAGTGTAACATCTATTCCTTTGACAATAACTGATGCATATGGAAGCATAAACAATGGAGCATTAAAATTATTAATGTGCGGATTTGGTATAGGATTATCATGGGGAGTAGTGTCTTGTGTACTGGAAACAGATGATGTTTTACCGATTATTGAAACTGAAGAAATATATATGGATGGAGGGGTAAGCCATGATTAATCCGATGGACTTATCCGAAAAACTTATTCTTGTAACAGGGGCATCGTCTGGAATCGGCAGGGCAACTGCTATTCAGTTAAGTAAACTAGGTGGAAAGATTGTGCTTGTGGCAAGGAGTGAAGATAAACTAAATGAAACCCTCAAGATGATGGAAGGAGAGGGACATGCAGTCTATCCTTTTGACTTAAAAGGAATTGATAAAATAGAAGGTCTAATTAATCAAATTGTGCAAGAGAATGGAGCCTTAAATGGTTTAGTTCATTGTGCGGGGATAGCGCCAATGCGACCATTAGGATCAACTAAATATGACTTCCTACATGATGTTATGGTGATAAATTTTTACTCCTTTGTTGAGGTGGTACGATGTGCATCAAAAAAGAAAAAATTTGTAGAAGGTGCAAGCTTTATTGGAATGTCATCAGTAGGAAGTCAATCTGGCGATAAATCCAAAATAGCTTATTGTGCTTCAAAGGCAGCAATGGATGCAGCAATAAAATGTATGGCAAAGGAACTTGAATCTAAGAAAATACGAGTGAATACTGTGGTAGGTGGATTTGTAAAAACTGATATGTATAGTGCGTATGTTGATAATGCTGGAGAAGAAACATTTGATATGCTCGTTCTAGGAAGACAATATCAAGGAATGGGTGAGCCGCTTGATATAGCGAATGCTATGGCTTATTTGCTCAGTGATGCTTCTAAATTCATTACCGGTACGGGATTTGTAGTAGATGGTGGTTATTTATCATAGCAAACATAAAAAGCAAAAAATGGAGGTAATAAAAATGACAAATAAAGAAAAAATTGCATTATTAGAAGATATGTTTGAAATGGAAGAAGGAACCCTAACAGAAAAGACTATGTTAAATGACATAGAGGAGTGGGATTCTATGGCTAAATTATCACTTATTGTATTAATGGATGAAGAATTTAATAAGAAGTTAACTGGTAATCAAATTAAAGAATTTAAAACCATACAAGACATTCTGGATTATATGGAATGATGAAAAAGATTGATAAAGTTTTATTATTAATATAGCAGGATTTAAAGGCATTATTGATATAGATGTCTTTAAGGTGAATGGAAAATATTATGTTTCTGAAGTAAATCCGCGTTTTTGGGGGGCTAGCTGCACGCTTTGAGTGTGGGGTTAATGTACCGATGATGATTATTAATAATCTTTATGGAAAAGTGAATCAAGATGTAATTGGTGAGTATGAAGAAGCTGTTTATATGATGAAATTTAATGAGGTAAAAATAGTTATTAATAGGTGATTGTATGAAAATTTTATATGTTACTACAATATCGAATACTGTAAATGCATTTTTGATTCCACATATTAGGATGCTAATAGAACAAGGTCATAGGGTAGATGTAGCATTTAAAATTGAAAGAGAAGTAAGACCAGAAATATATGAAATGGGATGCAAGGTTTATGATTTAGCTTTTCAACGTTCACCATTTAATAAGGATAATTATCGTGCATATAAGAAATTGAAACAGATTATTTCAAATGAAAAATATGATTTGGTTCATACACATACACCAGTGGCCTCAGCATGCGTAAGGTATGCTTGTAGAAAGATTAAGAGTACTAAGGTTTTTTATACAGCACATGGGTTTCATTTTTATAAAGGAGCCCCTCTAAAAAATTGGTTGATATATTATCCAATAGAAAAGTGGCTTGCTAGATATACAGAAGTACTTCTTTTAATAAATAATGAAGACTATTTAAGAGCTAAAAAATCATTTAAATCTTTAAAAACAGATAAAATAGTATATATTCCCGGAGTTGGCTTGGATACTAGGAAATTTAGTGATGTAATTGTTGATAAAGAAGAAAAACGGAAAGAATTAGATATTCCTGATAAATCCTTCGTTCTGCTTTCTGTTGGTGAACTAAACAAAAATAAAAATCATGAAACGGTTTTAAGGGCTATAACGAAGTTGGATAATCCAAATCTATACTATGTAATATGTGGACAAGGTATACTGGAAGAATATTTGAGAAATTTATCAACGAAATTGGGGATAGAAAATAAAGTTAAATTATTAGGTACGCGTAATGATATCGTAGAGATTTGTAAAGCATCAGATATTTTTGTTTTCCCTTCATTCAGAGAAGGACTATCTGTGGCATTAATGGAAGCAATGGCAAGTGGATTGCCGGTAATTTGCTCAGATATAAGAGGAAATAGCGATTTGATAGAAAGTGATAAGGGTGGTTATCTGGTAAAACCAGATGATGTTTATGGCTTTTCAAAATATATATCAGTTCTGTATTCTAATTATATTAATAACATAAATAATAGCTTTGGTGAGTTCAATAAAAAGCGAGTAATGGAATATGATATTGTTAATGTAAAATCAAGGTTAATTAAAATATATAAATGATTCTACTGCAGAAACTCCTAATTTGCCTCATTCAGTCCAAATATAGTATTGTGCTGTTGTTGGGTAGGAAATCGCTAAATTGTACTTTTTACAGTTGAATCATAAATAGATTGACTTTTAAATTAAAATGATATTTATGAACGCGCAAATCAAGGTTTGGTAGTTCTTGCCAGCAAAAGTCCAAATTTCTCAAAGACTATCAATATATCACCTATATCATAAGCAATTAGGTGAAACACTCCCAATTTGGATTTTATTTAAATTCATATACCGCTAGCAAAAGCCAGTGATATAAACTGGGCATTTTTATTTTTCCCTAGACTGATTGCCTATAATTTAACTGTTATAAAGGTCAATAAGTACCAAATATAGTTCTATCTCGTACTAACTCTAAAATATGTCAGATCACTGACCAAAACGTTCAGCGGTGGTTGTTCCACCAAATTTTCGGTTTACTAAATTAGATACTTTAGATTCATTACAGGTATCAACGTGTGGTTAAACTTAGATGTTGTGCAATTAGAAACCAAACCTTTCCCTTATTTTCTTTGCTTAATAATATATGCACTTAAAAAATCTGTCCGGTTAATTGTATCCAATCCATTCCCATTGATTTGTATTTTGGGGCACTACACAGGCCTATTAGCATTGTATTAAGATGACAGATAGGTAAATTAATTTATAATAGCAATATTTAATATTTCAGGAGGATCAATATGTCGAATAAGACGTTTAGTATAATAGTACCAATATATAAAGTTGAATCTTATATTAGACAATGTATTGAAAGTTTGATTAATCAATCTTATGCAGATATCGAAATAGTATTAGTAGATGATGGCTCACCGGATAACTGTCCTAGCATCTGCGATAAATATGCTAGTATAGATGAACGAGTCAAGGTTGTGCATAAGAGAAATGGTGGTATTGTTAGTGCTAGACAAGCTGGTGTAGCTATCGCCACAGGTGAATATTTAATATGTGTAGACGGTGACGATTGGGTTGATATTGACTATTGTAAAAGAATGGTTGATGTCATAGAAATGTATAATCCGGATATCGTTTGTTGTGGTTATTATTTGGCAACAGAAGAGTCTAATGAGGAAAAACATACAAGGCACCGTATTGGATACTATACTTTAGAAAATCTAAAAAATGAAATTTATCCCAAACTAATTCAAGCACCGAATGCTACATATTTTTCACCAAGTTTGTGGGCAAAGGCATTCAGAATAAATATATATAAACAACAACAACTAGTAGATGTTAATGTCACAGTAGGCGAAGATGGTGCATGCACAATTCCGTCTATTTATCATGCAAGATCAATGTATATTATGCCAGATTGTATGTATTATTATCGTTATAATATATCCTCTATTACAAAGGGACACAATGTCTTCAAGTGGGACGGTCCAGAGATTATTGCAAATCATCTTGCCAAGCAAATTGATGTGCATAAGTTCGATTTTCAGGAACAGCTATATCGTAAGATTACACATGAAGTGTTTTCAGTGGTTGTATCGCAGTTCTATAAAAAAGAACCATACTCTGTAATAAAAAAGGATATTTTATATCATCTTGACTTGCCACTATACAGTGAAGCTGTGAAGAAATGCCATTTCAAGCACTCCTTCAAGGCTCAAATAATGAAAGTTGCACTAAAATACAGATTGATTTTATTAATTCAAATATATGCAAAATATAAGTAAAATAACTTGGCTGGAGGGACTGACTATATATGGCATTAATTTCAATAATTATGAGCGTCCATAATGGGGCTAAGTTTCTTGATAGATCAGTAGAAAGTATATTGAGACAATCAATTCAAGATTATGAGTTTATTATATGTGATGATGCATCAACTGATAAAACATATGAAAAACTAGTTAGATACAAAAAAGAGGACTCCAGATTTATCATTATACAAAACCAGACGAATTTGGGATTAGCTGCATCGTTAAATCGCTGTCTGGAGGAGGCTACAGGTGAATATATTGCCAGAATGGATGATGACGACATATCTCTACCAACTCGTTTCGAAGAGGAAATTGATTTTTTGAGGAAGAACCTGGAATACGCTTTCGTGTCATGCAATGCAATTACGTTTACTGATGGGAATGACAATGTCGGAATAAATAAGAAGCCGGAAATACCGACAAAGAATCAAATTATACATGGCTCACCGTATCTTCACCCGGCTACTATGTTCAGAAGAGAAACCATATTAGGTGTAGGTGGGTATAGTGAAGAGTATTATGCCCAAAAAAGGGCACAGGATTACGAGCTTTTTATGAGAATGTCAGCACAAGGGTTAAATGGATATAATATTCAGAAGCCCCTATATAAATATTATTTTTCGCCAAAGGCGGCATTAAAAAAGCACTCATTTAAGAGTACTTTTTATGAGGTTGTGCTTCGTTACAAAGGCTACCGAATGCTCAAGGTGAAGCCGTGGCAATACATAAAAATTTTTATTCCCGTTTATGTAAATGTTAAGAGGGTACTAAAAAATTCGTTTAGTGCGAAAGAAAGTACATATGAAAATAGTTAACCTGTTTTCTAAGATACTAGGTAGAAAGGGGTAACACAAATATATGAAAAGTCTTGTTTTTGTTATAGGGACTATGGGAAATGGTGGGGCAGAACGAGTTATTGCTAATTTGTCGAACCAATTTGTACACGATGATATAAAGGTGTCAATAATTACTATTTATGGCACATTACAATCTTATCCGCTAAATGACAAGGTTTCCCTATACCATATATTGTGCAACTCAAAAATTAAAGTTCTCCGTCCACTGGAGAGAATGATGAAAATGAGGCGAATTATCGGCCAGATATCACCAGACATTGTGGTCTCCTTTTTAACTGATGTGAACATTCATGCACTGATAACTTTGATTGGTAAAGAAGTGCCGATTATCGTGTCAGAGAGGAATGACCCGACGAAGTCACCAAATGCAAAATGGATGAGGATGTTGAGGGATGCGTTGTATAAAGAAGCCTCTGGAGTGGTGTATCAGACGCAGGATGCCTCAAATTATTTTGAAAAATATGTACCGGATAAAATCAAACAGACCATCATAGCGAACCCAATAAAAGACGATTTGCCTTTCTATGTGTCAAGGCCTGCGAAAGTAGAATTTATCACTGCGTGCAGATTGAACAAACAGAAGAATCTCCATCTTATGATTAATTCTGTAAAACGGGTTATTGATAGTGGATATGAATGCTTCCTTAATATTTACGGCGAGGGACCAATGAGGCAAGAGCTTGAAGCCTATATTGCTAGTGTTGGACTAGATGAGCGAGTTAGCCTCTGTGGTTTTTCAGATAGCATACATGAAAAGATGGCGAAAGCAACAGCGTTTATAATATCTTCCGATTTTGAAGGTATCTCCAATTCCATGTTGGAAGCATTGGGAATAGGAATACCCGTAATTGCGACAGACTGTCCCATTGGCGGAGCAAGGCAATATATAATAAATGAAGTTAATGGTTATTTGATTCCATGCAGGGATGTCGATAGTATGAGCAAGGCAATGATTGATGTAATTAAAAACCCAGCCAAAGCAATCGAGATGGGAAAAGAAGCTACAAAGATTAGAGAAATGATTTCGACCAAGAAGATTGTTTCACAATGGACGGATTTTATAAACAAGGTAATAGTAAAGTAAGGAGCTGCACTCATGATATGGTAAAAAGAGGGGTAACTATAAAAACAGTTTTTGCAACAATGGGCGTTGTTGCTTTGATGATTACTTGTATTATCCTTGGCGATAAATCTAACTATATGCTGAATTGGTTGGGTATTATAGTTTATTTATACGCAATATTTACGTGGAAATGGGAAAGGAAAGAAAGTTTCTTTTCAATGTATACAATCTTTTTCACCTTTTTCCTATTATTCAGTTATGGCCAATGTGTAATGTGGGCACTCGGTATTGGCTTAGATCGTGGCATAGGAACAGGTATTTTATATTATGGTTCATCGATTATTCCAAATGAATCGCAAATGATTACAGCAAAATGGTATACTTGTATTTGTATGTTGCTTTTCCATTATGGAGCTATTCTGTTTGCAGGTAAAAGTTCCGTTAAAACTAAAACTATAGTCAGTACCGAGAAAGCTTATAAAGACAGAGAATTACTATATAAATGCGGTTGCATAGTAACTACCATAGTGGCACCTATAGCCATATATCAGCGAGTTAAAGAATTATTGATTGCTCAAACATTCGGTTATAAAGCTCTGTATTATGGTGATTTGGCAACCCAGTCTGGATACATACAAATATTGTTGTATCTCTTTTTCCCAGCACTTCTTTGCCTGCTCATAGGAAGCAATTTCAAAAAAACAGTAACGAGAACGGTGATTATAATTTTCTTGATTTATGCCGCTCTTGGGGCTATGTCTGGTGATAGAGGGTCGTGGATTTATAGTTTAGTGATTCTGATTTGGGTATTTGCACAAAGAAAGAAGATAAGGCTAAAAGATATAGTGTTTTGGGGAATTCTAGGTGTATTTGGGCTCTACATGTTGAATGTTATTACAGATGTGCGTAATACCGGGTTAGATTTGCTTTCCATTGAGACTTTTATTAACGGATTGAGCGTTGAGGAATCACCTATTGTTGATACATTCTTTGAAATGGGCGGATCGATGGGAATTATAACGTTCTTTCTGATAGTAGGAAATGGAATCTATCCCTATGGAAATACATATGTAACTGCAATCTTGGGTGCTATCTCATCAAGATTTTTATCTTTACTGGGCATCAAACAAGTTCTTATAGGCAGTTGGTTTTCTCAAGAATATCTCGGTATATCTTGGGGAACGGGATTCTCAATGATCGGGGAAGCTTTTGTGAATGGTGGCTATTATGGTGGTTTCATCTATGTGTTCATCATTGGAATTATAATAGGGAGGATACTATCAAAATGTCGAGATAGGAGTGATATGGAGCAAAACCCGATAGGAGCATTTGTGTCAATAGCAGTATTGAATATTGTATCCGGGCTTCCACGTTCTGCAGTATACCTTGTTATTAAAGAGTTCGTGTATGGAGTGCTGATAATTCTCCTGATGGTGTGGCTATTGCAACAGGTTCGACTTGTAAGATCGACGTCAATGACGTCAATACAGAACATTGACTAAGGTAGGTAGGTTTTTCGATGATATATAGAGCCATCTATTTTGCAATATATTTATCAATAACATATTTAATCGGACTAAAAAATCTCTTATCTTACATGGTTAAAGATGGCTTATTGATCGCAACTATAATTATAGTAGTTGAAATAGTGATAATCATGCTTTTCTACCAAGAAAAAGTTCGTTGTGCCTTTTTTTATAAAAACAGGTTGCTAAGGAAGGGAATATCTAATGAGTATAAGAAAATATTTGTTTCAACCCAAGGAAGCCTTGAAAGCTACTTGTGCGAAAGGGTATTTTGATTTCCTAAGTGACAGGACATATCTTAAGCTTATTTATTGGCTTCGTATGGGTAAGGTGCTGAACCTAAATAATCCACAGACATTCAACGAAAAATTACAATGGCTTAAGCTTTATGATCGTTGTCCAGAGTATACAATGATGGTTGATAAATACGAAGCGAAAAAGTATGTTGCTGAGCGTATAGGCGGGGAATATATAATTCCTACTCTTGGCGTGTGGGATAAGTTTGAAGACATAGATTTTGGTTTGCTGCCAAATCAGTTTGTCATGAAATGTACACATGATAGTGGCGGATTAGTAATTGTCAGAGAAAAAGGAAAAATGGATATAGAGGTGGCAAGGAAAAAGATCAATGCTTCCCTAAATAAAAATTATTTCTGGGGAGGTAGAGAATGGCCGTATAAAAATGTAAAGCCAAGAATTATAGCGGAGCAGTACCTAGAAAACTCGAGTAAAGGTTTGCGCGACTATAAGTTCTTCAATTTCAATGGGGTGCCTCAGTTTACTTATGTTAGTGAGGGAATGGAAGATCACTCCACGGCTAAAATCTCATTCTATGATTTTGATAGGAAGAAAATGGAATTCCACAGAACTGATTATGCTCAATTTTGCTCACAGCCTGAGTTTCCATCAAATATGGATGAAATGAAAAGACTTAGTGCAGAGTTGGCACAAATCATTAATTGTCCTTTTGTTCGTACTGATTTTTACTCAGTAGATAATAAGGTATTCTTTTCCGAAATAACTTTTTCTCCCTGTAGCGGGATGATTCCATTTGAACCTGCAGAGTGGGATAAAAAATTGGGCGAGTGGATAAAACTACCGAAATAAGACAAGGAACTTTCTAAACTATAATGGAAAGCAGGGATCCTAATAGATTATCATTTATATTGCTTCGGGGGTGAACAATATTGTGTATACATGTAACAAAAATATAGTAAAAAGTGCTGATTACAGACAGTCTATAGTAATGGCTAGAACAGCCATCAGGGCAGAAATCTAATGAAGCAAAAGTTTCCTACCATCAATTTATCGTTTCGGATGGCAGAATATCTGGGAATGGGTTCATATGTAAAAGTCACCACAGCTCATAGTTGCGTAAAGAATATGAAGCCAGGACAGCTGAGGTGGCAAGTGTACTAGGGAATTAGGATTGATGGATTAAAAGGAGAAATCATAAGTGAAAGAAAGTAATCTTCAAAATAAAATTTTGCATGCAACAAAATGGTCAACTATCACAGAAGTAGCTGCAAAATTAGTCAGTCCAATTACAAACATGATTTTAGCCAGGATACTTGTGCCTGAAGCATTTGGTGTAGTTGCTACTGTTACTATGATTATTAGTTTTGCAGATATGTTTACCGATTCAGGATTTCAAAAGTATTTGGTGCAGCATGAGTTTAAGGATAAAGATGAAAAATATAAAAATGCTAATGTAGCATTTTGGACGAACTTTGGTATATCTGTTTTATTGTGGATTATTGTAACCATATTCCGTGAACAGCTGGCAGCATTTGTAGGGAATCCAGGATTAGGTAACGTAATAGCCATATCTTGTATGCAGTTGCCTCTAACATCTTTTTCAAGCATACAAATGGCTTTATATAGGAGAGATTTTAACTATAAAACACTATTTGTAGTTCGCATAATAGCTGTTTTCATCCCATTTGCAATTACAATACCCCTTGCACTTTTTGGCTTAGGATATTGGGCTTTAATTATCGGTTCTATTGCTATTCAGTTTTCTAATGCTATAATCTTAACTGCAAAGTCTGAATGGAAGCCAAAGCTATATTATAATGTAAAGATATTGAAAGAGATGTTTTCATTTAGTATATGGTCCCTAATCGAAGCGATATCGATTTGGCTGACTTCATGGGTAGATGCATTTATTATTGGAAATGTATTAAATCGGTATTACTTAGGACTATATAAAACGTCTACTACAATGGTTAATGCACTGATGGCTCTAATAACCGGATCAACAACTTCTGTATTGTTTTCAACCTTATCGCGCTTACAGCATGATGAGGACAATTTTTATTATATGTATCTTAAATTTCAGAGACTGGTCTCTGTTTTAGTCTTTCCTTTGGGTATCGGGGTGTATCTTTATAGCGATTTAGCAACGCAAATATTATTGGGTAGTCAATGGAGTGAAGCAAGTGGTGTAATTGGAATATGGGCTCTTACAAGCTCTATCATGATCATATTTGGTCATTATTGCAGCGAAATATATAGGGCTAAAGGAATGCCAAAACTATCTTTTCTTGCACAAATACTGCATTTAATTGTTTTAGTTCCGGCATGTGTCATAAGCGCTAAATACGGATTTTGGGCTTTAGTATATACTAGATCATGGATAAGGTTGCAGTTCGTTCTAGTACATTTAATAATCATGAAGTTTGCAATAGGTTTTCCGGTATTGAAAATATTCAAAAATGTGTTTCCAACAGCATTTGGAGCAACATGCATGGGTCTATTCGGCTTTTTGTTACGGCGGCTTAATGAAGGATTATTATGGAGTATTGTTTCAATTGTTTTATGTGCACTATTTTATTTTGGAATTTTATTTTTGTTCCCTTCAATGCGAAAAGAGATTTTTGGTTTAATGCGAAGGTTATTTCCAAAAAATAAGATCTCTAAAGGCTTATTAGGTTAAGAAGTCATAGGTTACCAAGATAAGGGATACTGGATCGTGATCCCAAAAACGGAATTGCGATAATATGTTCTTGAAAGGGTAAACAATATGGTAGAGATATTTATAAAAGAGCCTTATTGGGATTGTCCAAAATGTAAAGCAAAATCCAGTTATGGTGTGCTATTTATAAGCGGGAATTGTTATTCGCGTAGTTGTAAGGAATGTTGCTATACTAAAGAATATGAACTACCTAAGATACATAAGAAAATAATTTATTTGGACCAATTTGTTATAAGCAACATGGAAAAAATACTTAACCCAAGAGTTACCGAACAGCAAAAGAAAAAAATTGATAATTTCTGGTTTCAACTGTTCGAAAAGCTGGATAAATTAAGCAAGTTACAATTAATTGTTTGTCCAGATTCAATAACACATCAGAATGAATCCATAGTGACAGAACACTATGAAACCTTAAAAAGAATGTATGAATTACTATCTTATGGTACAAGCTTTTATCATTTTGATACTATTGAATTGTTTCAGTTATGCGAATATGCCGAAAACTGGGTTAGAGGCTATAAAGATAAAGATGTTGAAATAGACATTCAATCCGTGATATATGGTAATGTTCATTGCTGGCATGATAGATTCATAATAACTGTAGACACATTAAACATAGAAGAAGATACAAAGTTATTGAAAACCAACAAGCAAACCAGTCAGAGCAAGATGGATCAATTATTTAGCTACTGGCAACAAACAAAGAATTTTGATTTTAAAAAACACTGGGATTTCGAATTATTGTCATATGGTAAAGAAATAAAAAAGCAATATTTTGAGTATATAAAATCTTTCGATAAAGTTCGGTTTGGATCATCAACTGATATTGACAAGTTAATGAATACAAGAATTATTGATATAATGCACTCTCTAGAAGAAATTACCAGAAAAAATGGGTTAAATGAAATGGAAGCACATATAAAAGTTGACGAATTTTTTACTTCTCCCTCATTAAGCAAGATTCCATTTTTAAAGATTAGTTCACTTCTTTATACAGCTCTAGCACGGAAAGCAGCAGCAGGTCAAAAACGTATCCCAAAAGCTAGTTTCATTAATGATGTTAAAACTATATCTATGTTATTGCCGTATTGCGATGCAATATTCATAGATAATGAGTGTGCGTCACTATTGAGAGAAGAAGATTTAAAAACTAGAATATCATCCTATAAAACTAAGGTCTTTTCTTTAAATACAAAGGAAGAATTCTTAAAATATCTCGATGAAATTGAAAAAGGCACACCAAACAGTCATTTTGATAAAGTAAAGGAAGTATACGGGGAAACTTGGCCTAAGCCTTACAATACACTGTATATTAACAATTAAGAATAGGTTTAAGTTGGAATGATACGAAAGTACAATCTATAAAATAACATACTGAAAGTGACGGTGGTAACGTGTCTGATATCAACTGATCTGGGTTTTATTTATTTGACTAAAATGTTTAAATGTTAAAAAGAGGAATACATCAACGAGGAAGGTGTTTTATGTACAAAATAGCGACAGCAGGGACAGGCTAAGTCAGCCTAGTAGCAGGGGTGTGCTTTGCCAAAGTCGGTCATCAAATAACCTGTGTTAATATTGATGAAAACAAAGTGGAGATAATGAAAAAGGGCATCCCCCCAATTTATGAAGCAGGATTGGAAGAATTAATGCACAAGAATTATGTTGCATGAAGACTTGATTATACTACAGATTATAAATTTGCATATAAAGATGCAGATACTATTTTTATGGGAGTAGGTACACCGTAAAACGGGACGGTGCCTGACATCAACTTTAGGCATTGATAACGAGGGTGAATGACATCCTAAATTGATCGAGAATACGAGAGATAATCAAAGATAATAGAGGGAGGATAAAATGGATTTTGATTATGCTAAAGTTTCTATTAAAAACTGCAGAAATATAAAAAAAGGGGAAGTAATAATAAGAAAAAATAAATTGAATGTTAAGTATGGTCTTAATGGTACAGGAAAGTCAACAATAGCTAATGCACTGGAATATTATTTTAATGGTGATTCGACCGGACTCAAAGAAATGAAATCTTTTGGAGAAGAATCTAATCCTGAAGTAATAATCAAAGTTCCAGAAGAAGGAGCAGAAGAGATTTTTAACAAACCCTTTTTTAAGAAAGCTATATCGTTTAATGATGATTTTGTAAGTGATACAATTTTTAATAAAAACGAGGCAATAGACAACTCATTTGATGTTTTTATTAGTAATCCTGTATTTGAAGAAAATAGAAAAAAACTTGATATACGTTTAAAAGGTTTAAAAGTTGACATTGCATCAAATTTGGAATTTCAAGATATGAAAACATCGTTTTTTGAGATAGCAGAAAAGTTAAAGTTTAATAAGGATGGGAAACTTAGTAAAACTGGATTTGGAAAAGGTTTAGCAAGTAAAAATACAACTTATAATGTGCCAGAAATACTAAAAGAGTTTAATGATTTCTTTAGTGGTGACAAGGTAGTTGCTTGGGTTGATTGGAAATCTAAAGGAAAAGATTTTGATGATAAAGATAATTGTCCTTTCTGTGCAAGTCGATGGAATAAAGAAGATTATAATAAGACCAAAACAGTTTTTGAGACAACCTATGATAAAACTATGATACAGAACAAGAAACAACTAGAAGATGCTATATTAAAATTGAAAAAGTTTATGTCAGAATCAGAATATGAACTTTTTGAAGGATTTACAAAGAAAATTGATGATGAAGATAGTTTTTCATATAATATTAGTAGATTACAAGTTCAATACAATGAGATAATAAGAAAGATTACTGAAATAATTGAATTTGATGCAATTGAATTTAAAACAGTAGATGGAAATATAATAGAAGAAAAATTAAATAAGTTAAAAATTAAAGATAATTTTGATATCTTTTCCGGGGAAGCGACTGATAAGGTATTTAACATTGTTAATGAAAAAATAGAAGTTTTATTAAATAGCATAAAAAGCTTAAATAATGAAATTAATGAACTTAACAATACAATAGCTGAGTCAATAACATTGGCAAAAGAAGATATTAATGATTTCCTTAAATCGGCAGGAGTTAATTATTACTTTGAAATCGAGCAAATCACAGAAAAATCATCTATAAGTAGATTGAAGTATATTAAGTCAGAAGAGGAATTATATGAATCAAACGATATAAGAAAAAGTTTGAGTTGGGGAGAAAAGAATGTTGTGGCTTTAATTTTATTCTTATATTATTCCAAGCAACAAGGAGCAGATTTGATTATTTTAGATGATCCTATTTCTTCTTTTGATAAAAATAAAAAGTTTGCTATAATGAGTAGATTGTTTTCACCAATTACAAGTAATAGTTTTAAGGATAATACCGTTTTATTGTTAACACATGATCTTGAACCAATTATTGATTTAAAAACAAAACATTATTTTGAAAATAGTTGGGCATTTGGTTCTTATCTTACAAATAATGATGAGGAATTACTGGAGAAAGAGATAGATGTTGAAAAGCATATTATTTCAACAATAGCATTGTATCATTCAGAAGCAACAGATAACCTAAAAGGAATTAATACTATCGTTAGAATGGTTGCATTAAGAAAATACCTTGAATACAATGATGCTGATTTTGAGAATAATTTATCATACGATATGATCTCTTCATTGATGAAGGGAAGAGATAAGCCAACAAAAAGTGATGGACAAACTAAATTGATATATGATGAAGTAAATGATGCTAATACTTTTATTAGGAAATACTTTTTAGACTTTAATTATGAAACATATTTAAATAATTACTTTAATAAAGCTTACATTAAGGAATTATATAAGAATGAAGAAAATACATATAATAAAGTTCAATTATTTAGGCAATATTTGTTACTTTGTGGAAAGAAAACTAAGAAACAGATTAACCCAGTTTTACAAAAGTATGCTAATGAAAGTTTCCATATTGAAAATGATTACACACATTGTTTAAATTATTATGAATTTGATATTGTACCCAATTATGTTATTAAGAGAATCGATGATTTTATGCTTAAACAGTAGATATAAGGTGGCAGGGGGAGTGCGCCGTGAGGCGTATTTGATACAGCTGGTGTGAATCCCGTTCGGTAAGGTCTAACCAACCGCCTTTACTTAGCCTAGGGTGGTGACGTGCCGGTGCTTGAAACCAACTTATCAACCTTCATGACTTGCGGCACAAAAGTAGAATGAAAATAGAATATATATTTTCTACTTTCGTGTGAACTTAGTTAGCTTTTTTAGAATTTATATTTAGATAGGATTGATGATTACATGTACAAAATAGCAGTAGCAGGAACCGGCTATGTCGGCTTAGTGGCAGGGGTTTGCTTTGCCGATGTAGGTCATCGAGTAACCTGTGTTGATATTGATGAGAATAAAGTAAATCTTATAAAAAAAGGTATCTCACCAATATACGAAACAGATTTGGAAGATTTAATGCAGAAGAATTACGCTGCAGGCAGGGTTGATTACACTACTGATTTTAAATCTGCCTATAAGGATGCAGATGCAATTTTTATAGGGGTAGGAACACCGGAACAACCGGACGGTTCTGCGGATCTCTCATACATAGCTACAGTGGCAAGACAGATAGCTGAATCCATAAAAAACGATTGCCTTGTGGTGGTAAAATCAACTGTCCCGGTAGGAACAAATGATAAGGTGGAGCAGTTTATTAAAGACTTTTTAGTTAATGATGTTAAGGTAGAGGTAGCATCAAATCCTGAATTTTTAGCCCAAGGCTCTGCAGTTCATGATACATTACATGCTGCCAGAATTATTATTGGTACAGAAAGTAAATGGGCCGAAGATATGCTTATGAAAATTTATCAACCTTTTAATTTGCCTATTGTATCAGTAAATAGAAGATCAGCTGAAATGATTAAATATGCGGCTAATGATTTTCTTGCTCTTAAAATATCCTATATGAACGATATTGCTAACCTTTGTGAATCCGTTGGAGCAGATATTCAAGATGTTGCCAGAGGAATGAGTTTTGATGAGCGTATTGGCAGTAAGTTCTTAAATGCCGGTATCGGCTATGGCGGATCTTGTTTTCCCAAGGATACCAAGGCTCTTGAATATCTTGCCAGACAGAATGGTTATGAACTGAGAACCATTAAAGCTGCCATTGATGTTAACAAAGATCAAAAAACTATGTTATATAAGAAGGCTTGCAGGCGACTTATTACTTTCAACGGCTTAAAGGTGGCCGTTCTCGGACTTACTTTTAAACCGGGCACAGATGACCTGAGAGAAGCTCCATCCTTGGAAAATGTACCTTTGTTATTAGAGCAAGGTGCCGATATTTATGCCTATGATCCTGTAGGGGCAGACAACTTCAAGAAAAAATATCCTGCAGGGAAAAACAGCAAGGGAAGTATAACTTATGTGGAAAAGCCGGAACAAGCTTTAGATGGTGCTAATGTCTGTTTTATCTTTACCGAATGGGGTGAAATAAAGGCAGTAGAACCGGGAACATACAAAGAACAGATGAGAACACCTCTTGTTTATGACGGAAGAAATATCTATGAGTTGGACGATATGAATGAAGCAGGGGTGGAGTATTATTCGATCGGAAGGCCGTTTATCAAAACGTCCAAGGACTTTTCCATAGCTATTTCTGAGGTTGCAGCAACTAAATGTGGAATTGTCAATGTTAATGGGAGGCCTAAATGAGTTACAAATCACTGGATATAAGTAAGACATATTTTATCACCGGAGCAGCCGGGTTTATTGGGTACTTTTTATCAAAGAGACTCTTGGAGCAAGGGTGCCGGGTGATTGGTATAGATAACATAAATAATTATTATGATGTGAATCTAAAACATGCCCGATTGGAAAAGCTGGAGCCTTTTGAGAAGTTTACCTTTATCAAAGGGGACATATCTTACAAGGAAATGGTACTAAAGACCTTTGCAGAGTACAAGCCTCATGTGGTTGTTAATTTGGCTGCCCAAGCAGGGGTCAGGTATTCGATAGAAAACCCTGATGCTTATATCGAAAGCAATATTATCGGGTTTTATCATATCCTTGAGGCCTGCAGACATAATCCGGTTGATCATTTAATTTACGCTTCTTCAAGTTCTGTTTATGGGACGAATCGGAAAGTGCCTTTTGAGGAGTCTGATTTCGTGGACAACCCGGTATCTCTCTATGCAGCTACCAAAAAATCAAATGAATTGATGGCCCATACCTATAGTCATTTATATAAAATACCGGCTACCGGTTTAAGATTCTTTACAGTTTATGGTCCAATGGGCAGACCGGATATGGCTTACTTTGGATTTACCGATAAATATTTTAAAGGTGAGCCAATAAGGATCTTTAATAATGGAGACTTTGAGCATGACCTATATAGAGACTTTACATATATCGATGATATTATAGAGGGTGTCGTAAGATTATTGAATAGCCCGCCGGAAGCGAGAGAAGGAATTGAAGGTTCTGCCGCCCATAGAGTTTTTAATATCGGAAACAATGCCCCGGAGAAGCTGATGACATTTATCGGAGCTTTGGAGAAAGCTTTAAGTAAGACTTTGGGGAGAGAAGTGGTGTTTAAGAAAATCTATGAACCGATTAAACTAGGGGATGTACCGGCTACCTATGCATCTACTGATTTATTGCAGGATGCAGTGGGATTTAAGCCGGAGACGATGATAGAGGATGGGCTGCAGAGGTTTACGGATTGGTATGTAGATTATTATGGGGTGAGATAAAGGAGGGTAATCGCTATGAATATTAATTTTGAAGATGTTAAGGCGAAGTTTGGAGACAAAGCCAAAGAATATGCAAATGATAAAAATAAAGCTAAGAAATTAGTTTATGAAGCTATGAAAAAGGCCAATCAAGAAAAGGGCAAGAAAGGTCCCATTGATGATGTTTGGGAAAAAATTCAACTCTTATTTGGCCTGGTTAAAGATTGGGCTACAGGCGAATATAAGGACGTACCAATTAAATCGATTGTAATAATTATAGTAGCAATTTTATACTTCCTTAATCCGATTGACTTAATTCCGGATGCTATTTTAGGTATCGGGTTGGCTGATGATGCTTTTGTATTGGGGCTGGTCTTTAAACAGGTAAGTTGTGATTTGGAAACATATGAGGCGTGGCTAAAGTGCCGGGGGGACGCTTTGATTGCCACATCTGCGGACTAGAATAAATGGGGATTCGGAGTGGGTGCCTGACAGTGCGGCCGAGCAAGGTCGTATCATATAGTGGGTGGGAATCCCGCCGGATAAGGTTGACCAACCATCCGTAGTTAGCCTTGGAGCTTATCAGGTAACTGTTAAGTTTAAGCGTAGGCAAACAAGGTAGCAGGCTGAAAGCTGAAAAGCTGAAGTGATTGAGCCACGTAATACTAAATAGGAAGTCAGATACTGTTGTCAGAAGCAGAATGCAATACTATGGTCGACGTTAAGGTAAGAAGACCATAGCTTCCTCGGGGTCGGAGAACTCGGCATGCTACACATTGTTATGAAACGGTAACTCGGGAGGCCCTAACAGCTCTTCAGGTAAAACCTGGAGTACGCATAACAAGCGATAATAAAGCAAGGAAGCGGAAGGCGTTAGGGAGTCGGATTGTGGCGTACTACCTATGAATCAGGGTAATGCCTGAGGAGGGAAGGCCACAACATACTATAGCCCTTGAAAAGGAAACATTTCCTACACAAAGAGGTAGAAAGCAAATGGAAACGAAACTGACAAGGATAGCACGAATAGCTAAGGAAAAACCAAAGGCTAGAATTACATCTCTCCCCGGAGTAATAAACAAGGAAACCCTTATATTGTGGATGCGGATATCAAAGGTTTCTTCAATAACATGGACCATACGAAACCCCTCTCGGCGCCCCGCAGAGAGGTCTGATTTCTCCAATTTTAGGGGATATCTATTTGCAATACGTATTGGATCGGTGGTTTGAAAAAGTAGTTAAGAAGCACTGTAAAGGCGATGCCTATATGGTAAGATATGCCGACGACAGTGCGTTCTGCTTCCAATATGAGCATGAGGTAAAGGCCTTTTACGAACAGCTCAAGATTAGACTTGCGAACTTCAATCTAGAAATGGCAGAAGATAAACAAAATTATTAAATTTGGCAGGTTCGCAGCGTCTGATAGGAAGAAAACTGGCGAAGGAAAACCCGAGACATTCGATTTTCTTGGATTTACCCATTATTGCAGCAAGAGCAGAAGTGGAAAATTTGTGGTCAAAAGAAAAACTAGCAGGAAGAAATTTAATGCTAGTCTGAAGAGAGTCAAGGAATGCTTAAGGAAGAACTTGTTGACCCCGGCGCCTGATGTAATGAAGGAGCTTACAGTTAAGCTAAATGGTTATCTCCGCCTTAACTTCTTTGGCAATAATGGAATTTAAATCATCCAGAAACCCCGTTGGCTTCAAATAGGCTTTTTCACCGTTTATTTCCAGATAGACATAATCAGAAATTCTGAGATCTTGCCTTATCTTTTTAGGCAGTGTTATCTGCCCCTTGGGACTTACTTTTAGTTTTAAGCGTGATGGTATTGACAAAATAATCACCTCTGGAATTTATTATAACATTAAAAGTAAAAAGTAAAATAAAGCTTCGGTGCCAGGCAGTGCGGCCGAGAAGAGTCACATCATATGAAACATGTACGTTATAAAATATTTCTGGTAAGGAAACTTATCCTTAAAATATGCGGAATAAATTATTGGAGTTATGAGAAAATTGGAGGGGTACTTTTGGATAAAAATCAAAAAGGCGAAATTCTTATCTATCAAACTGAAAAAGGTGAAACAAAAATTGATGTATCTATGGAAGATGGTACTATGTGGCTGAGTCGTGTTAATATTGCACAACTTTATGGAACATCGCCGCAAAATATAACAATGCATATAAAAAATATTTATGAAGAAGGAGAACTTGAGGAAAGTTCAACAAGTAAGAATTACTTACTAGTTCAAAATGAAGGTGGGCGCGAGGTTGCAAGAGATACAAAATTCTACAACCTTGATATGATCCTTGCCATTGGCTATCATGTTCGTTCTAATATCGGGGTACAGTTTCGTACTTGGACAAGCAAAATCCTTAAAGAATATATGTAAAAAGGATTTGTAATGAATGATGAGAGATTAAAGAATCCTAAAAAGTTTGGTGAAGATTATTTTGATGAACTGTTAGAACGTATTCGTGATATCAGGGTGTTGACTCCAATCTAAAATGGCGGACAATTCCATGATAAGTGACGGATATATAGTTTTTGACGTATAAATACGGAAAAAGATGGGGGGAATTAACGCTTTAAAGGCCCAGAGTAATATAAAAAGGCAGATGGGCTTTCCCCACCCGGTAAGGGTGGGAGGAATTACTCCAGGCCTCCCACAGAGCGCTCAGGTTGTCATCCCCAAGACATTGCCCTACCCTCTCCGTGAGAGGAAAACCCATCTGCTTTAAAAATATAGAAAGAAATTAAAATGATAAAATATCGGATAAATACCTAAGGGCCGAGGCTACGGTAGCAGCATCAATAACATTTTCCATAGCGAACGTTAACTTTTCTTGATTGTAAAAGATGTCCTCTAAGGAACCTAAGTGGCATCCGGCCTGAAAATCAGGGATGCAGGCAAAAAATCCGGAACACGTTTGGCCAATAAGGATACGAATGCTGGAACGACTTTGGATGGAAATTTCATAATGGCTGCCATAAGAGTAGATGTCAGCAATACGTCCCGTCCAATTTTCTTTTTTACCATTTTCCCAACAACAGGAACATGAAAAATTCATTAAAATCCACTCCCTCCATTAATACTGGAACTCAGAAAGAACCCGTTCTAATACTTGGTGATCTGCCAATTCCAGTTGATTGGATTCCATATCAATGAGACAGTGTCGGCAAATCTGATTAATGACCCTGGGAATCCCGGAAGTAAACTGATGGATACGGTTAACAACATCCTCAGGAAATAGCATCTTAAGTTGAGAAAGATTGAGATGATGCGAAATATATTCGTATGTTTGTTTCTCATCCAGAGGTGAGAGACGGTAGTGAGCGGTAATACACTGGGAAACTGCTTCAAAAGAACGAAGTTTTAAAGTATCCCTTAATTCAGGATGGCCCACGAGGATAAGGGACAGTAGACTTTTGGCATCAATTTCAAAGTTTAGTAGGTAACGTATCTCCTTAATAGTCTGGATAGGTAAATCTTGAGCGTTATCAATAACGATGATGGGTAGGCGGTCATGAGTATCATATAAATTGACTACGGCATCACGAAACTGTTTTTTCATCCGATCCAGATAGGTTGATGGCTGTACAGATAAATAATAAAGAATTTTGCTATACAGATTTTTTGGTTTTAAATCTGCATCATTGATATAGCAAAAAAGAAACCGTGATTTATCCAGGGAAGCATCAAGAGTGCGTAAAATTGAGGATTTACCTGTTTTATGTGAAGCTTCACATAAAACAGGTAAAACCTTTGCTTTGCGTTGTTTTGCTAAAAAGAGGCTGAATATTAATCCGTGTAAATGGTAATAATCTCCACATAAAACAAATGGAGGTTATCATATGAAAACATCTAAGAACAAACTCACGGACAAAGAAATGGAATTGGTAAGTCTGCTGATGCAAGATTGCCAAAGCACGGGTGATATACAGTCAAAGCTAAAACGACTATTTGCTGGTTCTATTGAGCAGATGCTAGAAGCCGAGATGGATGAACATTTGGGCTATGAAAAACATTGTGTAGAGGGTAATAACAGTGGTAATTCGCGCAATGGTTACAATCGCAAGACTATTATAAGCGATTACGGGGAAAGCGAAATAGCCATACCCCGTGACCGTAATGGTGAATTTGAACCAAGAATCCTTGGAAAGCGGCAAACTCGAACTGATGAGATTGAGCAAAAGATAATGGCTATGTACTCTAAAGGAATGTCGCAGCGAGACATTGAGGATAATCTGCGCGAGATATACGGGGCGGAAATCCCTCAAACCTTGATTTCTAAGATTACAGATAAAATTCTGCCGGAAGTGAATGAGTGGCAAAACCGCCCGTTGGAAGCGATTTATCCGATAATATATTTTGATGGCATTGTGTTCAAAAGCCGTAAAGATAGCCAAATTATCAACAAGTGCGTCTATTCAGTTTTGGGAATTGATATGAACGGCCAGAAGGATATTTTAGGGATTTGGATAAGCGAAAACGAAGGAGCTTCATTTTACGCAAGCATTTGCTCCGACCTTAAAAACCGCGGTGTTACGGACATTTTTATTGCTTGCCACGATAACCTAAAAGGGCTTGGAGAAGCCATAAACGCGGTATTCCCAGAGACCAAGCAGCAGTTATGCATAGTGCACCAAGTACGCAATTCTACTAAGTTTGTGCAATACAAGGATAGAAAGCAAGTCTGTGCCGATCTAAAGAAAATTTACGGCGCGGTAAATCTTGACGATGCGGAGTATGCAAAAGAGGAATTTCGGGAAAAATGGGATAAGAAGTATCCATCTATTATGCGTTCCTGGGACGCAAATTGGGCTGAACTTACAACGTTTTTCAACTATCCTGAGCAAATCCGGCATTTGGTTTATACAACGAATGCGGTGGAAGCATACCACAGAATGGTGCGAAAATTCACGAAAGCAAAGGCGATTTTCCCCACTGACGACTCGATAAGAAAGGTTGTTTTCCTATCGGTCAAAGAAATCGCTAAAAAATGGACGCTGCCAGCTCGTAATTGGGCGATGGCATACAGCCAGATTATGATTTACTTCGCAGATAGATTTACGGCTTAAAAGCTGCATGGGGGCTCTGCCCCCAAACCCCCGAGGTTTATACGCATTGGACTTACCGGTAAAATGTAAAACAGCGAACATAAGCCCGCCGTTTTACCGTATAAGTCCGTAGCAAGCGTGGGGTCGCTCCTCAGCGTTGCCCTGATTATGCTACAATAAAAGTATTAACAAATTTTTGGATGATTATTCCGTTTACACTAAAGGATGTTCAGAACCGCTAAAAACCTAAATCCTAATCTCTTTCAACTTTCTTACATCTGTCTCTCCACTGTCAGTGTTTCTGAATTCTATCATCAGTTTTCCTTCGCTCTTGGCTTGGACTACAGTACCAAGAAAACCCTGATGTTTAGAAACATCCAAGAACGACTCGTGCATCTCTTTAAGGAGAAACGCAAGACCTTTATTCTTGCTATTGATGAAAGTCAATATTTAAACACCGGAATTTTTCGGGATATTAAAATGCTCATGAATGTTCATTTCGACAGCTTTGACTGCTTTGCTCTTATCTTTATCGGACAACCCTATCTTGCTTCTATCCTCGAAAAGCCGGTTCATGAATCCCTCAAACAGCGCATCGTCGTTCACTACAATTATGAAGGCCTTTCCCCCGACGAGGCTAAAGATTACATTTATTCAAGGATCGAAGCTGCCGGTGGGGCTCATTCATTTATTGATGAAGCTGCTGTTCATGCCGTTGCTAACTTCTGTCAAGGCACTCCGCGTCTTATCAACACCTCTCATGACCGATGCTTTGATTCTTGGTACACAACTAAAGAAAAATACCATTGATACTGAAATTATTCTCGCGGCCAGTAACAACCTGGCCCTGCATTAAGGAGGTTTCCCCATGTCTAAACAACCTTTTTCGCCTGTTCGATTTGAATGTCATCAAAAGATTGGCAAACACTTTGAACATTGGTCCGGCGCGATTACCCGCTTTATTAATCACGGCAGCCATTATGAAATCTATATCAGCAGCCGCAGTGGTTTTGTCTTTATTGTTGGCGAATATTTAAACGGTGCTTTCATCAGCATTCCTGCCTTTAATGTAGGATCTGATCTCGCCGATTATGGTGATTATTTCTGGAATAATGAGCGTCTTGCTTCAATCATGAACCCGGTTGATGCTGCAACTATCGCCGAAGCTCTGCGCACACTCAATTCTAACAAATTTATATAACTTTTCTTCTGACCATGGTGCTTCATCATGGTCATTCTTTTTTCTGCGAGATAGTGCAGTTTTTACGGTAATATTGTGCTGCATAGAATATTTATGTGCCGTTTTTGCACATTTCATAGGAATTTTAATCTGCTGTTTGACCCGAAATCAAAATGCCGTTCTTCAAAGAGATACCGATAGCCTGAGTAAATCGTAATTTCACACACATGCTATCTTCTATTTCAAGAAGATGCAACACTCCTTTGTGCTCTTGGCTATCAAGATAGGTTGATAATCGGGGTTTTAATACCACCAATCTTAATTACATCCTTTACTCTTGTCCTAATTCTTAGGGTATCCATTAAAAGGAATTTAAAAACCAGGATCGCTTGCTATTTCTACGGGAGCATGTATTTATGTAGTATCACACTTAATTTTCATTCCCTTTTGTGACGTAAAGTCATGATGGTTGATAAGTTGGTGTCAGGCACCGGCCCGCAATATCAACCTTTCGGCTTTCAGCCTACTACCTAGCCTGCCTACGCTTAAACAAATGAGTTACCCCATTTCCTCCAAGGCTAACTACGGGCGGTTGGTCTACCTTGCCCGGTGGGATTCCCACCCACTATATTTCACAACCTTGCACATCCGCACTGTCAGGCACCGATACGCATTGGTGTCTAGCACCCACCCGTTCTTGCCAGGGAAGGTCAACTTTTATGTTATCAAGGTGGTCAACTTTTAGGTTGACAAAATACAAATAGTAACGAAACATTTTAAATTTATGTTTATTGACAACCATTATTGCATATAATATAATGATCTTAGTGATCAGGCCCATGTTCCTTCCGAGGACTGGGCTATTTTTATGGAGTGAAAAGTAATGAAGCCGTTTCAAACTCATCGTCAACAAATATCAATATTACGTGGAAGAGGTTTAACCATCAATAACGGTTCCGCTGCTATGCGTATTTTTGAAAGAGAAAACTATTACAATGTCATCAATGGCTATAAAGATTTGTTTTTAGTGAAAAATCAAAATGGACAATCGGTTTCACCAGAAACATATATACAAAATACCACAATAGAAGAAATTTATAGTCTTTTCACATTTGACCGGGAATTAAGAAATATAATCTTAAAATATCTACTAATATTTGAAAACAGTATTAAATCTAAACTTTCCTATAGGTTTAGTGAAAAGTTTAAGGAACCCCATGCTTATCTGCTATGGAAAAACTATTTAAGTGCAAACTTAACACAGGTATTAAACCTTATTGCTATTATATCAAATAAAATTAAACAAAAATCATCGGACAAAAGTAATAATTCAATCAAACATTATTTAACCGTTCATAGCAATGTTCCTTTGTGGGTATTAGTAAACGATTTAACACTTGGTAATATTTCTAATTTCTACCAGGTTATTGACGATTCATTAAAGGATAAAATTGCAAAGGATTTTTCTTTACAATTTAAAAGGGATTATTGTGCAACATTTCAGATTCCTAAAGAATCTATCATCGACGTCTTAAAAATTGCTAATCTAATTAGAAATTTGTGTGCGCATGAAGAAAGGTTATATAACTTTAAGCTTCACCACCAGACAAGAACAAGGCATAATTCACAATTATTAACTATTCCAGGAAATTTATTAGATGGAAGGTTATTTACGATGTTCGCTTTGTTAAAGTTAGTACTGCCAAAAAAAGAGCATCAAGAATTAAAACGCAATATAGACAAACTTTTCAATATTTATAAAAATAAATTTTCATCAGTTCCATTTGTAGATATTTTAGCTATTATGGGGTTTAATTCTAATTGGAAATCATATTTCTAATTAATAACTGATTAGATTCCAGGGTGGCAGAGCCACCTGTTCCGTTATGTAGAGCCAATAAGTTGATAAGTTGGTATCAGGTGTTTCCGCTAATCTAACTTGGCGGAGAATTTTCTTTTATTAGGCGGATATTCCATGTAAAATGGGTAAAAAAGGGGAAGCTGAATAAATATATAGATCAGCTTCCAAATAACACTACGCATGACAATTTTAACACTGATCAAGCCCTTATTCAAGAAACAAACTAAAAGGATCTATGGGCCGCAGGAAATCCCCCCATGGCATTTTTTATACGGCAAGAAGTGCTGGCGTTGTGGCCACTATGAGCGCAAACTGCGCCTTTACGATAAATCCGTTATTATTGTTGTGGTCTATCGGTTTTATTGCCCCGAGACCAGAAAGACATATTCCTTATTGCCTTTTTTCATTTCCCGTTATGAACGGCATATTAATACCGTGTTGGAGGATGTTCTTTATGGTCGCCTGGTAGACGGCCTACCTATAGAAAATTTATCCGAAGAACCAGCCCCTTCCCCTTGGACTGTCCGTAGGTGGATTCATAAATTCGGTGCTATTTTAGAGAATTCCAAACAATCAGTAGAGATTTTTCTGATCCGCAATATTCCTGATTACCACCCGGCAACTGTTTCGATGAGTTCACATCCTTTTAAAACGTTATTGGAAAAAGCCTCTCATTTGGAGGCTAACCAAAGCCACTTATCCTTTTTTAGTCCTTTAAGCTATATTTTTTATGTCAATGCTATGTAAGCCATTCTTTTTTAAGCTTGGTCTTCTTTTTTCCGCCTTCATTTTTCTTATTTCCGTCAATCAACCGTAGTTATCCGAATGTTGCACTCTTACTGATAGATTTCCGCCTTTGGGGCGGATCTCCGAAGATTAGTTTTGTTGATTTTATAGATTTTTTCCCCAGATATTTCCGGTACTTTATGATTAATAACAGAATTCTATCTTTTTCTTTATCATCCTTTCGAATATTATTCATTCTAATACCAGGAAAGGATGTGTTTTTTTTGAAAGAGATTGAACGAGAAAAAATCGCCCAGCAAAGATATGATCTCATTGCGCCTATTGTCAAACACCCTGCTGAAAATATGGGTCGGGGAGAACGATATGCCATCCTTCGGTCTATTGCGGAAGGTAGATATCCTAACCTTTTGCCCGAGGGAAAAAAGGTTGGTCTTCGTACCTTGGAACGTTATCTCCAACTCTATGAACAAGGGGGCTTCGAAGCACTAAAGCCTAATATGCGCGGCCGTTCCCGTAAAATCCCCTCCGAATATCTAGAAGCTGCAGCTGAATTAAAACGGGAGAATATGCAGCGCAGTATTAATACGATTATTACTCTCCTGGAACAGGCCGGGAAAGTTCCTAATGGTGTTTTAAAACCTAGTACGGTTTATGATTTTTTAGTCAGGAACGGCTTACCCGTCCCTTTCTTTTACCTACTAAAAATGGCCAATACACTAAATTTGGTGCCCAGTTCCGGGGAGAAATCCTTCAGGGAGATGTTCATCATACCATGAAACTTCCTGATCCCTCCCGCCCAGGACAGGAACGTCAGGTCTATCTTTTGCCTGGCTGGATGATTACTCCCGCCTGGTGTTTGGCCAATTTTATATTCATATTTATCTCGGAAAATCGACCATACAGACGTTTGTTAAGCGGAAGTATCGGCAACATTTCCAACAAGATAATGAAAGCCGCAAACATCAGACAAAGCGCTGGTGACCGTAGAGGATTTCATATCTTTCGCCATCGGGTGGCAACTGAACTTCTAGGCAGTGGTGTTCCGCAACCGGTTATCAGCAGAGCACTTGGCCATACATCACCCAATTCCCTGGAAACATATTTAAGTGCTGACTTTAAGCATCTCAAAGAGTGCGCACTCAGTATAGAACGGTTCCCGATGCCGAAGGGGGTGTTTGTGCATGAGTGAATTTATATCCTCCCTTGCACCGCTCATATGGGCGTTTGTTTCATATCGGAAGGCTTCTGGACGCTGGAATGAAGCCTCCTACGAAGTTAATCTGAGTCTGTTCGACAAGTATTGTGATAAGCATTTCACTAATTCTTCCGAATTGTCACAGGATATGACGGATTCATGGTGCGCCCAGCGCGAAACGGAAACAAACAATTCATGCCGATCTAGAATATATCCTGTGGTCAGCTTCATACGTTATCTGCGCAAACGCGGAATGACAACCGTTATGGATCCCGATATCCCTCGAAAAGAGCCGAGAGCCTATATCCCTCATGCGTTTACTAAAGAGGAACTTCAGAACTTCTTTACGGCTTGTGATTCAATATCCGCCGCTCCGCCCACAGAAGAACAGTTGTCGCGGCGGATAACCGTCCCTGTATTCTTCCGGCTGCTGTACTCAAGTGGAATCAGAACAAATGAGGCACGGGCGCTGATGCGTGAGGACGTTGACCTTGACAGCGGTGTTGTGAACATCCGCTACTCCAAAGGTCATGTGCAGCATTATGTTGTGCTGCATCATTCCATGCTTTTGCTGATGCGCCAGTACGACGGCGCAATTGATAAGATGTACCCTGATCGGGTCTACTTCTTTCCTGCCAGAAAAAGAAACGGCGGTTTCCATAGAGCATCCTGGGTACAGCGGAATTTTAAGAAAATGTGGCGTCAGCATAACTGCGGAAACGTCGTCCCATACGCCCTGCGGCCATATTTAATGAGACATATGGGGCATAAGTTGCCGGAGAGTTTCCAATATTACTTCCATCTATCACCACCGATTCGAAAAGAGGTATCCCAGATCAAAAAGAGCTTGGACTGGATGATACCTGACGTTCCGGAGGTTCCATATGAGTAAAAGAAAACAAGACGCTGACGTAAATGAGTTCTGGTCATTAGCCCGATCATTTCTTAAAGTGTATTTACCAAATGCGCGAGAAGTCTCCCAGAATACTGTAAAAGCCTACAAACAGGCATTGGAGACTTTAATCAAATATCTTGAGGATTCTGGATTTACCAGAGACACTATCACGATTGGAACGTTTACACCCGCGTGTATTGAAGGTTTTATGGTTTGGATGTCTAAAGAACAAAATTGCAAACCGCGAACCTGTAACTTAAGGCTTTCCGCGATTAAGACATTTCTTCGTTATTGCGGTCATCATGTAATCACCAATGAATCGATCAGCCGTGAAGTACTTGAGCTTCCGATGAAAAAGGTTCGAAAAGAAAAGATCGAATACATGTCCAATCAAGCTGCGGCTGCTATTATGAATGCTCCAGACAACAGGAGAGTTATGGGCAGACGAAACAAAGCTATGCTATCGCTGCTCTATGATAGCGCCGCCAGAGTTCAGGAACTTGTAGATATCAAGGTGGACGATCTGTATTTAAATGAGAAAGCCAGCGCGAACGGTGAGTCATTTGTTACTCTGCGTGGAAAAGGCGATAAGTTGCGGAACGTCAATTTGTCGCCCAAGATTGCTAAACTCATTCAATCATACTTGAATGAGTTTCACCCCAGGGAGAATCGGGGCGCGCCGTTGTTTTATACAAAGAGGGCCGGTTCGTTGTGGCCACTGTCTGTAGACTCTGTTAGCAGAATTTTAAAAGAAAACGCGGATAAAGCTCGTTTGCGCGTTCCAGACATTCCGGAAAGAATTCATTGTCACTTGTTAAGGAAGAGCCGGGCTATGCACTTGTATATAGCAGGTGTACCTTTGCCTGCGATCATGGAATTGCTGGGACACGCAAGCATGAATACCACATCCGGCTTCTATGCTTTTGTCACATGGGAAATGGTGAGCGAAGCGATGAAGAAGGCGAATGAAGACCACTTGGAAGGTGAAATGTTGTGGAAGGAACCTAATGTCCGAAAACAATTGTATACTTTGGATTAAAAATTATTCCGCGCTTTAAAATATGAGGCTCGTTATCATGCGGCTTTTCTGTAACGTCGCCAATAATCATTTCCGCGGCATAATCGTACACCATGGTACGATACACTTGACCGATATGCTGGAAAAACAGGGCGTGTGCTTCCTGAAAACATTCTGTTGTTTGTTTGGTGAATAGATAAGCAAAGCGGTAATTCCCGTAAGCCATTGTGAATACGGCCATCTGAAAAATTTGCAATCTTCCATTAATTTTTAGTTTAACCTCACCCCAATCAAATTCACAAATATCTCCGGGCTCATACAAAGCCTTAATAAACGCTTCCTTTGGTTTCCGTTCTAAACTGTGAATGGTTCGAAGAACGGTACTGTAACTTAGTTGGACACCCTCGGCCTCCAGCGCCCCAAAGATATCAATGGCTTTTTTTTGCTGTTTGCGCTGCCCCTGATTTCGCTTAGTTTCATTCTCGTCAAGGTATAACTGGATCCTTTTTACAACCTCGTCAGTCAATTTTCGTTTGGGTCGAATGCCCACGGTATATTTGGGGGCAGAAGTGAGAGAATCGACTAGTGCCTGGATATCCGCCGACTCCCCCGTCAATAATTGCTGTCTCCCTTCCTCATATTGCCCAATATACTTTCCGACGGTATCTCGATTAATCCCTGTTATTTTCGCAATTTCTCGGCGCGATTTCCCTTCATGAATATGCATCATTAAAATTTGTTGTTTGATGTTCATTGTGATCATTTCTCCCAGCCCCTACCTGTTGAATTTCTCTCAAGTAGGTTAATCTATTGTGGCCGGTTTTTCAATGACTACGGTGGCCTACTATTAGATTACCATAGACAAAAGGGCTTGCTTGAAGACTTAATCCGTAGGGGACTGGATCCCGCTCGCCCAAGGCTTTATGTACTAGACGGTGGAAAA
This sequence comes from Dehalobacterium formicoaceticum, assembly GCF_002224645.1. Taxonomy (NCBI): domain Bacteria; kingdom Bacillati; phylum Bacillota; class Clostridia; order Eubacteriales; family Peptococcaceae; genus Dehalobacterium; species Dehalobacterium formicoaceticum. Next base: position 3,124,081 of record NZ_CP022121.1, on the reverse strand, counting down.
GCCATCCACAAAGCCGTTAGGGACATATTCGGCAAAGAGGCTCTTATTCAACGCTGTCAAGTGCACAAGAAACGCAACGTACTGTCATACCTGCCAGAATCGGAACAGGCGAATGTATCTGTCGCCATGACCATGGCCTACAGGGAGTTCGAGTACGAGGCTGCAAAAGGCAAGCTTATGGGCATTGCCAATAACCTTGAATATCGATATCCGAAAGCAGCGGCAAGCCTTCTGGAAGGGCTTGAGGAGACGTTGGCTGTCCATAGGCTCAAAATCCCTGGTATGCTTCGTGAAACATTGTGCAGCACGAACCCCATGGAATCAGCCAACTCCGCCTGCCGTGGTATTATCCGTAGGGTATCCAATTTCAGGGACGGTGAAATGGCACTTCGGCACGCAGCAGCAGGCTTCATCGAAGCGGAACGTGGGTTCCGAAGAATCAAAGGGTATCGGCAATTGACAGTACTTATGGCAATGCTTGAGAACCAAACAACCGGCACTATAGAAATCGAAACCGCGTAAGTTGCATCTTTCAGAAGATATTTGGAGCAATCCTATGAAATCGTAAATTCCACGGAGCTAGGGACACGTTCTGCAGAAGCATCTAACATCCAAAATATCATGCTCTTAAGATGGTCCTGTAATGAAATAAGATTATGAAACCCTTCTGGTGGAAGTTTAACATAGATTGGATCATCGTCTTCATCTGGTTTTACAATTGAAAGATACTTGTTATAAAGGGCCGGTGCCTGACACCAACTTATCAACTTATTGACATTTAAGACTATCAACATAAGATATGTTATCGGAATAAATGCAGATTGCATTGAGTTAATTTGCTTCGTTAATTATCTAATTTTGTGATTTAATCATTATTTTAGGGATAAAGGTAGTATTTTTACGATAAAGATAGTAAAATATTAACATAATTGTTATTGGTAGTTTAATTATTAGCATTTTAGCATCGTTAACTTAATTGCTTACTTAATGTTAATGTTTATTTTGTGATGGCGGGGGTTGCGATGGGAAGAAGGCTAAGATTGGAATTCAAAGGAGCCATCCATATACCATGTCATCAAGCGAGGTAATAATCGGGAATACATTTTTCAGGGAAGAGATGATCCTTGGATCAAGCCAGGACAATATTGGAAGAAGCCATAAAGCACGAAATAAAATTATTAACCTATCATGACCTCTTATATCCTGTCGTAGCGAAAGAATATTCTGCAGCTCCGACACTTTTACATTATAGGGGGAAACTGGAAAAATTTAGCATCGGCGTAGCCATCTTTGGTTCCCGGAGGTGCATAGTTTATGGCAAAGGAGTGGCAGTAGAGGCTGCCAAGTTCTTGGTCCAACATCATATTCCGGTGATTAGCGGCATAGCGAAAGGGGTTGATGGTTATGCCCATACCGGATGTTTTCTTTTATGATATCACGTCCCGCTATTTCAAAGGTAGTCGTTGTGTTTAATTATACCGAAGGGGGAAATAAAAATGGAAGTTTTAGAATGTATTAATACTAAAAGAAGTGGTCGAGCATATACAGATGAATTAATATCTCAAGAAACGTTACATAATCTTATAGAGCTGGGGACAAAAGCATCAAATGGTTCAGGACTTGAATCTTGGGGTTTTGTAATTATGCAGGATAAAGCAGAAATAGACTCCTTATCTGAAAGAACAAAACAATATTTAGCGGATAATCTTGAGAAATATCCATATTTCCATCAATACGAAAGCTGGTTAACGAACCCTAAGTTTCATGTTTTTAATCATGCAAATACTGTTTTAGTTATTTATGGTAATACAGAATCACATTGGCATGTTTATGACTGTAGCCTTGCAGCAGGCAATATCATGTTAGCTGCTCATAGCATGGGAATAGGAACTTGTTGGATCGGCTTTGCAGAACCAATTTTAAATACTAAGGAATTCAAGAAAAAACATGGCGTTCCTGAAGAATATGAGCTTGTTAGTACCTTGAGCATGGGATATATGAAAGTCGCTTTGCCTTCACCTAAAAGAAAAAAACCTATAATATTTAACAAATAAAAGGTGGCATGGGGACGCTTTGTTTGCCACATTTGGAGAAATGAGAAATGAGTAAATAGTCTTAATATATTGTATATTGTAGAAAATTATGAGAGGGTGAAGGGAATGTACTTATTAGAAGAAGATAAGAAGGAACGAGTGGGTGCCTGACACAAACTTATCAACATATTGCAGCCATTCACCCCTGCAGTTCTGGTTATGGTTGGAGTACTATGGAGTGCTATAATTAAAGTGCAGTCCAAAATCGCAAGGAAATGATATACTAAAAATACAAAGGAGCGATTTTGGATGGCAAAAAGTTACACAAAAGAGGAACGCATTGAAGCTCTAAAACTAGCTAATGAAATAGGGGCAGCGGCAGCAGCCCAACGATTGGGAATTAAAGAAGGTACAATTTACGGTTGGAAAGCCCGAGCCAAGAAACAAAAAATGGTATTTGATAGTAACGGCCGGCAAATGAGCGAAGAAGAAATCAAAGCAGAAAATGACAGACTTCGCAAGGAATTAAAACAAGCCCGGGAAGACATAGAAATACTTCAGGATGCTTTAGGTTTTTTCGCAAAAAGCCGGAGGAAGTAAAAAAGGATCAGCGGATGAAGTACATTGAATTACGCAGCCAGGAAAGAAAATGGAGCGTAGCGGCATTATGTCGGGTACTTCAGGTAAGCGAATCCGGCTATTATAAATACCTTAGAAAAAAAGTAAACCCTACAAATATGCTGATCTATTAAAACAGATTTATGATCTCTTGAAAGAAGATCCGGAAAACGCAAATTATGGAGTTAAAAGAATATATCAATACCTAATGAATAATAAAAATTATGAAGGTAGCTATAGCACTATATACAGAATATGTAAAGAAAACAATCTAATGATCCATTGTAAAAGAAGGCCAAAAGGAATAACGAAAGCCGATTCTGAGGCACAAAAAGCAGAGAACCTCATAAACCAGGATTTTACAGCACAAAATCCCAATGAAAAATGGTTAATGGATATTACCGAAATACCTTGTAAAAAACGGGAAGCTCTATCTTGCGCCAGTACTTGACTGCTACGACGGCAGCATACGTGGTTTTAAAATGGATACTAATATGAAAGCCGAACTTTGCGTAGAGGCTTTTAAACATGCCTGTCGCAATGATGGGGCCAGGGGAATGATCCTGCATTCAGACAGGGGAAGCCAATTTACCAGCGGTATCTTCAGAAACACCTTAACTCAATATGGGGCAATACAAAGCATGAGCAGTGTCGGCCGTTGTTATGACAATGCTAGAATGGAGAGCTTTTTTGCCACCCTAAAAAAAGAAAAACTATATCAGATGGATACTACAAAAATGACTACAGCAGAGGTTAAAACAGTAATATACAGGTATATTTGTTACTATAATTTAAGGCGTATTTATAGTACGAACAATGGATGGCCCCCAATGATATTTAGGGGAATGTATTACCAAAATCAAATAGCAGCCTAAATTGACTTTTTAAAATATAGTCCGATTATTTTATGAAACCCCGGTGGCCTTGACATCCACCCCACGCGTGTCGTTATTAAATTACCGACGGGCGGCTCCGAGAAACATAATGTTTCATATAAGCCCGTCTAAAAACTATTTTAACACGCTTGGGGACCCCGTCTGTAAAGGCTCCCCTTCGGCACCTAAGTAGCCCAAGTGGTAATTATCTCTGGGCTCACCAAAAAACATTAATAGTTTTCATTAATTCTTAAACATGTTTTCAATGGTGGTGCTATTTTAGGAAGAGTAAATTTCCATTTTCAATTAAACTAATATTTTATCCTTGCGCTTTTTTACTGAACCAATATTGACAAATCCAATCTGGAGCAGCAGAAGAACCTGAGCAGAAAGGTCATTTCCTTTTCGGACTGCAGCCGTGAAAACATAAATGATTATCTTGACTGGATGATGAACGCGTGTAAGCTGGCTGAAAAAACGTGCAATCTTCGGCTTACTGCGATACATTCAATGCTGGAATACGCATCCAATGAGCATGGTGAGCTGATGGCACTTTATCTTAATTCATGCAGTGTAAAGGGAGTAAAAGTTCCCTCTAGACCAATCAAATTCTTTGAGAGAAAACAGATGAAGATGCTTTTGTCAGCACCTGATATAGATAGGAAGACGGAACGGAGGAACCAGATGATGCTCATCCTCCTGTATGATACCGCAGCAAGGGTAACTGAATTACTGGAATTGACAGTAGGAAGTCTGCACATGAACTCGGAGATTCCGTATGTCACAATATATGGAAAAGGGCGCAAATACCGAAATATTCCCCTGATGGATAAAACACAGCAACACTTGAAGCGATATCTCAACGAGTTCCATCCGGCAATGAGAAAAGATGAGCCGCTGTTTTATGCCACCACATATAGCAAAAGACATCGCCTTTCCGCCGATACTATGGAGACCATGCTTAAAAAGTATGTGAGGAAATGCACCGGATCAGGCCTTGAAATGCCTGACATCCCTCATTGTCATATGATCCGGAAGACAAGGGCAATGGATCTGTATCAAAGCGGTGTTCCCCTTACACATATCCAGCAATTGCTTGGTCATGAAGATTTAGCAACTACTTCGGGCTTTTATGCTTTTGCAACTCTGGATACTTTGGCAAAAGCAATGAAAAAATTAAATGAGGAAGCCTCGCCTGATAAGAAATGGAATAACAAGACAGTTATGGAGAAGCTTTTAAGACTATAGATTAGGAAGAAAAACTATGCCGAAGTTTCTTTGGCTTAAGCAAGCATTCATATGAGTTTGGAAAATCTTTCGGCATAGTCAAATCTTCGGCATAGTCGCAATAAATACTAAGGGGAACACCATAAAGGGAAACCCATTTCATTAGGGAATCTTCCAACGCAGGGAGTTTTTCTTTCCAATAAAATTGGCCAAACACCAGGCGGGAGTAATCATCCAGCCAAGCAAAAAGATAGACCTGACGTTCCTGTCCTGGGCGGGAGGGATCAGGAAGTTTCATGGTATGATGAACATCTCCCTGAAGGATTTCTCCCCGGAACTGTGCACCAAATTTAGTGTATTGGCCATTTTTAGTGGGTAAAAGAAAGGGACGGGTAAGCCGTTCCTGACTAAAAAAATCATAAACCGTACTAGGTTTTAAAACACCCTTAGGAACTTTCCCGGCCTGTTCCAGGAGAGTAATAATCGTATTAATACTACGCTGCATATTTTCCCGTTTTAATTCAGCTGCCGCTTCTAGATATTCGGAGGGGATTTTACGGGAACGGCCGCGCATATTAGGCTTTAGTGCTTCGAAGCCCCCTTGTTCGTAGAGTTGGAGATAACGTTCCAAGGTACGAAGACCAACCTTTTTTCCCTCGGGCAAAAGGTTAGGATATCTACCTTCCGCAATAGACCGAAGGATGGCATATCGTTCTCCACGACCCATATTTTCAGCAGGGTGTTTGACAATAGGGGCAATGAGATCATATCTTTGCTGGGCGATTTTTTCACGTTCAATCTCTATCAAAAAAACACATCCTTTTCTGGTATTAGAATGAATAATATTCGAAAGGATGATAAAGGAAAAGATAGAATTCTGTTATTAATCATAAAGTACCGGAAATATCTGGGGAAAAAATCCATAAAATCAACAAAACTAATCTTCGGAGATCCGCCCCAAAGGCGGAAATCTATCAGTGAGAGGGCAACATGCGGATAACTACGGTTGATTGACGGAAATAAGAAAAATGAAGGCGGAAAAAAGAAGACCAAGCTTAAAAAGAATGGCTTACATAGCATTGACATAAAAAATATAGCTTAAAGGACTAAAAAAGGATAAGTGGCTTTGGTTAGCCTCCAAATGAGAGGCTTTTTCCAATAACGTTTTAAAAGGATGTGAACTCATCGAAACAGTTGCCGGGTGGTAATCAGGAATATTGCGGATCAGAAAAATCTCTACTGATTGTTTGGAATTCTCTAAAATAGCACCGAATTTATGAATCCACCTACGGACAGTCCAAGGGGAAGGGGCTGGTTCTTCAGATAATTTTTCTATAGGTAGGCCGTCTACCAGGCGACCATAAAGAACATCCTCCAACACGGTATTAATATGCCGTTCATAACGGGAAATGAAAAAAGGCAATAAGGAATATGTCCTTCTGGTCTCGGGGCAATAAAACCGATAGACCACAACAATAATAACGGATTTATCGTAAAGGCGCAGTTTGCGCTCATAGTGGCCACAACGCCAGCACTTCTTGCCGTACAAAAAATGCCATGGGGGGATTTCCTGCGGCCCATAGATTCTTTTAGTTTGTTTCTTGAATAAGGGCTTGATCAGTGTTAAAATTGTCATGCGAAGTGTAATTTGGAAGCTGATCTATATATTTATTCAGCTTCCCCTTTTTTACCCATTTCACATGGAATATCTGCCTAATAAAAGAAAAATTTTCCGCCAAGTTAGATTAGCGGAAACAACTGGCAGTTTAGGTATGGTTCTAAAGGGGATTCTATCGAGAACTATACAAGTCAGAAGATAATGGCTAGCATTATACACATAAATCATACAGATGGTCAATGATTTTTTTTACAAAATGATAATATGATCTTAATAGCTTAATAGCTGGTTCTTTTGAAAAAAATCTTTGTTAGAAATGAATCGTATATCTACAAAATCCTTTAATTCTTCGATAGTTGTTACTATATTATTAAAGACAAATAGAGTAACAACAAAGTCATGTATTACTGGGTTTTTTGCCGGCGTGAAGCAGCAGGAAAATCATCTGACTGAATCATTTCGTGGAGTTGATCTTCCAAGCCGGTAAGGCTCTTTTGTAAGTTTTCGATACCGTCAAGATGAATATTGATTTTAGCGGTAATTAATGAAAACTCAGAAGACATGGACGAAGCCAAGCAAGAAATTTCCTGGAGCTTTTTCACCTTCTTGGCTACCCATTCAGGACTTTTCCGGCTGCTTTTAGAAATGAGATCAGCCAGTGCCTGTACATTTGACGCTCACTTTCTCAAAGTGGTTATTCTGATTTCTAAAGCATCATGATGAAGTGTGCCTGGATTATTATTTCCTCAGGATACTTAAAATACAGTTTGATTTATCCTAAAAGGCGCATATAATATCAATATAAGGTAGAAGGTGCTTCTGTGCGGATAACTACAAAAAGCGTGGTTTCTATCAAAGCATACTAAAGATCTTGAAATCATTTAATCAAATGTTGAATAATAGAGGAGGAGGGGGTTATATGGCTGAATTAACCAGGGTTCAAGTGAAGAAACAGATATATGAATGGGCAATAAGTGAATCTCAGATTGATTTCAAAGAGATCTATTTAAGATTCAAAAATATTGAAGAATGGATAAATCAGACATCGATGCCAACTTATAGACAATTGGAAGAACTAGCTAAATTTTTAAGAATACCATTTGGCTATATGTTTTTGGACGAACCTCCTAAAACGAATATAATCGAAGGAGATTATAGAACTATTGGCAATATGTTGCCGAATATGAGTAAAAACCTCAAAGATGTTATATTCGAAATGAGCAGAAAACAAGATTGGATTAGTGACTACAGAAAAGATAACGGTTGGGATAAAATTCTTGATCATGATGCATCCATATTAAAAAATAACAACAGAAAAGAGTCTGCAGAGACAGCTAAGAGGTTATTGGAGCTTGATGATTATTGGTATAAAAAGGTTCATGATTATCGAATAGCCTTTAATTTATTAAAAGAAAAAGTTGAGTCCTTGGGGATAATTGTCATGCAAAGTGGTATAGTTGGCTCCAATACTCATAGAAGTCTTGAAATTAGTGAATTTAGAGGATTTATGCTTTATGACGAGTATGCTCCTTTGATATTTGTTAATTCCAATGATAGTCATGCTGGCAGGATTTTTACCTTGATTCATGAATATATTCATATTTTATATGGCGAAAGCGATATTTTCATAGAAACAGATCTCAGCAATAGTAGCAAAGTTGAAAAATATATAAATAAGGTAACAGCTGAATTCTTAATGCCTGAATCGCACATAATAGAGCACTGGGATAAAGAATATCCTGGACTGGATCAAATTGATAATCTTAGCAAACTGTTTAAGGTTAGCAGGATAGCCTTGTCTATTAGACTAAAGGATCTTGGCTTTATTAATCAATCTTTAGTAAAAGACGTAAATGATTTAACTGAGATGGATCTAGTGGATAAAAGCAAGACCTCAAATGGTGGAAACTACTGGAATACCTATAAATCGCGGTTTAGTAATAGCTTTATAGATACAGTAATCGAAGGTGCAGAAACTGGTAAAATAAGTTATAATTATGCATTCAGTTTACTGAATGTTAAGGCAAAATCGTACGATGTTCTGAAAGAGAGCATGGTCAGATATGAATAGAAAATATTTTATTGATGCAAATATATTAATTACTGCTCATCGTTCATATTATCCATTTGACATTGCACCGGGGTTTTGGGATCAATTTATTGAAAAAGCTTCTAGTAAGGTTATCTTTATTGAAAAAGTCAGCGATGAGATTTTGAGAGGTGAGGATCAGTTATCAGACTGGTATCAGGAAAACAGTGCTAATTTCATTTTAATGAAAATTCCTGATACTAATGTAATTAATTCTTATAGCAGAATAATTAATAGCATAAATAGCAACATTCAATATAAGCAATCCGCAAAAGATGAATTTGCCACACTAGCTGATTCTTGGTTATGCGCATATGGACTAGCTTACAAACACCCGGTGTTAACATTAGAAAAATATCAGGCTAATTCAAAGAAAAGAATTTTAATACCAAATATTTGTAGAGAATTCAAAATAGAATGTATCGACTTATTCCAGTTTATGAGAGAGACGAAATTTAAATTATAGTACATGACTATCCAACTAGATCAGGATAGGTAATCTTCTCATTAAGAAATGCAAGACGGGTGTTCTCTTTCCTTTTTGTGAAGGAAATTCTAAACTTCTTTACGATAAAATTCATTCGCTTAATAACAAGGTTTATATCGCGGCAATGCACAAAAATATTAGTAGTATTGAAGCTACGATTTCTAAAGCTAGCTATAAGTGGCATGGGAAGTGGCATGGGGACGTGGCATGGGGACGTTTCGTTTGCCACATTTGGGAAAGAGTAAATAGTCTAAGAAATCATAATTGCAGATTTTTGGAGAACAGAAAAAATTATGTCGGAATTTGGTGACAATAAAGGTGAATCGGACGACTCAAAGAAGAATTGGTAAGGCTTAGGAACCTGACGGCACATCCCATACCAAAATAAAACTCATCGACGCCTTAACTATTCAAACAAATCTAAATTAAAAAGATTTTGCTTAAGAACTTCTCTTACTGGAGAAAATATTCACTTCAAAACAAAGGATATTTTCCTAATTTTTAGCGAATTTAAAGAAACTTATCTTTTTATTTTGGATTCACTAACAGAATTATGATTCTGCTGCAGAAACCACTATTTTTGTCTGATTCAGGCCATATATAGCATAATGAGTTATTGTTGGATACCACATATAGGGTAGAAAATCGCTAAATTGTACTTTTTGCAGTGGAATCAACAGTTAAGACAGTCAACATTTGATGTATTATCGGAATAATTTTTATGTAATAGCCGGGCGATAGCCGGGCGTTGACTCCAATCTAAAAGGTGATGCTTCAAATTGCAAGGGGTTACAGGGGTTGGGGCGTGTACCGAGGGACAAAATAATAAGACAAGTGGAACTGGGTTCAGCTTATTACTTTATTTAATCAATTCTCTTTTTCAGAGCCTCATATAAGTTTTCACGGGTCCCAACCATTAAAATATTTATCATGATAGTTTCTTCAAAAATTTCATAAATAATGCGGTATTGTGTACGCTGAATAGTACAATGTGCACTATAATAGCTGCGCAGGTCACCGGTCAGACGTTTAAATAAAAAGGGGTTCTCTGCACATTCTTCAATTTTAGCTAAATCTTTTTGTCGGATAGGCTTATCTAATTTTTTAATTTCTTTTAATGCGGAACGGCGAAAACTTATTTCATACATTTCAGTCTAGCTCCAATTCCGTAATGGCATCATCAAAAGATATAACCTCTTCGCTTTTTCGCTCATCCAACTCTTGCTTTAAGTTTTTTACGAGAAGTTTCTTTTTTTCAAGGATTTTAGCTTCTGCTTCCTTGCCTTCAAAGCCTTCCGCCTTAACTTCTTTGGCAATAATGGAATTTAAATCATCCAGAAACCCCGTTGGCTTCAAATAGGCTTTTTCACCGTTTATTTCCAGATAGACATAATCAGAAATTCTGAGATCTTGCCTTATCTTTTTAGGCAGTGTTATCTGCCCCTTGGGACTTACTTTTAGTTTTAAGCGTGATGGTATTGACAAAATAATCACCTCTGGAATTTATTATAACATTAAAAGTAAAAAGTAAAATAAAGCTTCGGTGCCAGGCAGTGCGGCCGAGAAGAGTCGCATCATATGAAACATGTACGTTTATAAAATATTTCTGGTAAGGAAACTTATCCTTAAAATATGCGGAATAAATTATTGGAGTTATGAGAAAATTGGAGGGGTACTTTTGGATAAAAATCAAAAAGGCGAAATTCTTATCTATCAAACTGAAAAAGGTGAAACAAAAATTGATGTATATATGGAAGATGGTACTATGTGGCTGAGTCGTGTTAATATTGCACAACTTTATGGAACATCGCCGCAAAATATAACAATGCATATAAAAAATATTTATGAAGAAGGAGAACTTGAGGAAAGTTCAACAAGTAAGAATTACTTACTAGTTCAAAATGAAGGTGGGCGCGAGGTTGCAAGAGATACAAAATTCTACAACCTTGATATGATCCTTGCCATTGGCTATCGTGTTCGTTCTAATATCGGGGTACAGTTTCGTACTTGGACAAGCAAAATCCTTAAAGAATATATGCAAAAAGGATTTGTAATGAATGATGAGAGATTAAAGAATCCTAAAAAGTTTGGTGAAGATTATTTTGATGAACTGTTAGAACGTATTCGTGATATCAGGGCATCTGAAAAAAGGTTCTATCAGAAGATTAAGGATATTTATAGCCTGTCTGTTGATTATAATCCTGCTCTTGAAAGTACAAAAGATTTCTTTGCAACTGTTCAGAATAAATTACTCTATGCTGTTACAGGACAAACTGCAGCTGAACTTATTACAGAAAGAGTAGATAGCTCCAAAGACAATATGGGTCTTACTGCTTTTAAAGGAGCTGTTGTTCGTAAAGGAGATATTAATATTTCAAAAAATTACTTACAAGAAGATGAGATAACCGATCTTAATCGAATTGTAACTATGTTTCTTGACCATGCGGAAGATATGGCAAGAGGGAAAACTCCTATGTCAATGAAAGACTGGGAAAACTCCCTCAATGAATTCTTGCAGTTTAGACGTAGAGAAATCTTAGAGGGAAAAGGAAAGGTTTCTCGTGAAGATATGGAGCGTAAAGTATTACAGGAGTATGCAATCTATAATACTAGGAGACTAAAGACTCCACCAGAAGATGAAATAGTAGGTGAACTACCAACAATTGAAGAATAGATTTTAAGATAACCTTGATATGTAACCTTGTTGCCGCCTAGCCCTCAAGGGTCTTCGGTTAGCGTTTTCGATGAACTCCGCTAACACTGCGCCCTTGACAGCCGCCATGTATGTGATTTTTTACTGTATTGACTCCAATCTAAAATGGCGGATAATTCCATGATAAGTGACGGATATATAGTTTTTGACGTATAAATACGGAAAAAGATGGGGGGAATTAACGCTTTAAAGGCCCAGAGTAATATAAAAAGGCAGATGGGCTTTCCCCACCCGGTAAGGGTGGGAGGAATTACTCCAGGCCTCCCACAGAGCGCTCAGGTTGTCATCCCCAAGACATTGCCCTACCCTCTCCGTGAGAGGAAAACCCATCTGCTTTAAAAATATAGAAAGAAATTAAAATGATAAAATACCGGATAAATACCTAAGGGCCGAGGCTACGGTAGCAGCATCAATAACATTTTCCATAGCGAACGTTAACTTTTCTTGATTGTAAAAGATGTCCTCTAAGGAACCTAAGTGGCATCCGGCCTGGAAATCAGGGATGCAGGCAAAGAATCCGGAACACGTTTGGCCAATAAGGATACGAATGCTGGAACGACTTTGGATGGAAATTTCATAATGGCTGCCATAAGAGTAGATGTCAGCAATACGTCCCGTCCAATTTTCTTTTTTACCATTTTCCCAACAACAGGAACATGAAAAATTCATTAAAATCCACTCCCTCCATTAATACTGGAACTCAGAAAGAACCCGTTCTAATACTTGGTGATCTGCCAATTCCAGTTGATTGGAATCCATATCAATGAGACAGTGTCGACAAATCTGATTAATGACCCTGGGAATCCCGGAAGTAAACTGATGGATACGGTTAACAACATCCTCAGGAAATAGCATCTTAAGTTGAGAAAGATTGAGATGATGCGAAATATATTCGTATGTTTGTTTCTCATCCAAAGGTGAGAGACGGTAGTGAGCGGTAATACACTGGGAAACTGCCTCAAAGGAACGAAGTTTTAAAGTATCCCTTAATTCAGGGTGGCCCACGAGGATAAGGGACAGTAAACTTTTGGCATCAATTTCAAAGTTTAGTAGGTAACGTATCTCCTTAATAGTCTGGATAGGTAAATCTTGAGCGTTATCAATAACGATGATGGGTAGGCGGTCATGAGTATCATATAAATTAACTACGGCATCACGAAACTGTTTTTTCATCCGATCCAGATAGGTTGATGGCTGTACGGATAAATAATAAAGAATTTTGCTATACAGGTTTTTTGGTTTTAAATCTGCATCATTGATATAGCAAAAAAGAAACCGTGATTTATCCAGGGAAGCATCAAGAGTGCGTAAAATTGAGGATTTTCCCATACCTGGGGACCCGGTCATAACACCAAAACCTTTCGATGCAATTATGTATTTAAGACGGGCAAGAGCTTCCCTGTGCTGTGGGAGAGAAAGTAAACCTTCCGTGGGGATTTCCCGTAAAAAAGAAAGTTGAGCCATCATTTTAAATCACCTTCCAACCCGGAAAAAGAAAGGGCTTGTTTCTTAGTTAGTTTAGTTTCGGCCAGCTGTTCCAGAAAATTCAATCCAGTAACAGGAGGTGTAGAAGAAAGCTCTTTTTGAAACCCTTTCTTGCTATGACGGTGAATTTTAGCAGGTACGGCATCCTTAAATTGTCGGCCATCATAGAAAACCCTAATTCCGCATGAAAAGTCATAGGGATCGTAACGGAGGGTAACTTTTTTACCACAAAGAAAAGGTTCCACTTCATATTGATTTGTATCCACTGAGATAATACCTGTAAGAGAGACTGTTCTTTCGTCTTTCCAAAGAAAGGCTTCTTGAAGGGTATCGACAGGTGGATGCTTCAATTGATAGGAATTTCCTATTGTTGGTGAATTATCTAAGAACAGTCAATTTGAGTTCTCTTATGGACACGAGGTAGCGGAGGCCATTAAAGATGGGTTTGAATTATTAATACCTTTCGAGAATATTAATAAAGTATACAAAATTAATACTTTATTTCCTATATTCTCCAGTAGATTGCCAGATAGAAAACGAAGGGGTATTGAAAAGATTCTCTCAAAATATGATCTTCAAGAATATGATGAGTTTAAATTATTAAAAAGAAGTGGTGCCAGATTACCAATTGATACCCTGGAATTTATTGACCCGATATTTGAAGAGTATGACATTACAATTAATAGAATCTTTTATATTGAAGGTGTGAGACATTATTTTGGTTGTGATGGGGAAGATTGTGATAAGACATTTAATTTGGACGCTGGGGATAAATTAAAATTTGAACTGGAGCCTGAAAATGAGTTTGATAAATATGCAATTAAAATTATGGATACAAAGGGGGACCATGTGGGCTTTTTACCAAGGTACTACAGTAAGAGCATGACTAATCTCCTTAAACATGGGACCAGTTATAATTGTACCGTATTAGAAGTAAATAAAGAACATCAGTGTCGTGAATGTTTGAAAGTAGAATTAGTAGTTAACGCTGATACTGTTGACACCGGTGGAATTGAAAAAATAAGTTAAGGGATTGTCAGGGGGGGTGTTGACAATCTGTTGTTAGCTGGAAAGAAATAAATCAGTCTAACAGTCCTGGGCTATGTCGACGTACCATTAGTGATATTGATCCTACCAAAGAGGTAGGGGATAGGGCTATAGCCACTTGCACCGTGGACTTTACAGCCGATGAAACGAGGCTAAAAGATGGATACGCTACAAATTAAGCTTACCAAAAACGTCACCAGTGATATGAGAAAAGTATACCAAATCTATGGTATGCTTTTTTTAGCGTGCTAAGGGAATTTATTACCACAAAAATAACCACTAAAATATAGAAAAAGTCTTGAAGGTTTTAATGTTATATGTTACCAGCATTCAACCCTTCAAGATTCCCAAAAACAAAATGATAATAACATTAATTGATACGAAAATCAATATATACAGCAACAATTTTTACTGCAATTTAGAACAAGAAATTTTGGATGAGCTTAAAAGCTGTTCACTGCTCAGGCGAAAAAATCTGAGTTATAAATTTGTCATTAATAGTCAGGAGAAACAACTTACTTGCCCTATGCTTAAGTTTCCTGATAAGAAAGAAGTTGTCCTTTGGCCATCCATTAAACTACCAAACAGAAAATACCCTGTGAATGTATATCTTTATGGAATAGCACTGTATTTCACCTCAAAAATCAGCATGAGGGAGGCTGCTTTGAGAGTGTGCCAGAAATTTGGCCTTGCCAAGTTCGGGGATCAGATTAAATTCTGGGCTATTATTCGTGAAAATTACAATGGAAAACATAAAGAACTTTATGCAGAAACTATTGCGGAATTATTAAAACATTGTAATGTAACAGTGAATGATTGCGTAATTGCGGTCGATAGAGTTGAAAAAGTTGATCGGTATATGAACCGGTATATAAACAATATAAAAGAAATACTTCAGATGCCCCGTTTAAATATAGGATTTAATGATTCGCAAAAGGAAAAAGGTCTTCAAATAGCTGATGCAATAGCAGGCAGTATATCGCGGGAATATATTTCGGGTGATTACGAAACATCTCATGCCGTTATTATAATTGACCAGATCTGTGACGATGTGAAAAGAATAAAAAAATAAAACAGTATGGTCGTTTGTGTCACAGGTACCTTGGTTCCAAGGATTTACCACTGCACCTCTGCCCACTCCCGCAGGCTGACCATACTGTACATTTCAACTTTATTTAAGTTTAATATTATTATTCACTATTTTCAATGATAAATATTCGTAAAAATAAGTGAAAATCATTCAAAAATGATAAAAAAGTTATCATTTTTACTAGCAATCTTATTTTTACGTTTATTTTACCTCTTTCTCAACTAAGGAAACATAATTATCTTTGGTAGGGATGGGGGTTAATGCCGCTTATATAACTCGCTTCTCTTTAGCCCGTTTTTCTTAGCCTGCGGCCGCCAGCTCATATTAGCGATCTGCTTATATAAGAAGCGAGGAAGGTTGGGGTCAAGGGTAATGTTCTCAAATGAGCGTCTTTGCAAAATGGTTTCTGCCAGTGCATCTAGTGTTTTCCCCAGTCGGGTGAACGGTCCTGAACCGATTGGAATACCTTGCACCATACTTCCGGCACCGATCCCGATGCCCTGCCCCCATGTCAAGTTGGCTTCCTGTGTAAAATGCTGCATCATCTCTAAAGCCAAGGTATTTTGGCAGCCGTCATAAAACCCGTTATTCACAAGCGTATATACCTTTGCCTGCGGGGCAGCCTGCGCAATAGATGGGCAAATTTGCTCCAGCTGGCGCAGCAGGTTGGCGGGAATGCCATCCACATACAAAGGAAAGGCAAACACGAGGGCGTTGCACCCGCTCATGGCGTGAAGCAATGCCGACGCATCTCCGGACGCACTATCATAACATGTGATCTCAACATCCAATGTGATTTCAACATCGGTCAAGCGCTTTTCCAGCGTCTGCAAAATGATTTTGCTTGCGCTATTCCCGCGCTTTGGGCTTGCATTTATTAAAGCAATTTTCATAAAAGCACCATATGCCCTCCATTTAGGGATCCGTAGGGATCCGTGCCTGACACCTACTTATCAACTTATTGACATCCTACATATCGTTCCTTCTCTCAGAAAATGATCTTCAAGAATATGATGAGTCTAATTTAAATTTAAAATAGATCGTTATGGGTTCCCGTACGTGTTAAAGATAGTGTTAGGACATTTTATTTGCCACATTAAATGAAAAGAAGTTTGTCTAAGGCTAGTGTAATCACTTTATAAAAGTTAATTCGTATGATATGATGTGAACAGAAAACTATTTAATTGGCGGTGACTTTAATGGGTAAGATTCTATCTTCGGAGGAACTCATGAAATACATTTTTAATATGGATAGTGAAAATTCGGTTTTTCAGTTTACAATACCAGGTAAAGGTAAGTTTACTCTTGTTTTGCAAGAAGAAAATGTGCAATCAATAAAAGCCGATGTCGAGGTAAATCCAACGCTTGAGCATATGTTTAAAAACGGTGAAGAACAATACAAGAAAGGACTTGGAATTACGACCTCCGACCTTTTAAAAACACTTTCGGAAAAGGATTTTATGTGATGGATTATCGTAATGTTATATGGACTCCTGTTGTTAGGGGAAAAATTATTGAATTTAGGAGTGAAAGATTTACTCCAGAGGAAACATTGAATTTTATTTCTCAGATTATCATAGAAACTGAAGATTTTTTAAAAAATCCTATTATCGGCAAGACTTACACAGAAGAATTCGGAAGATATAAAGGTGTATCAAGGATTGTTGTTAATAAGTTTAAGATTTATTATAAACAGTTTGATAATGATATCGTTATTATTGGGGTGTTATTCCCGGGTGAAAATAAATAGATGCATGGAAAGGTCTAGCCTACCACCAGTACTTAAACCTTAAGCACTGCCTGGTAACAACAGTGTTGCATAGATTGTCGGAGGGATTGTCGGAGGGACGGGGTTGTTGACAACCTGCTGTTAGCTGGAAAGAAAGAAATCAGTCTAATGGTCCTGGGCTATGTCGGCATGCAAATAGTGGTATTAATTCTACTAAAGAGGTGGGGGAAGAGGCTGTAGCCGCTCCACCATGGACTATGCTGCCGATGAAACGAGACTAAAAAAAGCCAAGTTCAATAACTGATGTACTGGGAAGCGAAACAGCTGCATTTTTTAGAAGTTTAAGTAACGCTTAAGTTCCTTATAGAAAATTTCTCTAGTGCCAGCCATGATAATAACCACAATATCACCATTTTCTAATGCGGAAACTCGATAGGCCAGTTCGTAGTTGGTGCGATTATAATAAATATCCATGCTAAATAATCCATTTAAGTCACCAGTTTTTGCTTGTCCAACATATGGATTTTTACGTATGCTAGTTATTGCTTCCTGAAAGGCTCTTTTTAAGCCGTTATCTTTTAGCTTCTTAAAGTACTTTTCAGCTACAGGTGTATAAATTACAGGAAGCATTTTCTAGTCCTCCGTTTCACTATCTAAGCCGAAAATTTCATCAGTACGGTCTACATAGTTAACAGAGACTTCCCTTGCCAATGCGTCAGCTTGTTCGATAACCTTTTCTATGGCTGGACGTATCTGGCGGTTAATGCGTTTAAATTCATTTAATAATTTCTGACCACTATAACCCTGATCTATAAGGTCTGATAATATCTCTTCTGCAAATGCTGAATCTTCATTTTTTACGGGTGTGAGAATCAACATATTATTTGAATAGATGCAATTTACTTCGTCTGAAAGGCCTAAAGCTTCAAAGAATTTAGCAGGAATGGTGATTTGCCGTTTTGATGATATGTGAATACGACGCTTTTCCATAGGATTTTTATCCTCTCTTTTTCTATCTAATAAAATATTATATGCTCCTTTTATTAAAATGATACATTAGTAAGGAAACTTGGTTTCCTTACTAATGTATCATATAGTATCATACTTTATTTTTTTATTAATTGTCAATAGCAGTTTCAACTAGCGAAACAACTTCGGATAATCGGTTGTGCCATGGACTATCCTATAAACATAGATCGTGTCGTCAATTAGTCGGTATACACAAATGTATTCACCGCATACCAGCTTGCGATATCCTTTCTCTTGCAGAACAGGGTCCGAATGCTCAGTGCCAAGTAAAAGATACTCACCAAGCTTTACTATGGAATCAAGCAACCTATAAGTAATTTTCTCTGCTGATACCGATCCGGCTGCAAGTAAGTGGTAATCTGCAATTCGGTCAATGTTGCCGGATGGCAGGGGGCCATTTTGTAATGGCCCTTGCCTTAAGGGTTTTGGTATTGTCTGGCCGTCAAGTGTCCCCGGTTAGCGTCTTCGATTGAATATTACGTGTTGGAGGAGCCACCAAATCTCCTGAAATAGAGCTACACAATCCGTAATATAGAGCCATTGAGTTGATGGTGGGAGCCATCTGAATATTTCACTCTTTAATAGCTCTACCTTATCGCTAAAACTTAACCACTTTTACATGAAATTAGAGCCATTTTCACGGTTGCAAGGCCATCTGTAAAAGATCAATAGCCGGTGCCCGACACCAACTTATCAACTTATTGGCATCCAAGATAGCCAACATAAGTTGTATTATCGGAATTGCATGTAAAGAGAAGGATTCTATTATCAATGGGCGGCTCCGGGTGGTGTCTGACAGAGCGCATGTGATCGGTTGTGAAATATGGGGATGAGAATCCCAGCGGGCAAGGTAGACCAACCGCCCGTAGCTTTCCACCCATGACCGGATTTGGTCCAGCTCCAAGGGACGTAAAGGGCGCCTAAATTCCCTTGCTGCCATTACTGCTGCAGCTGCAGTCGTTTCTGCAATCTTGGCCACACCTGACACTTTAGCCACATCAGCAACATCAGCAACATCAGCAACATCAGCAACATCAGCCATATCAGCCAGTTCTGCTGTTTCTCTCTTTTCTGCCCCTTTTTTCGTTGCTGCCAATTCTGTCGCTGGTGCCCCCTCTGACCTTGCTGTAATCACAGTTGTTTCCGTTATTTCCATTTCTTCCATCGCCGCCGCTGCCGCTGCCTCTATTTCTCGAGGAGTATCGGAGTTCAGGTTAAGGGAATCAGAAATAGGGTTAAAGGAATCCGGCATCAGGATAGGGGAATCAGGAATCAATTTAAAGGAATCAGCCGGAGTGGTTTCCGCCTTTTCAGGACTTATCGCGATATTTCCCGATTTTTCCGTCGGCGCAGGAATACTGCTCTCCACTTCGTTTTTGTGGGGATTTTGATGCTTCTTGAAATTAATCACCCAGATATAAGCCTTTCCCCCCACCTGATATCTTTGGATCAAGTCATGTTGGAACAGATCCTCCAGCAATCCATCCACATCACAATCATCATAGGGCAAAAGCTCAGCTTTGATTCTTTTGGGCCGATCTTCCAGACGGCCTTCCCGATCGGCAATGGTCCAAAGGCCGGCAAAAAGAATACGCCCCAAAGGTGCTATCTCTGCCAACTGGTCATTAACAAAAAATCCTGGTTTAATATTGCGAGAACGGGCCATGTTACTTTTCCTCCTCATAAACGTTAAGTTGTATTTTTATCATAAATATGAATGTTTGTTCGTTTTGTTCATTATAATTCTGGGAGGTATGATTTTCCAGATGGGCATATCAGGACATCTCCGGAAAAAGAGGACAAGAGGGACAAATGAGGATAAAAAAAACTACCGACAGCGGTAGTCTTCTTTTAGGTGTCAGAATTAACATGATTATTAGCCAAAAATTTCTTGATTTCTTTTAAAGAGAACCTTTTGTGCCCTCCTACAGTGTTGAAATAAGGGAGAAAACCATCTTTGCACCAGCGGCGCAGAGTTCTGGAGCTGACACCCAGTATTTTGCAAGCAGTTTTGGTATTAATTAATCGCTCCCCCATAATCATGGTTTGATCCATCATTTGATTCGTCGTTTCTTTAATTGTTTCATTCATTGACTTGTCCGTTTTTTCCATATTATTGATCCCTGTCCTTCCTTTCTTCTCTCAGAACATATGTTCCATAACTTGATTTTACCGAATATATGATCCCCTGTCAAGGAAATTTTTCCAAAGGGGGGCTTTGATCAGCATATTGGCAGCAAGTTCTTAAATGCCGGTATCGGCTATGGCGGATCTTGTTTTCCAAAGGATAATAGAATATCCCGCCAGTTTTTTTATCTCGAATTTGTTGACAAATCGATTAAAAAGAGTAGAATAAAAAAGTATTTAAATGGTTACCTTGGGTAACTAATTTTTATAAAAGTATAACTGGGGCTTCCGTTGGACATGGTCCGTGAAGGCGGATGCCTTTCGCTATGCTGGGCATAAGCCAATTTTCTTTAGAGGAGAGGAAAGAAAATGCAAGGATTCTTTCAACGTTATTTTTTATTGTATCGACCGCTGATCAGTAAGTTAAACGAGTTACTGGGCGAATATGAGTTGTCCTACTCGCTATGGCAGGTTATTCTTTATGTTAAAAATAATGGGCCATCCACACTTGTTGAAATTTCTGCCCACTATAACGTAGAAAATCCAACGATAACAAGGAGAGTCCAATGTCTAGAGGAGAAACTCATCATAAATGTTTTACCGGGTAAAGATCGGCGCGAAAAAATAATTCAATTGACGGAGTACGGAGAAAGCCTTTATCAAAATTGTCGGGAAAAGATAACGAATCTGGAGGCTGAAGTCATGGAGGGTATTCCGGAATCCGAACAAATTGCTGTCTTTGAGGCTCTCCCTAAACTACGGAAAAACATTCAAAACCTAAAAGGAGTCAATCATGAATAACCCTAAATTATGGACAAAGGATTTTTTAATTATCTCAATAGCCAACTTTTTTCTTTACTTTACCTTTTACTTATTGATGGTATCGATTACTGTTATTGCAACGAAAAAATTTGCAGCAACACCAAGTGAGGCTGGCATTGCTTCCGGCATATTCGTCCTTGGAGCACTGATCGCCCGTCTTTTTTCCGGTAGGTCGATTGATCGGGTGGGGTGGAAGAAGATGCTTTATTCCGGTTTTATTCTCTTTATCATCACGACATGCTTTTATTTTATAGTTAACAATATGACTTTACTTTTGTTCAACCGTTTATTGAATGGAATTACCTTTGGTATAACATCGACCGCAACAGGTACAATTGTTGCAAGGATTATTCCAAATGAGCGGCGCGGCGAAGGAACAGGCTATTACGCGCTGAGTGTAACTCTTGCGGCTGCGATGGGGCCTTTCTTAGGAATGTTTTTTATTCAGCATGCCGGTTATACGATGAATTACATACTATGTATTATTTTATTAGTAATCGGTTTAATGACGTCCTTTTTTATAAAGGTCCCCAATGTAGAAATAACACCGGAACAACTTGAAAAAAGGAAAGGATTTTCTCTTCACAATTTCATTGAAGCCAAGGCTTTTCCAATTTCAATGATTGGCTTTTTCATTGGTTTTTGCTATTCAAGTATCCTTACTTTCCTCACTCCCTATATGCAGGAGATTAACTTAGAAAGTGCCGGCAGTTTCTTCTTTATCGTGTATGCAGTATTCATTCTCATTTCAAGACCCCTTACCGGCCGCCGGTTTGATCTAAAAGGGGAAAATAGTGTCATGTATCCATCATTTTTATTGTTTGCGATTGCGTTAGCGATATTAAGCCAAGTTCATCAAGGCTTTGCCCTTTTAACAGCCGGGGCCTTGGTCGGTCTAGGATATGGAACATTAACTTCAAGCGGTCAGGCCATCTCCGTGAAAGTTTCGCCGAAGGACCGAATTGGATTAGCAACTTCGACCTGGTTTATCTTTTTGGATGGAGGATTGGGTATCGGTCCTTATATCATGGGATTGTTTATCCCGTTCATAGGTTATAGGGGTTTGTATATGGCAATTGCGGTCATCGTTTTTGCCTGCCTGTTCTTATATTTTTCCCTGTATGGCAGAAAAGCTGGGAGACTAGAACTGCAAGTTAATCGAGCTAATCGAGCTGAGGTTAAAGAGCTGACGATATAGCAGGATTTTAGCTTGATATAAAGCATATACAGATAAAAAGCCCCGATTAAGGGGCTAAATTATTACTACTCAAGCAGAAAGTCTATGATATTTTTTACTTTGATCCCAGAATAGTCATTAAAGACGGTTTGATAGTCAAGCGGTCAGGTTAAATATTTAGTAGGAAAAATCAAAGTTACATATTGACATATCTATAATTGTAGATATAATAGAAGCATGGATATTTTAGAAATTTGCAAGGCGTTAGGCAATGAAACGAGACTTAATATTTTGAAATGGTTGAAAGAACCCGAAAACTATTTCACCCGGCAGGAATATCAGGTGGATGAAAGGACTGACTGGGACATTGGGGTATGTGTGGACAGCATACAGAAAAAAGCAAATGTATCACAGTCTACCATTTCACATTATTTGGATATCATGCAGAGAGCAGGACTCCTGATTGCTGAGCGCAGAGGCAAATGGACATATTATCGCCGGAACGAGGAAACAATTCAGCGGACTGCAGATTATGTGGCGCACGAATTGTAGAAGCGGTTGATAATTTTTCGGAGGAAGAAAGGCAGAGAAATCTGCTTTTTCTCGGGCATATCATATCGACAAAACGAGATAAGTAGTTGAATAAATGAATAAACGGAGGAAATGATCATGCATTACAATAGTCCCATCGTCCGTCCTCAGACGGACGCAAACGACCTGTTTATTGAACTCACTGTAGGCTGCACACACAACAGTTGCACGTTCTGTAATTTCTATGACGGGTATCCGTTTCGGGTAGCTGACTGGAAGCAGATTGAAGAAGATTTGCAGGAGGCGGCAGCGGTTTATCCCCATACGACGAAGGTATGGGCGACGGGCGGTAATCCGTTTGCGCTTTCTGTGGATAAGTTGAAACGGTTTGCTGATCTGACAAAAGAATACCTGCCGGAAGCAAGGATTGGAACCTATGCACGGGTGAATGACCTGTATCATAAAAGCGCGGAGGAAATCCATATTCTCCACGAGGCAGGATACGATAATATCGTTCTTGGAATTGAAAGTGCGGATGACGACGTTCTTTCCCATGTGAAGAAGGGATACACAGCAGAGGACATTCTGAGGGAGTGTAAGAAGTTGGAAGAAGCTGGGATGCCCTACCGCATCATCTATCTCGGAGGACTTGCAGGTGCCGGAAACGGCGAAGAGAGTGCAAGAAGGACGGCGGCGGTTCTGAATCAGCTGCATCCGTATTACATGTTCCTGACAACAGTTGCAATTCTTCCGGGTACAAAGCTCCATCAGGAAATGCTGGACGGTACTTTCAAAGAAGAGACCGAGTTGGAGCGGTTAAAGGAATTTCGCAGGCTGATTCAGGATATGAAGAACCCAATTGGGGTGTTTTCTGCTACCTCTACGGATGTACTCGCATTTACGGCACATTTCCCGGAGGATAAAGATAAAGTGCTGAAAAAGTTCGATAAGGCAATTTCTACATTTAGCGCGGAAGACGAAGCGTATTTCAATGCAAGAAGACATGCAATGAGGTCAGTCTAAAGGGAAAGGGGCGTTTGAGTATGGAATTTAAGAAAAAACATGGCGTTCCTGAAGAATATGAGCTTGTTAGCCCCGATTAGAGGGTGCGTCTTAGGGATTTTTAATCCCGGAAAAATATCGGCATAGTTTGGTATATATTTACCGGCTATGCCGATATTTTTCTTGTTCAGTGGTGGATGTAGAAACCGATGGGTCAAATTCGCCAATACAGTTATAAACTATTTTGATACGCTGTACTCGTCTGCCGTTAATGCGCTCTGCCTTATAAACATAGATTTTTTCAACCGCTTATGATTTTGGATTGCACTTTTATTGTGGGTACTCCATTATTGTTATTGTATAATATATTTTTCAGCAAATTCACTTGGAGTCAATATCTCAGGTTTTTCAATCTCGACATCTGAAAAATCCTTATCTCCAGTAACTAAGATATCCACATCTTCAATTATTGCTGTGTTTAGCACGGGATAATCCATTTTATCCCTAATCTTAAACAAATTTTCTTTCATAACTTCAGGAGTATAAACTAACTCATAGGGTAATACAGTTAAAAATCATCAAGCGCGCCCAATTTTCCTGGAAACTTTTTCAAAACAACCCGTTTCAACTCATCGACTACAAATGAAGATAAAACAAGTCTATGCTCAAGTAAAATAGTTTCAATAACCTTATTCATAGCACTGCTTTTAAATATGAAAGCAGAAATTAAAACATTTGTATCCAGCATTATCCTCATATGTTATTTCCCTGCTTTTCTTGATGTGCTTCTCTTCTAATTTCTTTTACTAAGTCTACAACGTCATCTTCTGTTCCTAGACCTAATCTTTCTGCTTCACCCTCAAAAGAAGATTGAATCTTTTGAAGAGCCAACATAGCTGAATTTACCACAATGATGTTTCCATCCTTCTCAATAAATACTACCTTATCACCTTCTTTAAGGTTGAGTTTTTTTCTGATATTAATTGGAATTGTTACTTGCCCTTTAGACATTACTTTTGCTAATTCCATAATCCTGCCCCCTACTTTCCCTACTTTACTAATATTATATGCTAATAATGAATATTTATCAACTAATTTGAAGGTGAAATAGGGCGGGCGAAATCGAGTACGAGCCGGTGCCTTACACCAACTTATTATTGGCATCGGAAAAGCAGCCCAATTGGAACCCGAGAGGCCGGAAGAAGTACGGGTTTGAGACCTTCTGCTATGGTCCTTTGAGATGTAAGTTGTATAAGGCCGGGCCTAACTGAAAAGTCCAAGGTCGGAACGGGAGGGTGTATGTCGAGGAAGACTGGGTTGATGAGGAGATGACGACATAGGGATGTCTCTCTTAAAGTATTACGGTAATATCCTCAGGATAATTGTAATACTTTCAAAGGTGGCTCCCAACAGCGGAACTGTTTCAGTGAATTTAGGGAAAATTAGATCCATATATTTTCTATTAGATGATATTGTGACTTAAATCCTAGAAATGATAAATAAAAGCCACATTTAGGGTAAAATGTATGGAGCATTTTTAGTGTTTCGATAGGGTTGAATTGCGTATTTTCTACGACCTCATATCCAACTATGTCAGAGAGCAGGCGAAGATTTTTACTCATCCATGCTTCTACAATAAGGGGTACATCCAAATATTTTTCTAATACTTCATCAACGACAGCGTTTCTCTCAATAATTGGCTGAGTTATAATAAATGATGCACCAGCGTCTATCTTTTTTTGTAGTTTATTAAACTCAGGTTCTTTCGGTTTATATGGATTAAAAGCTACACCTAGAATAAAAGTATCTTGATATTTTTCTTTTATATATTTTAATAATTCAACAGAGGTAACTAACTCTGCCATTCCTTCAATTCCCAATTCTGAAGGTTGAAGCTTTGGCAGACGTTCTGAACCATCACCACTCAAAACTAACAGATATTTGATTCCTTTGGATTCGCATCTATCAAGGATGCTGTGTAAGTCTTCTTTGGTATGGAATGTATTAAGGTGAATTATTACCTGTTCAGGATTTATATCAAGTTTTAACTCTTCTATAATTTCTATGCCTTTAAAATAAAGATTTCCCATAGGGTTATCTCCAATACAAGCACAATAACCACTTTTCATAACTTTATTGAATTTTTTAGCAAAAAGTTGAAGATCATCTTCCAGCCTTTCGGTATCTTGTTTTGGGGGAAGTGTTTCAACAAGGTATATCTTATTTTTTATATGATTTCTCATTTATCTTACCGTCCTTTAAAAATAAATGAAGTTGCGTGCCTGACACCAACTTATCAACCATCATGACTTGCGGCACAAAAGGAGAATGAAAATAGGGTATAGATTATCTGCTTTCGTGTGAACTTATTTAGTTTTTTGATGAACTATATAGATGAACCTTAATTATTCATAAGGGCTCATCAAATAGTACCTTGTACTGCTTAGTTAAAGTGTTTCGCGATTTTATTGCTTTCACCTAAAAAGTGAAGCTCAATAAATAGAAAAAGAGTTCTAATTTTGTTAAAATGAAGTCGATAAACAAATCACAAACAAAGGAGAAACTATTTTATGACCAGTGTAAGCTTACTTCAGTTAGAAAGCAATAGTAAAATTAGCAGGAATGATCCATATTTTCGTCAATTCGAAAGCTGGTTAACGAACCCTAAGTTTCATGTTTTTAATCATGCAAATACTGTTTTGGTTATTTATGGTAATGCAGAATCGCATTGGCATGTTTATTAATGCAGCCTTGCAGCAGGTAATATCATGTTAGCTGCTCATAGCATGGGAATAGGAACTTGTTGGATCGGCTTTGCAGAACCAATTTTAAATACTAAGGAATTTAAGATAAAACATGGCATTTCTGAAGAATATGAGCTTGTTAGTACCTTGAGCATAGGTTATATGAAATTCGCTTTGCCTTCATCTAAAAGAAAAAAACCTATAATATGATTCCACTGCGAAAACCCCAATAAAATCCTCATTTCCAGGAGGAAATTAATCTCTTCATATCGAATAAACAAGTAATGATTAGAAAATAGAAGAAACAAAGAGATAAATAAATTATTTGGGGTGTTAGCAGATGTTTAGAGAAAACAATGAACATTTACAACAAAACTTATTTAATAATCTTTTTACTATGGATTCACGACTTGCTAAAAAACTTGAAAAGTCCTGGCCAGCATTCTTTTATGAACATGTTTTTTGCAAAATAGATGAAAGCTTGTTTTCTCCGTTATACTGTAGTGATAACGGACGTCCCAACTTCCCTGTAAATATTTTAATGGGTCTGGATCTAATCAAAGAAATTCGTGGATATACAGATGAAGTTCTTCTTGAAGAATACGCCTATAACTTTCAAATCTCATATGCTTTAGGCCTTAGAACCTTAGAGGAACGCTACTTTGCATCCCGAACTCTATATGAGTTTAGAGCCAGGCTTTACAATTATTCTCTTGAACATCCGGAAGAAGCAGACCTTATTTTTACTCAGTTTGAAAAACTTACAGATCATTTTATTAAAGTTGCCGGACTTGATACCGATGAAGCACGTATGGATTCCACCCAAATTATGTCCAATATAAAACTAGCTGGCCGTATCTCACTGGCTTACGATGTTCTAGTCAATGGAATAAAGGTTCCGATATCGTTGAAGATGCAAAGACCCAAGGGATTGAAATCCATTACACAGATATGACTGGCCGCAAAAAAACCAGCGATAAACTTCCTTACAATGATTTTGAGATTGAGAATAAAGAAAATATTCTTCGTTGTCCTGCAGGTCAAGAGTCCATCAGATCGGAATTTAATGAAAAAAGCAAAACACTGAGTGCCCATTTCAACCGTGAAATTTGTAATGAATGCCCCCTTAAAGAAAATTGCCGAGTCAAATTCCAGAAAAAAGATACTGTCGTACGGGTAACCCAAAAGGCCTTAGTTGCCGAAGAAACTCGCTTAAAGCTTGAAGCTAAAGAAGAACGAAAAGAAGCCACAAGTAAAAGAGCCGCTATTGAAGGAACAAACTCAACATTAAAAAGAGCACAAGAAATGGATAAACTTAGTGTAAGGGGTATCATAAAAGGCCATCTAGTTGTAGGAAAAAAGTTAATCGCCCATAATTTTCGCCAGTTAACTATATTCTTTAACGGAGATATCCGCAAAAAAGTAAAAGAATCACTCAAACCAAACCAAGGGATACCTGTCGCTATTTAACAAAGAAAAATAAAGAACTTGATGGAAAAGGTGAATAAATATGCATTGTAAACTTAAATATTACCTTTTTATATCGCGCATATGGGATTTTTAAAGAACGTTATCCTTAATTTACTACCAATAATGTGGTTAGAAAGTTAGGTTTTACTGCTTTCAGCAGTGGAATCATGAATGCATTAATGAAAAAAAGACCTTTGACCTTGAACATCCTGTCCTTAAGGACGACGGCAGCATTGGATGGACTCATTCCTGTGCGGTGCCTACATTTGACGAAAAAGGGGAGATAAAAGAATGGTTCGGTATGGCGAGTGACATCACTGTGCAAAAGAAGGCGGAAGAAGAATTTCAGCGCTATTCGGACGAACTAAAGCGGAAGGAAAAGGAGACGCTTGAGCTGATTGACAGTTTTACAGAAGGCAGCTGGATCGTAGACCCTGTGGCGGGCACGATAATGTGCTCGGAAAAGTGGGCCAAGTGCATCGATCTCGACCTTGTGCGTGTGCTCTTGGCGCACTTTATCTCCGTACTTTTCGGGCCAAGTGCATCGGTCTCGACCTTGTGCCCGAGGAAGAACGTCTGGCATATACGCATACACTGATCCATCCCGACGATACAACAGGGGGCAACTCTATTCCTTATTACATAGAAATCGGAGCCGCCAGGTTTGATCTGGAATACCGCATAAAGACCGTGGACAGCGGATATATCTGGGCGAAGCACCGGGGGAAGATCGTTTATAATGAGAAGGGGCAAGCGGTCAAGGTCTATGGAGTCACATTTGATATTACCGAGCGTAAGCACATGGAGGATGCGCTGCGGGAGAGTGAAGCAAAATATCGCACTATTTTTGAAACATCACAAGAAGGTATCTGGGTAATAAACGGCAACGATCAAACCATACTGGTAAACGAAAGACTTCAGCAGATGCTCGGCTACTCCTTTGATGAATTGATGGGCCGGTCTCCCCAGGCATTTATGGCCCCGGAATTTCAAGCCGCGGCTAATGAGAGACTGGCTGATCATATGGAAGAAAACAAGCAAGTAATAGACTACAGATTCATTAAGAAAGATGGAAGCTCTCTGTGGTGTATCCTCTCCTCAACACCGTTATTTGATAAAAACGGCAAATTTGATGGTTCGATTGCTATGTTCTCCGACATCACCGATCGCAAAAAAACCGAGATAGAAAAAGATCATTATATGAAAATCGCAGAAGAAAGAGCTGATTGGCTTCAAGCCATAATGGATTTAATACCTGCCGGTATTTGGGTTTCGGATCATACGGGAAAAGTGGTTATGGTGAATCAAGAAACGGTAAATATGTATAGGGGCAGTTCTCCCTTGTTCGGTAGCCTTGAAGAATACACTTCACATAAATTATTCCTGCCCGGCACCGACGAACCGGTAGTATTTAAACCATTCCAACCGAAGGAAGCACTGATTGGTGTGGTCTTGGATTTTGAACGGTTTGACGGCACGAGGGGGACCCAAGTCGCTTCAACCGAAGCTCTACGTGATAAGGAAGTAAATATTATCAACTATGTGGTTGTTGCAATGGATATAACTCCCCTAAGAGAGGCAGAAAAAGCTCTTAAGAAAAGTGAAAATAATGCCTTAGAATTAGTTGATAAACTGAATCAAGCGAAAGAAGAATTAACAAATGCGCTGCACCTAGCTGAGCAAAAGTCAGCCGAATGGAATGCTATCGTCGACGCAGTACCTGATGGTTTAACTGTATATGGAAAAAGTGGAGAAATTCTATATATGAATGATGCCGTCAAAAATATTATTGACAACTATGATGCATCGATATCAGATGGTGTTGAATGAAGTGTGCAACGGAGGGAGAAAGGAAGGTGAAGGATGAAAGCATACCTGGACCAACTGTTTGATACACCGTTATTTCAAAATATAAACCCCAATGATGCGAAGGATCTTCTTATCTGCCTTACACCCACGACAAAATCCTATGCTAAAGGCAATTATATCACTCGCTCCGGGGAAAATATCCATGCCATCGGTGTTGTTTTGCAGGGCATGGTGCAAATGCTGAAGGAAGATGTCTGGGGTAACAGAACTATTTTGACGGTAATGCCGGAAAAGAGCATTTTTGGGGAAACTTTTGTCTGCAGCGGATATTATAACAGCACCGTTTCCTTTCAGGCAGCTGCAGACTGCACGATTCTTTTTCTTTCTTTTGACCGGATCCTCCATTCCTGCGCCAAAGCCTGTACCTTTCATCACCGTTTGATTGACAATGTTGTGATCATGATTGCCCAGAAGAATATTCAACTGATGGAGAAGATAGAATTAACTTCGATGAAAACCCTGAGAGAAAAGATCCTGCTTTATCTTTCCTTGCAGGCACAGCGAAACAACAGGCTTTATTTTACCATCCCTATGAGTAGACTAGAAATGGCGGAATACCTGGGTGCGGAACGAAGTGCTTTGTCCCGGGAATTATCACGGATGAAGAAGGACGGCCTGATCGATTACGATAGAAATACCTTCAGGCTTTTAGGAAAGTAAACTAAAAAAAAGCAGCAGCTCTTTTTCTGGCGAAATCCCCTTTTCCATATTTGCGGCAAATACGTTGCCTAGGCAACATACCACTTTCACGAAATCGAATATAATCCAAATTGTCAGAGAGAACCTGTGTGCAGCAATAAATTAAGCTGCTATGATAAAAAATTAAAAAATTTGGGGAGGAAGATCAATGAGTATGTTCTGTTATCAATGTCAGGAAGCCGCAAAGGGAACCGGCTGCAAAGTGAAGGGCGTGTGCGGGAAAAACGAACAGGTGGCCAATCTTCAGGATATTTTAATTTACACCCTCAAAGGTGTTGCGGAAATCGTTGTTAAAGGAAATTTGGATGTAAGGGATTTCAGACAGGTAAATCAGCAAGTATTTAACAGCTTGTTTATGACGATAACCAATGCCAATTTTGATGAAAATGCCATTGAAAAAGAAATCAAGAAAATGATTGCCATGAGAAATGATCTGAGAGGCAGACTCTTTGTGGAGACCCCAAAGAGCGGATTTTTCCAAAGAATTTTCGGCGGCAAAAGCGAAGCTCCTGATCCGGCTGTGGTGTATAAACTTCATGATGCCGCTACTTTTGAGGTTAATACCAGAGAGGATATGCTGAAAAAATCAGGCACAGTAGGCGTACTTGCCACTGAAAACGAAGATGTACGCTCTTTGAGAGAACTAATCACTTACGGCTTGAAAGGTCTGGCGGCTTATGCCCATCATGCGGTAAACCTGGGCAAAGAAAAGGATGAACTCTATGCCTTTACCTACCAGGCTTTGGCTGCCACCCTCGATGACAGCCTCTCTGCTGATGATCTGGTGGCCTTGACCCTAAAAACAGGTGAACACGGTGTGAGCGTGATGGCTTTGCTGGATGAAGCCAATACTTCCAAATACGGCAATCCAGAAATCACCCAGGTGAATATAGGTGTAAGAAAGAATCCGGCTATTCTGGTTTCCGGCCATGATCTGACGGATCTGGAACAGCTTTTGAAGCAGACCAAAGGTACCGGGGTGGATGTCTACACCCATAGCGAGATGCTTCCTGCCCACTACTATCCGGCCTTCAAAAAGTACGATCATCTGGTAGGTAACTACGGCAACGCTTGGTGGAAACAGGCAACGGAGTTTGAGTCCTTCCACGGGCCGATTCTCTTTACCACCAACTGCATCGTTCCGCCGAAAAGTGAGGAATTAAAAGCCAGAATCTTCACCACCGGTGCTTCCGGCTTTCCCGGCTGCCAGCATATTGAAGCAGATGTCCAGGGCAAAAAGGATTTTTCCGAAATCATCAAGCTGGCCAAAACTCTAAAAGCACCTAAGGAAATCGAAACGGGATCCATCGTCGGTGGTTTTGCCCATGAACAGGTTTTTGCTTTGGCAGACAAAGTGGTAGATGCAGTGAAATCCGGTGCCGTAAAGAGGTTCTTCGTGATGGCAGGCTGCGATGGCAGAATGAAGAGCAGAGACTACTACACTGATTTTGCCAAAAAGTTGCCCCAGGATACCATCATTCTGACTGCAGGTTGCGCCAAATATAAATATAATAAGCTGGATTTGGGTGATATTGGCGGCATTCCCAGAGTATTGGATGCGGGACAGTGCAACGACTCTTACTCCCTGGCCCTGATTGCGCTGAAGCTAAAAGAGGTATTCGATCTTAAAGATATAAACGATCTACCCATCGCTTATAATATCGCTTGGTATGAGCAGAAGGCTGTTATCGTTTTGCTGGCTCTACTGTATCTGGGCGTGAAAAACATTCACCTGGGACCGACACTTCCGGCCTTTTTATCACCTAATGTGGCCAAGGTACTGGTAGAAAACTTCGGCATCGCCGGTATCGGCTCTGTTGACGAAGATATCGCTCTCTTCATGGCTCAGTAATGCTTCCTTATTTAATGCTTGATATCCACGACGTCTTCGTGACACGTGACAGATGACAAATAAAAACCCACCAGTAAACCATCTATGTTCGGAAATGATGTCGAAGATAGAAAGGATATTGGTGGGTTTAATGGTGCTGGACCAGTTTTAGCATAAGTAGTGGCAGAGGTTACATTCTTTTTGCTTCCATATTTAATGCCTGATATAATGGATAAACACGAAGGATGTAGTAATAAATGCCAAGGAAAATTCCTCTGGTTATTTTGTTATTTGCTATATTATCGTTATCATCTATTGGATTAGCTCACCCGGGGCGTTTGGATAGCAACGGTGGTCATTATGTGAGGAAAAGTGGAGACTTTTAATGAGATGGTGCTATGAATCTGAAAGAAAGCTACCTGTACTTGGTTATCTCGACGACATTATCATCTTGCCTGCGTTAATCGCGTTAACAATTAGGCTCATTCCCCATGATACTTTTGAGCGATTCAGGAATGAAGCCGAGGAGATATGGAAAAACGGGAAACCAAAAAAGTGGTATTACGCTATTCCGATTGCCGTGATTTGGCTGTTTATAATTTGGCTGATTATTAAAGCTGTGTTTTTGTGAAATGTTTTGGCAAGTATGCTTTACATTTGATTTAAAGGAAGGTGGCGAGTAATGCAGCGACTGGTAGTAACGGATTACAGAATAGCAGCTGATGTGTCTAAACAGCTCACCATCGCAATAGTCGCCGATCTCCATGATAGAAGCTGGGAGGCAATGCGGGAATCGTTGGACTCCCGAAAGCCGGACATCATAGCGGTTCCGGGCGATCGGTGGATTCCTCGTCTTGGAAATCCTCCGGAGCTGGTGTATGTGATTATCGGCTAAATATCCCATGAAATTCATTACTGAAACCTATTGGATTATTAGAGGAAAGATCAATAGCAAAAGATTACGGCTAATGGAATTATTTGGCAAGGACTTATTTTCTGGTATAATATAGATGTGATAGAAAATGGATTTACACGTAATAAGATCATTATGGTGAAATTGAGATTTATTAAAGGAGGTCATATAAATAGCGCAACCGGAGGACGGTTGCGCTCTGTTTATAAAGCTTTTACTGTTGATTTTTTGACTTCGTAGCGCCGGAATAAAACACGACACGCCGGAAGGAACCCCGCAAGGAGGTTGCTGTTCACCGATTTTGGCAAACATATACCTACACATGGAGCATTGTTTTGCCCTAATTGTCATGAGCAATTAGCAACAAAAGCAAACTTAAAGAGAGAAAACAAAGAAGTCTATAAAATGATTCGCAGTGCTTTTAATACCAGGAAGTATTAATGTTAAAAGACAAACAGGAGCAGGTGCACTCAGTTTCATAACACAAAACCATTGATCGCTGTCTTTGTTGTATCTAATAGCACTTCATTTTTCTTGTGCCCTTCCCCTGTGTCTTTTAAGCTCATTATTCGGATGTTTCCTCATTGGATTTCTTGATGCGACTGAAATACGGATGAATGTCAGGGTGTTGAATACCTTCTATCTTACAATCTTCGCAAATCTTTTGGCCGTTGTCTTCATAAGGTTCATCATTAGAAACTTCAAGTCCACATTTTTCGCATTTAGGCATTCTGGATCCTCCTTCATTTTACTTGAATCAATTTGAACATAATTCCTATTGCTTATTTCTTTGTGTCTAATCAAGCAATACCAAGGCAAAAAAGTTCCATTGACCATAGGTTTCTTTTTTTGTATCGATCTGGAAGCCATTATCTCTAGCGGTTTTGAACACATCAATTCCGCAAGCCTCCATTAAGGGTCTGGCATCTTTGTTTTTTCCTTGGGGTACGGATGACTCAGCCTGAGTCGTGTTTTGGTCGGATTGTCAAGTGGGGCTGGTACCAAAGGGCAATGATAATAGAGCAAATGCTTTATAATATCCTATAGCATAGGCCTCATGCTCAATCATAATGGCCTTTTGAGATAGTTTAGGTCCATCGGGGCCGGCAAGTAATAGGGCATAATCATATTCTTTAATTACTTTCCTGGTTTCTTCTGCACTGGGTGCAAATGGAGGATGTAAAGTATCTTTGTTGTATAAGGGGCATCCATATTTACACTTCAATTGCACCCATTCTGCAACGGCAATTGTATCTGTCTGAATGATCTTGGCGTT
Source organism: Dehalobacterium formicoaceticum (assembly GCF_002224645.1). Lineage (NCBI taxonomy): Bacteria > Bacillati > Bacillota > Clostridia > Eubacteriales > Peptococcaceae > Dehalobacterium > Dehalobacterium formicoaceticum. The sequence continues at coordinate 3,089,580 of NZ_CP022121.1, read as the reverse complement.
TTGAGCACCCAATTCCAGTGCTTTTTTCTGTAGTTGTTCCATTTTGCTTAAACTTTGTATCTCTTCCGCATAATAGTTATTATTTGAATGACAATGAATTTCTGCCGTTTCATCCGGCCGATAATAAGGGCATTTCTCCATGCGGCACCCGTGGGGATGGCGTGTCACATAGGTGCATACCAGATCCTTGTCTGCGGTTTCCAAGGAAACATTGAAGTACTTTTGGGCGTATTCAACTGCCTGATCCAGGGAAACCCTGACAAAAGCCTTGCAGCAGCATGGGCCCGTATGGGAGGCAATGGCATGAATGACATCCCCGACCACGCTCATGGTCTTTGATGTTTCCTGGTCTTTGGGACAGGATGCTCCTAATATCACGCTAAAACAGGCTCCCATGGCTGGAGCAATGCCGCAGACACCGGTTAATCCGCAATACCCGCCAAGGGCTTGTTTTCTCGTGCGCTGCAAAGCCTCATGAATCTGATCGTCGGTTACTTTGAGTGTTCCTTCGTTTTTCAGCGCTGCGAGGAATGATCCGGCGGCAATCCAGGCATTCTCACAACCCAACATGGGCACTCGTCCATGACCCATCAATTCCTCGGCAATCATAAATGGATTCTTTTCCGGTGTGGTTTCAATCACCTGCAAAATGACCTCAAAAAGGTCTTTTCCGTGGCAATCGTCACAAATATAGTGGTCGTTAGGACAATAAATATTGCCGATTTCAGTTTTGCCACATTGATGGCAGGTCAATTCTTTGCCCACACTTAAATAGGTTAGAGGTTGACCGCACATTTGACAGTGCTCAGTATTAGTAATGGCATTAGTCTTAGTATTAGTCTTAGTATTAGCATTTGTCTCCATAGGGTGTTGACCAACATCCTTCTTCGGAGGTCAGCAGCTTTCCGTCGACTGAGTATTGTTTAACATTTCAACCATAACAATCACCACTCCTTTTTCTTTTTGTTTTGTGGGCATAATCGATAAGAGGATTAAATGATTAATGATTAAATCTCTATTTTTGTTGAATAGCTAGCAAAAAATATCTACAGTCTTTGATGATCTTCCAGATCACCGGGTCAACTATTCAGTAATAGTTAAAGCTTGCGCGGCTTTCCGCACGGGCTATCCCTGCCTTAGTCAAGACCTTTAGATGGTGAGATGTTAAGGGCTGGGAAAGACCCGCCAACCTCGCTATCTCGTTGACGCTTTTGCACTCTAAGGAAAGAACTTCAATTATCTTAAGTCGGCTAGCATCTGCAAAGGCTTTAAAAAAGTTCTGCTCTTCGATGTAATTTTCCATTTCATCACTCAGTTGTTTTTTTTTAGAATATCATAAACGATCATTTATATCAATGATTGTTTATGCACTAACCAATTTTAATCAAGTGTAATTTGTGATATACTTTAAAAAAACAGGAGAAGAAAAGAAGAATTCATCATGTTAAAAATAAACTATTTCAATAACGTCGAAAATCATCTATTTAAATACGCATAATTGTTTCAGACACCATGAAAAATGGGAATTATGAAGGGAATATCTTCAAAAGACGAGGGGGAAATGAAACTTGGGTAATAATCATGTGAATGACTCGTATAAATGGGTTATTCTGGCGATCTCTTTTTTAATAATGATGGGTTTTGCTTTTTCCTTGCAGGCACTGCCGCCTTTATTTAGTCAAATTGCAAAGGATGTATCTTTTTCTAACTCCCAGGAAGGTATGTTAATGGGTGCTTACGCTATTCCAGGGATTTTTCTGCCCCTTTTAATAGCTTATATGGCCAACCGATTTGATATGAAGGCAATGATACTTGCAGGGTTACTAATTATGATTGTGGGAGTAACAGCATTTTCTTTAGCCGGTTTTTTTTCACTATTGTTTTTTTGCAGATTAATAGCCGGGGTAGGAGCGACGGTAGTAATAGTACTTGCTCCCATATTAATTACTATGTTTTTTGACGAAAAGAATATCGGTCTTGGTATGGGTATTTTTAACATAGCCGTACCAACAGGTACTGTTTTGGCGGCTAATCTCTTCGGTTATCTTGGAGGAGTTGTAGGATGGAGAGGCATTATGTGGATAATTGCCGGCTATTTGGCAGTGGTTTTAGCTCTGGTATTCTTCGCACTTTATTTACCTAAAAATGAAATCGGGAATAATTCCAGTAGCTCGGGGTCATCCTCAAATATCGGTGGCAATTTGGGTGTTTGGCTGCTTGCTGCTATCTGGGCTTTAGCAAACCTTCAGCTGTTATCTTATATGACCTTTGGCTCCAAGTTGTATCAGTCCCTGGGGATATCTGTCCAAAGTGCCGGATTTCTCACTAGCTTAATCATGCTTGTTTCGATTTTTCTTGCACCTATCATAGGGATAATATTTGATAAAACCGGTCGCAAGAAGCCGTATTTACTTATTGGGTCTTTCATCTCCTTAGTTTCTTTTGCTTTCTTGGCAAAAAATATCCTGCCCTTACCCTTGTTGGCTCTGGGCCTCGGGATAGGATTCACTCCGATACCTGTTTTTGTTTTTGCTTATCTCCCGCAAATAGTTAAACCGCACCAGATAGGAATGGGTATGGGGATACTGACAGTGGCCTCGAATTTAGGTACAACAATAGGGCCACCAGCACTGGGATCCATCCTTGACCTCACAGCGGGGAATTTCTCTATTGCCTTTATGGGATTGTCACTGGTATCATTAATTATCATTCTTATTACCTGGCTGGGGCTGAAACCGGTGAAAGCCGGACAAAATTATTTATAGTTGTTTTTTTGTTCAGTAGTTAGCTCTTTCGGTGCTAAATAATCATTGATGTGTTCCAGGGGTTCCGTAATACCCTTATTTGTCGAACAGATAAAAAGTGGACAACCATTAACTGTTACAGACCCCAATATGACGAGGTTTTTAATGTGCCTCGATGAAGCGGTAGAGCTTGTAGTCTTTGCATTTCAAAATGCGGAAGCAGGAGACATTATGGTTCAGAAATCACCGGCATCTACTATAGGTGATTTGGCACTGGCGATAAAGGAACTATTTAATGCTGATAATGAAATAAAGATCATTGGCACACGTCATGGTGAAAAAAGATATGAAACCCTTTTAACAAAGGAAGAATATATAAAAGCAGAAGATATGGGTGGTTTTTTCAGAGTACCCGCAGACAAAAGAGATCTTAATTATGATAAGTATTTTATTGAGGGGGACCAAAAACTTTCTGCTGAGATAGAATACAATTCCGATAACACCGATAGGTTAAATATTGAGCAGATAAAAGAAAGACTATTATCACTAGATTTTGTACGGCAAGAACTAGAGTATTATACTGCCAGAAACGAAGCAGCAATTACAACAGAATCATCAAAATAAATTCGAAAGGCCGGTATAAATTTATCAATAAATGCAGATTGCAATGCTTTGATTCGGCGATTAAACAAGCCCCTAAGGACAGCAGGTGCACGTTCTGTAATTTCTATGACGGATATCCGTTTCGGGTAGCTGACTGGAAGCAGATTGAAGAAAGCCCCGATTAAGGGGCTAAATTATTACTATTCAAGCAGAAAGTCTATGATATTTTTTACTTTGATCCCAGAATAGTCATTAAAGACGGTTTGGTCCATGGTAAGAATATATTTTGGATAATTATCAGATATGGACTCAAGAGGACGTAATTCTCGTTCTCTTGTTTTCTCATCTAAAATTGTAGCTGAGACCTGATAATAGATTTTCTCATCTGCTTTAGTTGCGACAAAATCAACCTCTAATTTACCAACTTTTCCAATTGTGACGTCGTAGCCCCGTCTTAATAGTTCCAGATAAACAAGATTTTCTAAAATATGGCCATAATCGGTATTACGCAGTCCTGCAAGTTGGTTGCGAATGCCCATGTCTACAATATAGTATTTTTCAAGGGTTTTTAGAAACATCTTCCCCTTTAAGTCATAACGATTTGCTTTGTAGATAATGAATGCATTTTCAAGCATTCTAAGATAATTATCGATCGTATCACTGGTCGTCTTTCTGCCACTGCTGGTCAGATAATCACTTATTTTTTTAGTTGAGACAATACTGCCGATATTAGCAGCTATAAATTTTAATATACTTTCAAGAAGGGCTGCATCTCTTACACCATTTCTTTTAATAACATCTTTGATCAGCACAGTATTGTATATCCCTTCCAGGAAGGGACCTATTGTATCTGGATTATCCATTAAATCAACTACAGTGGGAAGTCCACCATACTTAAGGTATTGATTAAACTTTTCTTGAAGATTGCAGATTTTATCATTTTCAGTGAAATCTAAATACTCTTTAAAGGACAATGGCTGCATTTTGATTTCAACATATCGACCAGATAGCAATGTGGAAAGCTCGGAAGATAGTAAGTATGCGTTGGATCCAGTAATATAGATATCGACATTTGCATCGACAAGAAATGAATTTACAACCTTTTCCCATGATGATACCTGTTGTACTTCGTCAAGAAGAATATAATGCTTATCACGGTTATTAATAAGTCGTTCTTTTATATAGGCATGTAGTTCTTTGTAGCTAGTTATTTCATCAAACTCAAAGGATTCAAAATTCATACGAATAATATGGTCTTTGACTACACCGTTTTCTATTAAATAGTTCTCAAAAAGAGAAAGTAGGGTTGACTTACCACAACGCCTCAATCCGGTTATGACTTTTATTAATGGCTTATCCCTGTATTGGATTAGCTGTATGAGATAAAGATCTCGATTTTTCATGAAGCCACCTCTTTCTAAGAGTATAACCAAAAAATTAAAATATATCAATAATTATCCGAGTATAGTAGAAAAAAATAAATAATAGGATGACAAATCAAATATAAAATGAAATATAACAGAAGGTGGCAGTGGGTAAAATATATGCTTGACAAACACATCAGTTTTATGATATTTTAGTTAAAATTTAATAGCTTTACCAAACCGTTGAAGCGGAGATAACGGTGATCATGATCCCAAAGAGAGCCCGTGGTGCTGAGAGTCGGGTGGAAAACAAGTCATCAAATGGACCGCTGAGGGCGCAGTCAAAGGCGAAAGCCGAGTATTCTGCGACGTGAAGGCATACGTAAGTTGCCAGGGATATGATGGTATCCTGTTAAGTGTACAGCTTTGCTGTAAAACAAGGTGGCACCGCGGATAATATTGATTATTAATTCGTCCTTGACCGATCATTTCATTAAGATAAGATCGGTCAGGGACTTTTTTATTGCTCATTTATTGCCAAAAGGAGGGAGATCATGGTCATGGTAAAACCAAGCCTTAAGGAAGTCAGAAAAATTGCCGAAACGGGAAAGTACAATGTTGTTCCTGTGAGTACAGAGATGATGTCCGACATCAAGACACCGATAGAAGTACTCAAAATCCTGAAAAATGTCTCAAACAACTGCTATATGCTGGAATCCGTCACAGGTGATGAAAAATGGGGACGATACACTTTTCTCGGCTTTGATCCAAAGCTTGAAATAACCTGCATTAACGGTCAGATGAAGATTGGTCTGCTTTCTTTTGAGACGGAAGATCCCGGAAAATATATCCGTCAGGTGCTTGATCAATATAAAAGCCCTAGGTTCGATGATCTTCCATCCTTTACCGGTGGGCTGGTGGGGTACTTTTCCTATGATTATCTGAAATATTCGGAACCGGCCTTTACCTCTGATGTCGAGGATCCGGAGGGGTTTAAGGATGTTGACCTGATGCTCTTTGATAAAGTGATCGCATTTGATAATTTTCGGCAGAAAATAACCCTGATCGCAAATATAGAGCTTGCGGATCTTGAGAAAAATTACAATAAGGCCATGATGGAGCTGGAAAACCTGAAGAAGCTGATCAAAAATGGGAAACCCTGTCTGGATGAGCCCGGTAAGCTCACCAGTGAATTTAATCCACTTTTTGATGAGGCCCGGTATTGCGCTATGGTCGAGAAAGCAAAGCATCACATCCGTGAAGGAGATATTTTCCAGATCGTGCTTTCCAATCGCCTCGAGGCCGGATTTGAGGGCAGCCTGCTCAATACTTACAGGATGTTGCGGACGATTAATCCCTCACCATATATGTTTTTTTTCGCTTCCTCGGACATTGAAATTGCCGGGGCATCACCGGAAACCCTGGTCAAACTGGAAAACGGGGTGCTGCACACCTTTCCCCTTGCCGGTACGCGTCTCCGGGGTAATTCGGAGGCAGAGGATAAAGCCTTGGAAGAGAGCCTTCTTAGTGACCCCAAGGAGCTGGCGGAGCACAACATGCTGGTGGATCTGGGACGAAACGATCTCGGCAGAATCAGTAAATTCGGCACCGTTGAGGTGAGTAAGCTGCACACCATTGAACGATTTTCCCACGTCATGCACATCGGGTCAACTGTATGCGGTGAAATACGGGAAGATAAAGATGCCCTGGATGCGGTAGATGCCATACTTCCCGCAGGTACCCTTTCCGGGGCGCCGAAAATACGTGCCTGTCAGCTGATCAATGACCTGGAAAACAACAGGCGCGGAATTTATGGCGGAGCCATCGGGTATATTGATTTTACCGGAAATCTGGATACCTGCATCGCCATCCGCATCGCTTATAAGAAAAACAACAAGGTTTTTATCCGAAGCGGCGCGGGGATTGTCGCCGATTCTGTTCCGGAGAATGAATATCAGGAATGCATCAACAAGGCGACGGTAGTTGTCAATGCTATTAAAATGGCGGAGGAGGTGGAATCATGATCCTCTTGATCGATAATTATGACAGCTTTTCTTATAACCTTTATCAGCTGATCGGCTCAATTAATCCCGATATTAAAGTGATCCGAAACGATGATATGACGACAGATGAAATTGATGCTTTGCGACCGGAAGCGATCATCATTTCGCCCGGTCCCGGCAGACCGGAGGCTGCTGGGATCTGTATTGAAACTGTACTTCGCTTTGGTGATCAATATCCAATACTGGGCGTTTGTCTGGGCCATCAGGCCATTTGCCAAGCATTCGGCGCCACGGTATCTTACGCAAAAGAGCTGATGCACGGTAAGCAATCCAGGACATTTCTTGATACGGACAGCGCCTTGTTTAAGGGTTTGCCGGAGGTCATTCCGGTGGCGAGATACCACTCTCTGGCCGTTATTGAGGACACGATCCCCCAATGTCTAAGGATCATCGCCCGTACAGAGGACGGTGAAATAATGGGTGTAAAGCATCAAGAATATAACCTTTTCGGGCTGCAGTTTCATCCGGAGTCCATCATGACACCGGATGGCCCGCAGATGCTGAGAAATTTTCTGAAAGAAATTTCTGAAAGAAATTACTGAAGCAAATTAAATGAAGCAAATTAAATGAATATAAAGCATTGAACAAATTGAGCAAATAAAACAAATAGAACTAATAGAACAAGCAGAGAAAATTGAACAAATTGAGCAAATAGAGAAAATCTAACAAAAAGAGAAAATTGAACAAATAGAACAAATAGGGAAAATTGAACAAATATAATTAATAAATGAAGGAGGAGCAGATCATGATTAAAGAAGCAATCGTCAAGATCGTTGATAAACAGGATCTTACCTTTGATGAAGCCTATGCCGTAATGAGTGAAATAATGGGTGGCGAGACCAGCCAGGTGCAAAATGCTGCTTTCTTAAGTGCTCTTTCCACCAAAAGCACAAAAGCGGAGACGATCAACGAAATCTCAGGATGTGCTGCAGCAATGCGCAGCTTTGCCACAAAGGTGGAACACGGCATGGATGTTCTGGACATCGTGGGCACCGGCGGTGACAGAGCATGCAGTTTTAACATATCCACCACGGCAGCTCTTGTTCTTGCGGCGGGCGGGGTCAAAGTAGCCAAGCACGGTAACCGCGCTGCGTCTTCCGCCAGCGGCACTGCTGATTGTCTAGAGGCACTAGGGGTCAACATCAACCAAGATCCTGTGCAGTGTGAGGAGCTTCTTCGTAAAGTAAATATCTGCTTTATGTTTGCCCAGAATTATCATACTGCCATGAAGCATGTTGGTTCGATACGCAAAGAACTGGGGATCAGGACTGTACTGAACATCCTGGGTCCCCTCACAAACCCGGCATCCCCCACCATGCAGCTGCTGGGCGTCTATGATGAAGCCTTGGTGGAACCCCTGGCGAAAGTGATCTCAAGCCTGGGTGTAAAACGTGGTCTTGTTGTTTATTGCCAGGATAACCTAGATGAGATCACGACCTGTGCCCCAACAACTATATGTGAAATCAAGGATGGCTACTACAAGACCTATGATATCAATCCGGAAGATTTTGGATTTGTGCGCTCAGCTAAGGCAGATCTTGCCGGCGGCACACCGGAGGAGAATGCGGAAATCACCCGGGGCATTCTGCGAGGGGAGCAAGGGCCAAAGCGGGATACCGTCCTGATGAATGCGGGAGCAGGATTTTATATTGCCGGCAAGGCAGCGTCCATCGCCGACGGCGTGCATCTTTCCGCTGAGATAATCGCTTCGGGTCAGGCAATGGCAAAGCTTGAAGAATTCAAGGAGGAGTCAAATAAAGGTGGCGTCAAATAAATGAGGAGTTAAATAAATGATGAAAAACATACTGAGTACCATCGCTGAGCACGCAAGGGTGCGTGTGGCGGAGAAAAAGAAAATCATACCCTTGATCAAGATGAAAGAGGCAGCTCTTTCCATGGACTGCAGAACCGGATTCCCCTTTGAACAGGCACTTAAGGGTGACGATATTGGATTTATTTGTGAATGTAAAAAAGCTTCACCGTCAGTGGGCCTCATTGCACCGGAGTTCCCTTATCTGGAAATTGCCAAGGAGTACGAAAAGGCTGGTGCAGCGTGTATTTCAGTTTTGACAGAGCCGAAATGGTTTATGGGACGGGATCATCATCTTAAGGAAATAGCAGACTCTGTTTCGATTCCGTGTCTCCGTAAAGACTTTACGATTGATGAGTACATGATCTATGAGGCAAAAATACTTGGTGCATCGGCGGTGTTGCTGATATGCTCCCTTCTTGATCGGGAAATCATCGGATCCTATCTTGATATTTGCGATAGCCTGGGGCTTTCGGCAGTTGTCGAAGTCCATGACGAGTATGAAATCTCTGAATCATTAGAAGCAGGAGCAAGGATAATCGGCATAAACAATCGCAATCTTCGGGATTTTACAGTCGATGTGCATAACAGCGAAAGACTGCGCAAACTCGTGCCGCATAACTTGCTGGTTATCGCGGAAAGCGGCATCAGATCATCGGCAGACATCGATCTGCTGAGACGGGCAAAAATTAACAGTGTGCTGATAGGTGAGACGCTGATGCGAGCAACGGACAAAAAAGCGATGCTGGATGATTTGAGAGGTAAAGGGGGTCAAGAGGTGCAAGAGGTACAAGGGGTGCGAGAGGTGCAAAATGAAAAATTCAAAAATTAAAATATGCGGCATAAAAAGAGAACAAGATATTGATTATGTGAACATGCTAAAGCCTGACTATATCGGTTTCGTATTTGCTAAGCAGAGTCGAAGATATATTACTCCTGATATGGCCGCTATGCTGCGCAAGAAGCTGTTGCCCGGTATCACCCCGGTTGGTGTTTTTGTCAATGAATATGTGGAAAAAGTGGCCGGGCTCATGCTAAGAGGTATCATTGAGATCGCCCAGTTTCATGGTCAGGAAAATGAGGATTACATCGCTGCTTTCAGACAATTGACCGGCAACCCGGTCATCCAGGCATTCAGGATCGATCGTCCTGATGATGTAATCAGAGCAGCTCAGTCCTCGGCGGATTTCATACTTTTGGATAATGGAGCCGGTGGAACAGGTACTACCTTTGATTGGACCCTGATTCAAAACATCCAGCGTCCTTTTTTCCTGGCGGGTGGACTTAATGCGGATAATGTTGATGAGGCAATCCGCCTGTCAAACCCCTATTCCGTTGACATTAGCTCTGGTGTAGAAACGAATAATATTAAGGATTACGCTAAAATGCAAAAATTCATCAACCGTGTCAGGTAGAACAGGGGACGGTTCTTTGTTTGATTCGCAGAATTCTAAACAAAGAACCGTCCCCTGTTCTATACCTGTTCTATACCCAGTTCTATAGTCTAATATTAACCACTAATCTCTTCCAGTGTTTTGCCCATAGTTTCTTTCCCCAAGATTGCGACAACCAAAGCTACCAGGATAAAAACCAGCGTTAACATGATAAATACATAGGTATAACCAACATCTGTTCCAAAGTAATTGTAAATAATCGGAACAATAAATGGCGCTGTAAAAGCTCCCACGCGGCCAAAAGCAGTAGCCCAGCCAGCCCCGCTAACCCTGGCAACAGTGGGGTAAACCTCCGGTGTATATGCATAAACACATCCCCATGCACCTAAACTAAAGAAGTAAAGCAAACAGCCAAAGAGGAGTACTTCGTTTGTGCTGCCTGCATGCCCAAACAGCCAGGCTGCAATAGCAGTACCAGCAAAATAAACTGAAAGGACCTTCTTACGACCAATCCGCTCTACCAGAAAAGCCGCACTAAAATATCCGGGAAGCTGCGCCAAACACATAATCAGTGTATATTCAAAGCTTTTCACCAAGTCAAAGCCCCGATCCACCAGAAGTGTTGGGGTCCATAAAACAAATCCATAATAACCAAAATTAATCCCAAACCAAATGATCCATAAGACAATTGTGCTCCTGATATATTTCTTGGACCATAAATCCTTAAAAGTTATACGTTGAGTTTTAACTACCTCCGGCTCTTCCTCATAACTATTTACTTCACAAACTATGCCTGCCTCTTCTTCCATACGTCTTACCAGGGCATCGGCTTCTTCAATTTTACCTACTGCTTCCAGATAACGGGGTGATTCCGGTACCACCCTTCTTAAATATGCTGCAAAAAGGGCCGGTACAGCACCAATCCAAAAAGCTACCCTCCAGCCATAAACAGGAATCAGCAGATAAGCTACCAATGATGCAACAATCCAACCCCAGGCCCAGAAACTTTCTAAAAATATGACATTGCGCCCTCTAACCCTGGTGGGAGAAAACTCGCTAACCAAAGTAGAAGCAGCCGGCAATTCTCCTCCCAGGCCAAAACCTGTAATAAACCTTAACACCAAGAGCATGGTAAAGTTAGTAGAAAAACCGGAAAGACCGCTCGCCAGACCGTAGATAATTAAAGTCCAGGTAATTACTTTTTTGCGGCCCCATCTGTCTGCAGCCATACCGGACAGAGCTGCGCCTATTGCCATTCCTAACATACCTGAGCTTCCCAGAAGTCCCAATTGCCCGGTACTTATCTGCCAGTCCTTGCCAATCGCCGCCATAACCCCGGCTACCATACCTTGATCCATGGCATCAAACATCCAACCAAATCCAACAATGATGAGAATTTTCCACATCATTGGAGTATTTGGCAAATTATCAATTCGCGCAGTTATTTTCGACATTTTTTCCCCCTCCTATTCTGCCTATTCTAATTGTTCTACCTAATCGATCGGGAAACGATATATTTCTATTTCCCTTTTCCCTCTTAAAAAGCTTAAAAATTATTTATAAATTGTTATGTTATGTGAATGGAGATCCGGAATACATATTTATCACCTCCATTACCTTAATTTACATTATATTGTCACCTTATGGTATCAATATAACAGAAGTTAACTGTATTTGTCAACTTAAAATTAGGCCATATAGTCATTTAATTTTCGGCCACTAAGAAAAAAAAATTTAGTCGTTTCATAAGCATATTTAGTTTTCAAAGAGCATTGTTTCACGATGAATGCTAACGCGCTATCGCTTGTTACACCCTGTATAAATGTTTATCAAAAACATGATAAACCTTTATACAGGGTTATTGTTTTTTTCTTCATGCCAGTTGCTGTTGTTGTAACCACTCCTTCGTTTCTTTCATGCGGTACGAGTTTCCATTCATGTTGACGATGTATGACTGATGCGTCAACCGGTCAATCATGGCCGCCGTCATCACGGGATCCTGAAAAATTTCACCCCATCGTTCGAAGGATAAGTTGGTTGTGATGATTGTCGATTTGCGACCAGCCCTCAGCGACAAATGGGTAAACAATAATTCAGATCCTTCCTTATCAAAAGATATATAACCCATTTCATCGGCAATAACCAAATCATATTTTTCAAAGCGGTTCTGGAAGGCTCGAAGAGTTTGCTCTGCTCGGCATTCTTTAATCCGGTTAATGAGGAGGGGAACAGTTGTAAACCATACTTTATATCCCTCCAGGCAGGCCTTTAAGCCTAGCCCAATACTCACATGCGTCTTGCCTGTTCCCGGGTTCCCCGCCAGAATAATGTTGCGCCCCTCCTGAATAAACTCTAATGTTTTCAGCTGCTTTAACTTCTTTTGGGCATCATCTGGCAAATCCGCGATGACCAAATCTTCAAGGTACTTTTTATGTGTAAATTCAGCCAGACGAATGCGATTATGCCGCGAGGCTTCCCGACGAGCATCACATTCCTTCTCCAGTAACTGCGCCAGAAATGCTTCATAACTGGCATCCTGCTGCGTTGACTCCCGAACTTGCTCATCCAAATGCTTACGAATCATAGGGAGTCTCAGTTCTTTGCTATATTCCAATATCGCTTCCTTAAACGCCTTGCGCGGCGCGTTACTCATGCAACGTCCTCCTTTGCTTTTGGTGTATGGGTATCAAACATGTCATCGTACATGCGAAGCTGCTGTGCTGACCGCTCTACAATCTCTTTTCCCGTTTTCGAGAGATTTGGTTGAACAACAGGCATCGCGTCACGATTCCTAGCACAAAGCACTTTAATTTTATCCGTAGTCACTTGAGCCGGATGAATTTTCTCCAGCTCCCGAATAGCTTGCTCGACTTCCGCAAATGGGACATCGTCTCGAATATATTGCAATAGCTGTATAAATTCCTTGTCTTGTTTGGTATAATATGTTTCGTATATTTCTTTTATCCTTTTAGGAGCCTGCTGCCATGCCGCACTACCGGCAAATGCACCAGGTTTTTTCCTTAGCGTATCCAAATAATGATTCAGATCAAGCCGCCACTCGTGGTTGCCGGTTAATCGCACATGCTCCGCTACCAAGGATTCCTGATGGAAGCATCGCACCCGGGTCGCATATGCTTTAATCATGATCGATTCACCTACCAAATGATCCGGTACTGAGTAACGATTCTGATCAACGATGATGGTGGAATATTTGTTCACCCGTCCATAAATCACGCGAGCTGCATCAAATGGTGGAAGGGTGGGCAGCAATGCGGGGCGCTCTTCTTCCAATCGTTCCTCCGCCGTCTGGCCGTTGTACTCATCATGGGACTTACGATTACGCTTAGTGCACACATCCTGCAAATATTGATTTGCCTCCTCCAGGGATTCAAATTCGTCCCGAAAAGCGAAGGCTTTTCGGCGAACGACCTCGACGCTTCGCTCCACATGACCTTTTTCGTTGCCCTTGCGAATATTGCAAAACCGATACTGAAAACCATAGTAGAGCGACAATTGAAGCAATCCTTGCGTCGGCTCCTTCTCCGTTCCAATAAACCTTTTCACCGCGACTTTCATGTTATCGTACACCATGGTACGATACACTTGGCCGATATGCTGGAAAAACAGGGCGTGTGCTTCCTGAAAACACTCTGTTGTTTGTTTGGTGAACAGATAAGCAAAGCGATAGTTCCCGTAAGCCGTTGTGAATACGGCCATCTGAAAAACTTGAAATTTTCCATTAATTTTTAGTTTAACCTCACCCCAATCAAATTCGCAAATGTCTCCAAGTTCATACAGAGCCTTAATAAACGCTTCCTTTGGTTTCCGTTCCAAGCTTCTAATGGTTCGAAGAACGGTACTGTAACTTAGTTGAGTACCCTCGGCTTCCAGTGCTTCAAAGATATCAATGGCTTTTTTTTGCTGCTTGTGCCGCCCCTGATTTCGCTTAGTTTCATTCTCGTCAAGATAGAACTGGATCCTGTTCACAACCTCGTCAGTCATTTTTCTTTTGGGTCGAATGCCCACAGTATACTTGGGGGCAGAAGTGAGGGTGTCGACTAGTGCCTGGATATCTGCCGACCCGCTCGACAATAATTGCTGTCTCCCTTCCTCATATTGTCCAATGTACTTTCCTACGGTGTCCCGATTGATCCCTGTTATTTTCGCAATTTCCCGGCGCGATTTCCCTTCATGAATATGCATCATTAAAATTTGTTGCTTGATGTTCATTGTGATCATCTCTCCCAGCCCCTACCTGTTGAATTTCCTCTCAAGTAGGTTAATCTATTGTGGCCGGTTTTTCAATGACTACGGTGGCCTACTATTAGATTACCATAGACAGTTAACTTCATTTTCTATATTTATTTAATATTTTAATTGATAGAATAATAGAACAGGAGTAGAACAGGGGACGGTTCTTTGTTTGATTCGCAGAATTTAAAACAAAGAACCGTCCCCTGTTCTACGCCTACCCCTGTTCTACTCGAGTTGTTAGTATTTTGGTAAATCTATAAAGGGAATTATATTTTTATGTAGAACTACATAATACATAGTACCTATAGCACATAGCACACATAGCACACATAGCACACATAGCACACATAGCACATAGCAGACATAGGGAAAATGCAAAGGGGGAAATCATATTGCTGCCTATAAAGGATAAAGAAGATTTTAAAAATCAGTATGTGGAAATATTCAGCCGTGTGGAAAGCAGCCCTCTGGAATTAGCAAACAACTCTGAAAAATACCATGCCTTGGTGACCTTAATCAAACAAGTGATGAATAAGCAATGGGTTAATAACATTCAATCCAACATTAAAGCAGATAAACGGCGTATTTATTACTTATCCATGGAGTTTTTAATTGGAAAAATGCTTTCCTACCATCTGACAAATTTGGGGATCGAAGATACTGTGCGGGAAGGATTGGCCGACTTAAATATATCCTATGACCAACTTTTGCATGAAGAAGAAGAAGCACCCTTGGGGAATGGCGGCTTGGGAAGATTGGCTGCCTGCTATTTGGATTCCATGGCCCATGATCAAAAAGCCGGTTATGGCTTCGGCTTTGGGATCCGCTATAAATATGGCCTCTTTAATCAAAGAATCGTCAATGGGATGCAGGTGGAAGAGCCGGATACCTGGCTGAGTAACGGGTATGTCTGGGAAACAATCAAAACAGACCGAATGATGACCGTTAAATTCAAAGGGAATGTCCGGTCTGAAATCAAGGATGACCGCCTGGTATTTATTCATGAAAATTATGATCCCATATGGGCGGTTCCTTATGATATTTCCTTTTTAGGTTATCATGATGAGAAAAAGGTTACCTATCTCAGATTATACAGTGCGGAGCCTATGACGCGGCAGTTCGATCTTGATGTGTTTAATCAAGGGGACTACGAGAGAGCCTCCGCATACCGGGCGGAGGTAGAAGCCATCAGCAGCATTCTGTATCCAAAGGATCAAACTGCTTCCGGCCAGGAGCTGCGCTTGAAGCAGGAGTATTTCTTATCAGCGGCCAGTATCGGGGATAGTGTTTCCTATTATAAATCGGTTTATGGTTCAGTGGATGATAAATTTGTTCAAAGAATGGCCTTTCATATTAATGATACCCACCCCGCAGTCAGCATCCCAGAATTGATGCGCATCCTGATTGATGAGGAGGGCATGGATTGGGATAAGGCCTGGGCGATTAGCAGGAATGTCTTTTCCTATACCAACCACACTATTCTGCCGGAGGCCCTGGAAACTTGGCCTGTGGAGCAATTTCGTACCTTACTGCCCAGAATTTATATGATTGTTGAAGAGATTGACCGGCGATCTCAAGAGGAAATCAGGGTTAACTATCCCGGAGATGAAAATTTGCTCATGAATACTGCTATTATCGTTGATGGCAGGATCCATATGGCCCGTTTGGCGGTCATAGGCTCTTATTCCGTCAATGGGGTTTCCAAAATTCACAGCCAAATCCTGAAAGAGAAGATCTTAGCCGCTTTTTATCGCATTACCCCGGAAAAATTTTGTAATGTTACTAATGGCGTCAGTTATCGGCGTTTTCTTCATCTGGCCAATAAACCCTTATCGGATTTAATTTCTCGAGCCATCGGTGAGGAATGGCTTTCCGATGCCAATGAACTGGAGAAATTATTAGAGTTTAAAGGGGACCGTGGTTTTTTGGAAGGGCTGGCCCAGGCAAAATACAAAAACAAGGAACGATTGGCAAATTTCGTTTCCCAGCAGCAGGGAATCAAGATTGATCCCGCCTCCATTTTCGATATTCAAGTAAAACGCTTTCATGGATATAAACGACAGCATTTGAATGTCTTAAAAATTTTAGATCTTTATAATCGCTTCAAGGAAGGGAAAACTATCCAGCCCACCACCTTTATTTTTGGGGGGAAAGCTTCTTCCAGTTATTGGCGTGCTAAGGACACGATCAAATTAATCCATACTGTCGCAGATATTGTTAATCGTGATCCCTATGTCAAAGAGTATATTCGTGTTATCTTTCTGGAGAATTTTAATGTCTCCCTGGGAGAAATCATTTATCCGGCAGCGGATATCAGCGAACAGATTTCCACCGCCGGCAAGGAAGCCTCCGGTACAGGGTGCATGAAATTTATGTTTAACGGAGCACTTACCATCGGCAGCCGAGACGGTGCTAATTTGGAAATTGCTGAGGCTGTGGGAGATGAGCATATTGCTCTTTTTGGTATCACGGCGGATCAGGCTATGGAGCTTTATGGTGATCCCGGGTATAAATCGTGGAATGATTACGCAGGTACACCCAATCTGAAAAGAGTAGTGGATCAGCTGGTCAATGGTTTTTTACAGACAGATTATAGTTTTCAGGGTATCTATGATTCTCTTTTGCAGGAAAATGACCAATATTTTGTCTTAAGGGATTTTAGCTCTTATACGGAGACTTGGGAAAGGTTAAATAATAAATATGCCGTACAAGAAAAGTGGCTGGAAAGTGCCTTGTATAATATCGCAAAAGCCGGTATCTTTTCCAGTGACCGAGCCATCCATGAATACGCGGATTTGATTTGGAAGACAGAACGGTAACGGCGCAGGGGGAGTGTTTCTCTTGCTTCCTGATTTTTAATCTGATATAATGCCCCCTAAAATACCAATGAAAAATACTGCCCCCTAAAATACCAATGAAAATTTTTACCTGCACTGGTTCATTGAAGACAAATGTTTTTAAAATTATTTCAAAATGATTTTGCAAGGAGGAAATGATGAGTAAATTATTAAAAATTGTAAGCTTGCTGACCATGGTCACATTGCTCTTAGTGACTGGATGCGCTGCCAATTCAAATAATAATGGTGATCAAAATGAGTTCACCAAAGAGAAGATCAACGGGACTCTGGAGGCTAATGAAGAGGTTTTTCAGATAACCTGGTCTCCCGACGATCAAATGGTTCTTTTTATCCAGAGCGGCAACGAAGAGAAACAGGGGATGGATGAAGCCTATTATTGGAAGGTAGGGGAGGAAGAGGCAAAGTCAGTCAGAGACGTTCAACCCACAACCCTTGGATTTTCTTGGTCTCCCGACAGCAAGTATTTTATAATCAGTGAAAAATTGGGTGAAGGGGCCGTGAATAGCATTGTCAATGCGGAAACGATGAAGGAAGGCTCATTTAAGCCCAAAAGCATGCACATCCCAGTCTGGAGTCCAGATAGTACCGCTATTGCCTATGGGAATGAGTTTCATGAGTATGGTGAAAGCTGGGGCTTCCTGGAAATATACAAAATCGGGGAAGAAAAGAATGGCTATCTCTGGAAAACCAAAAATTATCTCTATAAAGTAGAATCCTGGGACCAAGATGGGAATATCAATTACATCGAAACCGATAACCAGGGACAGGAATCTAAGAAAAGTACCCCGAATATCAGACCCAGCATATCCGGTGTCCACTTGGAAGATACTCGGGAACAGGTAATTGCCGCCATGGGCAAGGATTATATTGAAATTGCACCCAGCGAAGAATTAGGACATTTTCCTGAGCTAGTTTACCGTTGGGATTATGATGGAACCAGGGTGTTTATCGGGACTGATTCTGGAAAAGTATTAGAGATCTATACTACCTCGCCCCAGGCTGAGACCAATTTAGGGATCAAGATAGGGGATCGTGCGGAAAACGTATTTGAAGCCTATCGAGGCAAATATATTGAACCGGAAAGCATTCATGGCGGCAAGCTTTATGGGATATTTAAAGTGGAAGGTGCCGCTGCTTTAGCCTTTAACTTTGATACAGACCCAGCTCAATATCCAAGACAGATCAAACCAGATAATAAGGTCATAGGGATGACGTTAACCTATCCGGAGATCATGGATGATTCTTTTTAGGGAGTAGAACAGGGGACGGTTCTTTGTTTTATCCGCAGAATTCAAAACAAAGAACCGTCCCCTGTTCTACCCCTGTTCTACCTGATTAGGGGGCTAATTGGAATAAACCCGTACTAAGGTATTTTTCACCCCGGTCAGGGAATATGACCACCACAAAGCCTTCTTCTATATCTTTGATGCATGCCAAGGCAGCCACCATAGCTGCTCCACTGCTCATCCCGACAAACATACCTTCCTGCGCAACGATTTTTCGAGCCATCGCAAAAGCTTCCTCGGATTCAACCATCACACTGCGGTCGATCTGGGTGGGATCATATATCGCCGGGACAATAGCCTCCTGCATGTTTTTGAGGCCCTGTATATAATGGCCCAAAACCGGATGTGCCTCAACGATCTGGATATCAGGATTTTTTGCTTTTAAGCCCATGCCTACGCCCATGAGTGTGCCTGAGGTGCCAAGCGCGGAAACAAAATGGGTAACCTTGCCCTCGGTGTCCTCCCAGATTTCATGGGCGGTTGTTTCATAATGGGCAAGCTTATTATATTCATTGGAAAACTGGTTGGGCATAAAGTATTTTTCAGGATAGCTGCGGCAAAGTTCATGAGCTTTCATGATGGCTCCATCCGTTCCTTTGGAGGGATCCGTCAGAGTAGTCTTGGCTCCAAAAGCCTCAATCATTTTCCGACGTTCCACCGAAACCGCTTCACTCATCACTATTTCAACCGCATATCCCTTTACGGCACCGATCATCGCCAACCCAATCCCTGTGTTGCCTGAGGTGGGTTCAATAATGGTTTTGCCAGGTGTGAGAGCGCCGCAAGCCTCAGCCTGTTCAATCATTTTTATTGCAATACGATCTTTAATGCTCCCTGTGGGGTTAAAGCCCTCTAACATGGCGTAAAGCGGAATGTGTGGTTTGGGGTTTAATTTATTTATCTTAACGATTGGCGTGCGGCCAATAGTCTCGATAATATTATCGTACATAAGCTTTTTCCCTCCCTGATTTAATATGTAACACGATAGATGTGCTGTCAAACATATTTATTATATATGATCAGCCGTGATAAGTGTAGCAAAAGCTTGAGCGAAAAGAAAAACAATTATATGCAAGGGTGTATGCAAGGGGAAGGTTCGCCCAATGGAAGGGTGAATTTGATGAAATAAATCGATATGGCACAAGTGCTTGCTACAGTGAATTGGATGCCACCAAAATCAGTCCGGTCAAAATAAAAAAAGCACCTAAAGTTTCTAAAAATGAGATACTTTCCCCCATAAAAAACCAGCCTATGAGTAAGGTGATTATTGGCGAAACGGATAATACCAAGGATGTATTGCCGATATTACCCCATTTTATGGCTGCATAATATGCTAAATCACCGGCAAAGGTCGCAAAAAATGCTTCTATAGCTAGAAAAAACCAAGCCCGGGAAGGTATAGAATGTAGTCGAAACAGGCTACCGCTAAACCCTGCCCAAGTTCCTACCAGCAGCAATGTAATTAATGTTCTTGCCGCCAGGCCATCCATTGGATGAATTCCTCTTAAACCTATTTTTCCAAACGCTGGGGCAATTCCCCAACATATCGCTCCAAAAAGTGCAAGTAAAAAGGTATACAAAATTCATCCATCCCTCATAAATGTTTGTTACTAATGCTATTAATATTCTTCCTGAAACAAACCATTCCAGAAATTCTTGATATTATTGGACGAAAAGAATTAAAAGATGTGATAAAAAGATGTTAAATATTTCAAGTTTGGAGGAAATTAATATTGGAATACTAATTAAGGCCTAAATTCTCCATTAAATTAGCGCAGACAAAACAAAGCTAAAATTTTCGGGAATTTAGGTTAAAAATTAATTTATTTTTCGGGAGAATATTAATAATGAGAAGAATTATCCAATCCCTGCTTATGCTCATCTTAACCACTACATTTTTACTTTTTTCTCCTGTAATGTAAGCGTCAAATCAAACCCACATATTCGTCCTTTTCTTACTATGAGATAATGAATTCGAAAAGAGGGACAAAACCTCCTCCATGACAATCACAAGGAAGTGAGTGTGGCTATGATGTTAGGCCGAGTAGACACGGTTTATCTTGCAGCCGGCGCAACGGATCTTCGCAAGTCTATCGATGGCTTGGCTGTAATCGTGCAAGAGCATTTCCGCTTGGATCCATTCTCTAGGCATCTTTTTGTCTTTTGTAATCGCAAAAAGGACAAAGTCAAAGTCCTAGAATGGGGTGGCGATGGATTCTGGCTCCATTACAAGCGCCTCGAGAAAGGACACTTTCAGTGGCCAGATGGCAATAGCCAGTCACTTGCTGTCAGCCAGCGAGAATTTCGATGGCTGCTCGATGGTTTACCCCTTCATCAGGCAAGTGCCAATCCGGAAATAAGCGAGAGAATCATCATATAAAAACTGCGAAAAACCTTGATTCTATGCGGTTTTTGGCTATCTTTCATTAGCGAAAAATGATATAATAAAGCCATGGAAAACATAACTGAATCAGACGCAAACCATCCTCAAACGGATGAACATATACAAAGTCTTAAGGACAAAATTTCTGTTCAAGAGCACCAAATCGAAGAGTTGTCCGCTAAGCTGAAATGGTACGAAGAACAGTTCCTTTTAAGCCAGAAGCGGCGATTCGGTGCATCCAGCGAGAAAACCAATCCAGATCAATTAAGTTTCTTCGATGAAGCGGAACAAGAAGCCGATCCTAAGGCATCTGAACCAACGGTTGAGGAAATTACATATAAAAGACGCAAGACCAAGGGCAAGAACGACAAAATGCTTGATGATCTTCCCGTAGAGACTGTGGAATACCCCTTATCGGATGAAGCACAAACTTGCCCACAGTGTGGTGAGCATTTACATCAGATGAGTAAAGAAATCCGAAAGGAGATCAAGGTTATTCCAGCTCAGGTTAAGGTAGTCAAACACGTGCGACACGTATATACATGCCGTAACTGTGAGAAAAATGACATCTCCACGCCGGTGATCACTGCACCCATGCCTGCCCCTGTGCTTCCGGGTAGCTTTGTCTCACCGTCTTTAATGGCGTTTGTGATGGATCGAAAATATACTTTAGCTGTTCCGCTTTACCGGCAGGAGCAGCAATTCAAACACTTTGGTATTGATTTATCTCGCCAAACAATGGCCAACTGGATGATTCACGGTGCGAATGATTGGCTTGTTCATCTGTACAACCGCATGCATACCAAGCTAATTGAGCATGAGATTTTACATGCGGATGAAACGATATTGCAAGTGCTGCGTGAAGAAGGAAGAACAGCCGCTAACAAATCATATATGTGGCTGTATGCTACAGGTCATACGGATGTGCCGATCTATCTTTATGACTATCGTACGACCAGAGCCAGTAAGCATCCGCAAAACATGCTTGACGGTTTTAATGGATATTTGCATACTGATGGCTATATAGGGTATAACGGCATTCCAGGTGTCAAACCGGTCGGTTGCTTCGCTCATGCCAGAAGGTATTTTTCTGATGCACTCAAAGCCTTGCCAAAAGGCTCCGACCAGACATCTTCTGTTGCGAAAGAAGGGCTGGATTATTGTAACCAGCTTTTTCACCTAGAGCAAGGGTTCAAGGATCTGGATGCTGACGAGCGATACGACAAGCGTTTGGAACAAAGCAAACCGGTTCTTGATGTCTTCGAAGCCTGGTTAAGAACGAAGAAAAGACAGGTTCTTCCGAAAAGTGCTTTAGGAAAAGCCATTGATTACAGCCTGAAGCAGTGGGATAAACTGTGCGCGTTCTTGCTTGATGGTCGGCTGGAAATCAGTAATAACCGAGCAGAACGAGCCATCAAGCCTTTCGTAATCGGAAGAAAAAACTTCCTCTTCAGTAACACTCCGAAGGGTGCTACGGCCAGTGCAATCATCTACAGCATGATTGAGACGGCAAAGGCCAACCATCTGAGCCCTTTTCATTATTTGACGTATCTATTTGAGAAGTTGCCCAACATTGACTTGGGAAATATGGCTCAACTGGATGCTTTGCTCCCATGGTCGGACACGCTTCCGGAATCCTGCAAAGTTTCTTCAAATAACTGATAGCGTCTTAACGACATCAGAGAGAAGTTTGGGATTGAATCCCGGACGCACTTCAATAGTTGCTTTGCCTACACGAACGGGCAAAGCTTCTTGAGGTTCGCTTACTTCTAACCCGCCGATCTCCACGGAAAGCCACTGCATTTTCTTCTCTGCTGACTTGCTTTCTGACTTAAACTTACGCATCCAGTAGCGCAGCTGATTGATCTTCAATTCATGTGCTGTGCACCATGCTGTAGCCGTTTGGCCACTCGATTTAAATTCATTCACCCTGGATTTCCACATTTGGCACTTTTCAACTTTGGTCAATGAGCAGGCCTCCTTATAGTTATCATGGAGACATTATCTCATAGCTAGATTCAAAAGAATATGTGGGTAGTATTTGACGCTTACCCTGTAATGAGGTCTAGTTCTGCGGAAATTACCAGTCCGGATGACTATCCCCCCGATTATTGGAGACAAGGCATAATCTATAGTCAACCCCTTCCTTGGAATGATGCCCCCCAATTTCGCCAAATGATTAGTGAAAATAAAAACATGGTCTTAATGGCAAAATATCAGGCCACTTTAAAAGAGCCTCTGCCCGGAGAAATGAACAATGTCGGTCTTGCAGCAGACAAGTTGGCAGGAACAATGATTCCAGACGGCAAAGTTTTTTCTCAAAATAGGGAAATCGGCCCTTACACATCTGCTAACGGCTATCAGTCAGGACCTATGTACAAAGGGACAAAAATTGTCACATCTACCGGTGGGGGCGTGTGTAAAATTGCTTCCGTATTATATAATCTTGCTATTTTAAGCAATTTACCGGTATATGAACGTTATAATCATTCCATGACCGTTCCATATGTCCCGCCAGGACAGGATGCCACCGTAAGCTATGGGGTAAAAGATATACGTTTTTTAAACAATACCGGAGGGCCTATTGTTATTTGGGCGGAAACTGTAGGAAATACCTTATATATGGCATTCTATGGACAAGAAATCCCGCCCCAGGTAACATGGCACCATCAAGAATTAAAAAGAATTAAGTATTGGATAGTTTATCGGTATAACGAAAACCTGGGAAAAGGCACAGAAAGGCTGCTTGTCACAGGCCAGGACGGTTTAGTTGTCAAGTCTTGGATTACGATAGAATATCCGGACGGTGAAACAAAAATTAAAGAACTGGGTAAAAACTACTATGATGCATTGCCTGAAATAATTGAAAAAGGCCGGTAATTAACCGTCAAATATAACCCTATATTACTTAGGTGAATGAAATCAGCCTTTTGGAGGCGGCTGGTTTTAAGAAAGCTGCAGCTTGCACTTTCCATATATAGGCATGATTTGGTATTTGGGAAAGATGACATACTAAATAAGTGCACGTGCAAAGTATAAAAATTCGACCATTTTATCTTATGATAAAGATAGGGGTATGTTTATGGTACACAGAAAAAGTGTTTGGATTTTTGGTTTTGTATTTTTAATTTTGATTTTGTTTCTGGCGATAAATAACTTACATCGGGGTGTTATGATACTTCATTATCATGCTGTTAATAATGATAAATCTTCTTCGGAGAAACTGATTAGAGTTTATCCGCAAGAATTAGCCTGGCAAATGAACTACCTGAAAAAAGCAGGATATCATGTTGTCACACTGGACAAAGCTGTTGACTATCTTAAAAACGGCAGCAAATTGCCTTTTAAGTCTGTTGCTATTACCTTTGATGATGGATATGAAGATAATTTAACCTTTGCCTTACCAGTTCTAAGAAAGTATCATTACCCGGCCACAATTTTTATTCCCACAGGAGAAATCGGGGGAACAAATTCATGGGATAGGGAAAGAGTACAAAGCATGAAATTGTTGAATTGGTCCCAAATGGAAACAATGCAAAAGGAGGGTGTTTCCTTTCAGGACCACACTGTACACCATTTAAATATCACGAAAATTTCCCAAGAAAAAGCCATCTATGAATTGACAGCATCTAAGGATGTTTTAGAAAAGCATTTGAAAACAAATATTGATTATTTTGCTTATCCCTTTGGCAGTTTGCATCAAAATGCTGTGGAATTGGTGCAAAAGGCCGGTTATAAAGCTGCTTTTACAAGTTCCCCAGGTACCAATGTCTATGGGAAAACAGATTTATTCAGAATCCGCCGTATGTCTGTTAAAGAGATGCATGGAGGCTTTTGGGGACGACTGCTGTTTGTCCTGGAATTAAAATTTAGTTTCTGGAAAATCTAAAATGTGTTTATCAGTGAGTCATCTTTATGTTTAGGGCATCCTCTTAAGGGATGCCTCTTGCTTTTTTATCGCTAAATATTTTTTAGAGAAATTTTTCCGGATTCATCGGGTTATGAAAGGGGAAATATAAATTTGAAATGTTCAATTTAAGGGGGTATTGCCTATGAAAAAGTTATATTTCAGTTTTTTCAGTTTTTTAATTATAGTTTCTTTAGTGCTAAGTGGTTGTGCCCCGGTAAAGAAACCGGATAACACCAAAAAGACGGAAGTACCAAAACAGACGGAAGTACCAAAACAGATAGAAAAAAAGGAAGTTGACGAATCAAGTAGAGAAAAAAGAGAAAAAAAGAAAATTAACGAATCGACGTTGATATGGGAAAATAATCCTAAATTCCTTCAGGCAAAGAGGGATAATAATACTCCTGTAAGGCTATCAAGTTATCAAGCCACATTACCTGATCCTATCCTTCATGAACGTGATAATATTTCCCTGGCCGCGGATTATTTGGCCGGTGCTGTGGTTAAGCCTGGAGAGGTGTTTTCTTTAAATCAGAGAATTGGCAGGCGTACAGTGGAAAATGGTTTTAAACCGGGCCCAATGTATAGTGACGGACAAATTGTTTCTACCATTGGCGGGGGAGTTTGTAAAATTGCCTCTGTACTTTATAATGTGGTAGTTTCGGCAGATCAAGAGGTTGTGGAAAGATTACCCCATTCCATGACTGTACCTTATGTGCCCCCAGGCCAGGATGCTACAATATCTTATGGTACCAAAGACTTTAAATTTAAGAATACTACCGGTGCACCTATCTTGATTTGGGCTGAGAACCAGGAAGGTACGCTTTATTTGGCATTATACGGCTCTGTTCCCGCACCCAAAGTCAGATGGGTGCATCAGGTTTTAAAAAAGACACCCAGTTGGACGGAGAAGATAAATGATCCTTTACTTCCAGAGGGAACGGAAAAGGAAATATTTGAAGGTTCTCCGGGAATCAGCGTTCATTCATGGGTAATTATAACTAAGGATGGCAAAGAAACAAAAAAAGATATGGGTATTAGTTCTTATCGTCCGTCACCCCGTGTTGTGGCAAAGAGTTCAAAATAAGAAAGATATAGGTACCAATTGCTACTTATTTTATCTTACCGGAACTAAAAATTTTTTCAGGTGGCGAGTCATAGGATACTTTGTACTTACAGCATGCTATAATAAAGCTGTTAGCCTTGTTACGAGAGGGGAATAAGGATCACTCTTTATAGTGAATATAATTTTGGAGGTGATTGTATGGACAGTGACCCTGCGGATAGTAGATGTATATTTTATGCTAGGAATAGGAGGTTAACCATACAGATCACCCTGTATTATTAACCTCCTCAGTAAAGGAGGTTAATAATGTTAACAATATTTCAAAGCAGAAACGATAATATTGTGTGTTTATCAACTAATGATATGGAAAAAGGTTCTTGGATCAATCTGGTTAATCCATCAGAAGAAGAATTGCAGACGGTGGCTCAAAACACAGGAATATATTATGATTTTTTGAAGTATCCTTTGGACGATGAAGAACTGCCCCGTGTAGAAATTGAAGACAATAATCAGGTATTGATTATTATAAATGTCCCGGCGTTTCACAAGAAGGATCTGATTTATGACACCTTCCCCTTAGGAATTGTATTGACTGAAGATTATTTTGTTACCATCTGTTTGCAGCCTATTGACATATTAAAAGAATTCGCCCAGGGAAAAATTAAAGGACTGGCAACTTTTAAGAAAACAAGGTTTGTCTTCCAAATCATGCAAAAAACTGCAAACCTTTACCTAAAATATCTGAGGGAAATTAACAAAAAAACCGACGAAATTGAGTATGAACTTCAAAAATCCATGAGGAACAAGGAACTAATCCGTTTGTTGGATTTAGAGAAAAGCTTGGTTTATTTTACCACCTCTTTAAGGTCCAATGAAAAAGTAATGGAAAAATTGCTGAGAGGTAAAACCTTAAAAATGTACGAAGAAGACCAAGATTTATTGGAAGATGTTATTATAGAAAACAAACAGGCTATTGAAATGGCTGATATCTATAGCAACATTTTAAGCGGGATGATGGATGCATTTGCCTCTATTATTTCAAATAACTTAAATATTGTCATGAAGTTTTTAGCGTCAATTACCATTGTACTGGCACTTCCCACTATGGTAGCCAGTTTTTTCGGAATGAATGTGCAAATCCCTTTTCAAAATTCACCTCACGGTTTTTTTATTGTGTTGAGCATTTCATTAGTCCTTTCGGTTTTAAGTGTTATGTTTCTAATTAAACGAAATATGTTTTAGGGAAGTTACATTAACTCGCAAGGCTAGCAGATCCCAAGATATTTAACCTCAGCAGGGAAGCAGAAGAACCGTCCCCGTGATTCCCCCATCCCCGTGATTCCCGTGAAAGTATACTTAGAAGGGATGTCGATTATGGAAAAAGATTTTTTTAAAACCCACGACACCTTAAGAGAAATTTTCGATCATCTAAGCGATGCGGTTTATTTTATTGATGATCGTGGGGTCATGCTTTTTATGAATCAGGCTGCGGAAAAACTAGACGGTTATTCTCTGGAAGAAGCCGAAGGGCATACCGTTTCGGAGCTTTACGGCCTGGATACGGATCAAAGTCCCCTCCTAACCGTGGCTGCGGGCAGAAAACCTCTTCACGATCATACCTTTCGCTATTATGTGAATAACCGGGAGGTTTATCAAATCTGCAATACCTTTCCGATAGAGTTACCGGACGGCACTTGGGGGGCCTTTTCCATTCAAAAAGACGTGACCAAATTAAAAGCAACTATTGAAAAAAACATTGAACTGCAGAAACAGCTCTTTGGTTACCAGGAGGATATACCAGAGAAAAGCGGAAAAGAAGGGAAGCTTTATACCTTTAATGATATCATCGGGGAGCACCCAGTGCTTAAAGAATGCAAAAATCTGGCCTACAATGCCGCCCAAAGTGATTCTCCCATTTTTCTCTGCGGGCTGACCGGTACAGGAAAAGAATTGTTTGCCCAAAGTATTCATTCCGCGAGTAATCGAAAGGATGCTACCTTTTTAGCCATTAACTGCGCCGCCATTCCCGAAACCTTGTTGGAAGGACTTCTTTTTGGCACGGTAAAAGGGGTTTACACCGGGGCCACAGAACGTAAAGGACTTTTTGAACAGGCCAGCGGAGGCACTTTGTTTTTGGATGAAATCAATTCCATGCCCCTTTCTTCCCAGGCCAAATTATTGCGGGTGTTGGAAGAGAAATATGTGACCCCTTTGGGAAGCAATGAAAAAATTAAAATCGATACCAGGATCATCAGCAGCTGCAATGTCTTTCCCAGAGAAGCAATTCAAAAACAGCAAATCCGGGAAGATCTATTTTACCGCCTGGCGGTGATAAATATTTTGATTCCTTCTCTCTTAGAAAGAAAAAGTGATATTTTTCTTTTAGCTCACCATTTTATTTCCCTATACAACGTCAGGTATAAGAAAAAAATCCTGGCGATGGAAGACGAGGTGACCACCTTTTTCTTAGATTACCCTTGGCCCGGTAATGTACGCCAGCTAAAATACTGTATTGAATGTGCCATGAATCTGGTGAATGATGACGAAATGACAATTAAAGAGAAACATTTGCCCTTCTATTTAAAAGAAGAATCAACAAATACTCATCCGACAAATACTTTTTCTTTAGATCAGAATTTTTATCCTTTGGATGATGACATTGAAAAGATCAATATCCCCAAAAGTAAATTCTTAAAACAAGAGCCGGAGGAGAATAGTCTCTTGGGCACCATTCGCCAGAAGGAAAAGGAAACCATTGTGCAGACCTTAACCAAAAATCAAGGTAATGTTAGCAAAAGCGCCCGGGAGCTAGGACTTTCCCGGCAAACCCTGGTTTATCGCATGAAAAAATTCGGACTGAAGTGAATAAAAATTATCAATCCCCTAAAAAGCATAAAAGCTAAATGGTCAAAAAGCAAAAGATACCCATCTTTTTCAGGTGGGTATCTTTTTATCTTTTATTTTGCCATCTTTTTTTATTAGAGCAAAATATTCAACATTATGCATGATTTTTTGATCTTTTTTTGCTTTTTGCATGATTCATCGATAGGTTTAAATCTATCGGACCAGATGGACCTCTGGTTATTTCCCTTAGTAGAACTCACTTTTATCATGGCGCTATGTTTTTTATGAAGGGCAAAGATATCTTGGCATGTCTTTTGCTATAGATATAGGCATAGGTAAGCAATTATTAAATTGATTAAAATAAAAAAGGGGGTAATATTGTGACACAACAGACACAACAAAGCAAAGGCGGGAAAGAAGTTCTGATAATCTCAGGGGCAATCACTGTCGCTTTCGTCATCTTTGGGATCCTTTTTCCTGATCAGCTGAGCAGCGGCTCATCTTGGTTATTTGGCTTCTTAACGGCAAAATTCGGCTGGCTTTATCTGATTTCTGTTAGCTTTTTTGTCCTTTTTGCTTTGGGTTTGGCCATCAGCCCTTATGGCAAAATCAAACTGGGCCAAGATGATGACAAACCGGAATTCAGTAATTTTCAGTGGTTTGCCATGCTTTTCGGCGGCGGAATGGGCATCGGCCTGGTCTTTTGGTCCATTTCTGAGCCGATCATGCATTTTCTTTCGCCCCCTTCCGCAGAACCGGGAACAACAGCTGCGATGTACGAAGCCATGCGGACCGTGTTCTTTCATTGGGGCATTCATCCTTGGGCCATTTTCGCCACTGGTGGTTTGGCCTTAGCTTATTTCCAATTTAGAAAAGGTTTGCCTTTCCTGATCAGTTCCTCCTTTGAACCCCTTTTGGGTGACAGAATCCATGGACCCATCGGAAAAACCATCGATATTCTAGCTGTTTTTGCAACTATCTTCGGGGTTGCCACCAGTCTGGGATTAGGTGCCGGGCAAATTGTCGGGGGACTGAACAACATTTGGGGCATTGAGAACAACACTCTGGTGACCTCAATTGTCATCGCCGTGATTACCGTGATTTTCACCGTGGCTACCGTTTCCGGTTTGCATAAAGCCATGCAGATGGTGGCTAACTTCAAGGTTTGGCTCTCAGTAGCCTTTATGGTCTTTCTCTTCATTTTTGGGGGGACGGTATTCATTTTAAATATTTTCACTAATACCACTGGAGGTTATTTTGGCAATCTGATCCAACAAAGCCTGTGGATGGAAAATGAATCCTTTATCCAAGGTTGGACTGTTTTTTATTGGGCATGGTGGATTGCCTGGGCTCCCTTCGTGGGGCAATTTGTTGCCCGTGTTTCCAAAGGACGGAGCATTCGGGAGTTTCTTTTATCGGTGATGTTACTGCCGGCCGGCTTTGGTTTCATCTGGCTGTCCATATATGGAGGCGCAGCCTTTAATTTAGATGCGATCAGCGGGGGTGCCATCCAAGCAGCCGTCGGTGCCGATTATACCACCGGTTTATTCGCCACCTTGCAGCAGTTACCCCTTTATGCCCTGACCGGTCCCTTAGCCATTATTCTGATCTTGGCATGTTTCGTGGGGGCAGCGGATTCCGCAACCTATGTTTTGGCGATGCTTACGTCTAACGGCAGTATGAATCCCAGCAAAAATTCCCGTACCGCTTGGGGTATTGCCCAGGGCGCGGTGACTATCATTTTAATTATTGCCGGCGGATCTACCATCTTATCCATTTTACAGACAGTATCCATTGTAGCGGCATTTCCCTTTATGTTTGTGATGCTCTTTATGTGCTATTCGATTATCAAAGCATTAAGAACGGAAAAAATTTAAGTTTGTCATCCCTTGATCTTAAATAAAATAATTATTTGAAAGGAGATTTATCATGATACCTAAATTCGATGTTTTAACAAAGGAAGAAGTTTCTCAAATCCACGAAAAAACCATGGAAATTTTAGAAACAGTAGGGGTAGAATTCACCTATGATCCGGCCATTGCCATCTTTAAGGAGTGGGGTCAAAGGATAGAAGGACATCGGGTATATTTCCAAAGATCATTCGTTGAGGAAATGGTGCAAAAAGCACCGGCCTCCTTTACCCTTCATGCGAGAAATCCGGAAAAAAACGTCCAATGCAACCATAGGGATATTATTTTCACCCCTTCTTATGGACCCCCTTATATTTATGAAGCCAATGGCAACAGACGTTATTCTAACATGAATGACTACGATAACATTGTTAAACTAGCAGGAGCCAGCACCAACATCCAAGCCACCGGAGGCAATGTGTGTGAACCCAACGACGTCCCGGATGAAATCAAGCACTTAAAAATGATCTACAGCCATATCAAAAATGCCGATAAGAATTTTATGGGCAGCGCTTATGGGGAAATGGGCGCCCAAGACTCCATTGAAATGGCATCTATGCTTTTTGGCGGTCGTGATATTCTCAAAAAGAATCCGGCGCTGATTACCTTAATCAATTCCATCACCCCTTTAAAATATGACGATCGCATGCTGGCCGCAATGATGACTTATGCCGCCGCCGGTCAGGTCAATTTGATTTCTTCATTGGTCATGTCCGGTTCCACCGGGCCTGCCACTATGGCCGGTACCATAACCCTGCAAAATGCAGAGGTTTTGGCCGGGATCGTTTTAACCCAATGTATCAATCCGGGAGCCCCTGTCATTTACGGTTCCACTTCCGGCCCTGCTGATATGAGAACAGTGAGCCTTTCCATCGGCAACGCGGAAACAGCTCTTTATACCGCCGCGAGTGCCCAAATGGCTCGATTCTATGGTGTACCCAGCCGTGGGGGCGGAGGACTGAATGACAGCAAAACTGTAGATGCCCAAGCCGGTTACGAAGCCATGATGGTTTTGATGTCCGCCGCCATCTCCGGTATTAACTATGTGCTTCATGCCGCCGGTATCATGCATTATTACACTGCTTTCTCCTTTGAGAAATTCGTCATGGATGATGAAATTGCCGGTATGGTTCTAAAATACAGGAAAGGCTATGACTTTAGCGATGAAATGTTTGCTTTAAATGATATCAAAGAAGTCGGCCCAGGGGGACACTTCCTCTACCAGGCCAGCACCCTGGAAAAACATCGCCAGGAGCTAAGAATGCCCGATCTGAGTGACCGTATGGGTTATGAAGCTTGGGATGCTGACGGCCGTAAGGATACCAATACCCGTGCCAAAGAAAGATGGCAGAAAATCTTAGCCGAATATGAAGTTCCCCATTTGGATGAGGCATTGGACAAAGAGCTTTGCGCTTTCATTGAGCGGAGAAGTCAGGAGTTAATGAAATAGAAGAGTAAGCATTAAAAGCAGTAAAGATTAGTAGCAAATACTAGCAGCAAAGATTAAGAGAGCACTTTATATAGAACTGCATCACTTTAAGCTAGACAGTAGACAGTAGACCGGAGACAGAATGGTGTACGGAAACTACTGAAACTATCTTATTAAGGGATGCAGTTCTGTTTACATTTCTGCTTACTTACTTCCATTCCCTCAGGTGATAATACCAGCTTATTAAAATTTATCCGATAACTAACTGCCACTAATACCAAGATCTCTGTTTATCTGATGATCCCCACGGGAATCAATTTTCACATTTACCTCAGCCCGAGGCAGTTTTGGGCACTTCCGCAGGCAGTTCTTCAAACTCGGCGGTCAAGTCGTCTATACTCTCATTTGCTGCAGGCGGGGCTGCAGCCCCGATCTGGGCGGAAGTATCCGGGGCAGCCGGTTTATCAGCCTTATCAACTTCATCAACTTTATTGGGGCTTGATGCTGCGCTTCCTTGAGAAGGCATTGCAGAAGGTTGGTGAGCGGTTTGTTTTTCCGGCGCTTTTTTCGGAGCAGGTTGCCTTGTTAGATCCGCAGATGAACCTTCGGTCCCTTGCTCGATTTTTTCAGATTCTGCAATCTTTGCTGAAGCCTTTTTCGAATTCTCTTTTGCCTGAGCCCCCGGTGCCGGTGTTGCCTCTGTCTTTTGCTCTTGTTCAGATTTATTCAGATCTGATACCAATTTTTGGTCATCCTGATTTTCTCCCCCTTCGGTGGTTTCCTGGAGAACGGTGGGCAGCGGCGGATAAAATAATCCGTCCCAGTTATACCAGACCATAAGCATCAGCAGGAGAGGCAGCAGAGCAGCAGACCTTTTCCACCAAAACATGGAGGCCAGGAAGACAAAACCGGCGGCCAGTAAACAATAATGACAGGGGACGATACCGAAGCGCTGCCAGGTCCAAAGGGAATAACCGGTCAGGATCACGTGTACCCCCAGGGCAAACCACAAAAAGAGCGATGCTCTTTGATGATTTTTGAATACCAGGACGAAGCAAATCATATAAAAGCCGATCCCTAAAAAGGCCAGTTCATTGCCTCGCCCCCAAGCGGAAATCATGGCGAAAACCAGGGCCGCAAGCACGACCAATCTTTTATCCCCAATTATTTTCTTCATGTTCATCTTATGCTCCTTTGCGCTTAGATCAATTCTTCGGCGTACATCTTATTTTGATTGCCTCTTTTTAAAAAAATCAACTGTTTTGCTTTTTTTGATGATTATAATTCTTTTTGTAATGATATGATATGATTAAACTTATTATATTCTTTTTTCCCATATAATACAAACAAAAACAAATGCAAGAAGCCTCTCTGTGCAGTTAATTGAATAGTTATGTAAATTAATTTCAACTTATTGACGCAGGTCAAATGTTTTTCATGAAAGTCGTGCTAAAATGTACATACAAGATAAGTGAACTCGTTCAGTAAAAACAAAAAAATAAATGAAAGAAGGAGAGGAGGAGGAGACATGCAGCGCTATATTTTAAAGAATAAAAACCTAATCACATTAATCAGTGGTGTTTTAATTGCCACCGCATTTATTAACTTATGGACAGTAGGCAATATGGATATCTTTGTTTGGTCATTGGTAATTGCCTCCATACTGGGTGCAGCACCTATTGCCATCCAAGCTTATCAGGCTTTACGCGTAAAAGTAGTTAGTATTGATGTTTTAGTTACAATCGCTGTTATTGGGGCGTTATTAATTCAGAGCTATGAAGAGTCGGCAATTGTTACATTTCTATTCTTATTCGGCGCTTTTTTAGAGCAACGCACCTTAAATAAAACCCGTTCAGCCATAAAAGAATTAACTGATATGGCACCGGAAAGTGCACTAAAACAAATGGAAAATGGAGAGTTCGTAGAAGTTGAAGTGGATGATGTTGACGAAGGTGATGTTTTACTTGTCAAAACCGGGGCCAAGGTTCCTGTTGACGGTACAGTTTTGACCGGTGAAGGCAGTATTAATGAAGCAAGTATTACAGGAGAATCTCTCCCCGTGGGCAAGGATAAAGGTTCCAATGTATTTGCCGGTACCATCTTAGATAATGGAACGATCCAAATTGTTGCAGACCGTGTAGGTGAAGACACAACATTTGGTAAAATCATTGAACTGGTCGAGGAAGCACAAGACTCAAAATCAGAAGCAGAGCGTTTCATAGACCGTTTCGCGAAATATTATACACCGGCAGTTCTGGTGCTGGCTTTCATCGTATGGTTATTCACCCGGGATATTGAGCTGGCAATTACTATTCTGGTGCTGGGTTGTCCAGGTGCTTTAGTTATCGGGGTACCGGTATCAAACGTTGCCGGTATCGGAAATGGGGCCCGTCATGGAATATTACTAAAAGGCAGTGAAGTAATCAGTGATTTCAGCAGATTGGATACCATGATATTCGATAAAACGGGTACCCTAACTGTAGGAAATCCTTCGGTTGCAGAAAAAGAATATTATGGCGATAATATTGATGAAGCATTAGGATATCTTGCCAGCGTGGAACGTGAATCAGATCACCCCTTAGCAAAAGCAGTATTAGAGGAAATTGGTGCAACCACATTCTCACCGGTTGAAAATACGGAGGTTGTCAAAGGCGGCGGAATTGTCGCAAGTGTCAATGGGCACAAAGTTGCGGTAGGTAATCTTGCCCTAATGGAAAGAGAAGATATTGAAATTAATGAAAAAACGAGATCCGATGTTGAACGTTTCGAAAAAAACGGAAACTCACTGGTATTAACCGCTGTAGATGGAGAGCTGAAAGTGTTGATGGGGGTACGTGACCGGATACGTCCGGGCGTTAAAGAAGATCTTCAGAAGCTAAAGAAATTAGGAGTAAAGAACCTGGTAATGCTATCAGGCGACAACCAGGGAACTGTTGACGTGGTTAGTCGTGAGTTGGGCTTAACCGAGGCTCATGGCAATATGTTACCTGAAGATAAAGCAGCGTACGTCAGGAAGTTGATTGAAGAAAAAGGTCAGAAAGTTGCTTTCATCGGCGATGGTGTTAATGACAGTCCTTCACTAGCATTGGCAAATATCGGTATCGCCATGGGAAGTGGTACCGACGTTGCTATTGAAACATCAGATGTTGTTTTAATGAATTCAGATTTTAGTCGTTTACCCCACGCTCTGGGCTTAACAAAAGCTACGGCCAGAAATATGAAGCAAAACATTTTTATTGCGGTAGGCGTTGTATTAGTATTGCTGGCCAGTTTATTATTCAGTGAATGGATGAATATGTCAATAGGAATGTTGGTGCACGAAGGCAGTATCTTAGCAGTTATTCTAAACGGGATGAGATTATTACGTTATAAACTGAGATAAGATCAAAAAAGTAAAAACTTGACTAAATCAGAGCATTATTTAGTGAAATAGATTATAATTAAGCTACAAGAAATAAGAGTAATAAGAAAAAGTCTAAGAAAACTCAACCAAAAATAATTAATGAGAGGGGATTATAGTATGAAGTCAGCAGCAATCCAATTAGAAACTTTAACATGTCCGGCATGTATGCAAAAAATTGAAGGTGCACTTAAAGGTTTAGATGGTATCGATAAAGATTCTGCAAAAGTATCATTTAACTCAAGCAAAGTAAAACTGGATTTTGATGAAGATAAGATCTCAATCGAAGATATAGAAGGTGCAATTACTAAACTAGGTTACGATGTTATTAAATCTAAAGTAAAATAAGATGCCAGGATGGAAGCAAGGGGACGATTCTCTTGCTTCCTGATTTTTAACCAGTTGTAATGCAGTTAAATATATTTCGTACTTCAATATTTAAAGAAAATGGATCAGAAAGCATGGCACCCTAAATATTTCTTTACAAATGGAGCGTTCCTATTATAATGAAATTAAAAGAGGTGAAAATTATGACTACTTTTACGCGATCAATTTCACTTGCTTTAAAAGGTGCCGCACATGCATTTGAGGTTTTTCCGGCTGCGATCCTGAATGCCCTGGCCTTTGCAATCGTAACGGTTATCAGAATTGAACTGGATTGGCCTCAACAGGAACCTTATAATTTCTTATTTAATTGCTTGCATTGGTCTTTTGCCTTCGGAGCCATTTTCAGTTTAGCAGTTATCACCGCTTCCTGGAGCCGATTTAAAGATAAAAAAGCTTTTTATCTTAGCAATCTTCTTGGTATTGCAGGAACCGGGGTGGCTTTTCTTTTGCTTTATTTTTTTGGCAAAGCTGCACCCGATCCGAATATATCCCGCTTTAGTGTTCTTTCAATGCTTGCTGTTGCTCGTGTTACAGCGGCCATTCTGGTCAGTTTTCTGGCTTTTATCATGCTGGCCGGTTTCCCCAAAGAACAATCCGACCTTTCCCGTTCCTTCTTTATGACGCACAAAGCTTTTTTCATTGCTTTAATATACGGTAGTGTGATCATGGCCGGTGTTTCCGGGGTGGCGGGGGCAGTACAGGCTTTGCTTTATCATCAAATGAGCAGCAAAGTCTATATGTATATTGGGACAGTGACCGGATTTTTAGCATTTACCATTTTCATCGGTTATTTCCCGGATTTCCGTATGGATAGGATTGATCCTCATCGGGAAATTGCCCAAAAACAGCCCCGTTTCGTTGAGGTTCTGTTTGGATCGATCATGATCCCCATCTTTCTGGCTTTAACCGCTGTACTTCTGATCTGGGCGGGTAAAACACTATGGGGCGGCATGGGATCCTCCTTTGTGCGTCTTTCCGGCATCGCATCCTCATTTGCGATTGTTGGTATCTGGCTCCATATGATGACGGCACATCATGAAACAGGGCTTGCAAAATTTTACCGAAGGTTTTACCCCATTGCAGCGCTAATTATCCTGGCCTTTGAAGCCTGGGCATTATTCACCCAGCTGGAAAAATCAGGCCTAAAGATAACAGAATATTCCTTTATCCTGTTATGGATTTTGACTGCAGCAGCTGCTGTTTTATTAATTCTGATCAAAGACAAAGCTTATCCGGTAATTTTTTCATTAACCTGTATTCTGGCAGTAATTTGGGTATTACCGATCATCGGAGCTCATGCTTTACCGGTAACAGCTCAGGTTAACCGCCTGGAAAATCTATTAACTGAACAGGCGATGCTGCAAAATGGTGAAATAGTGCCTGCTGTTTCTGAGCCGGACAAAAAAGTACGGGAGTCAATTACTGATGCCGTCCTATTTTTGGCTTATTCCGAAGATGCCAAATTACCTGCATGGTTAGACAAGAGTCTGGGTAGAAGTGATATTTTTAAGGCAAAAATGGGTTTTGAACAGACTTGGCCGGAACCGGATGGTGTTGATGTTCCGGGCGGATACCTGGGCCTTTCCTTAACCTTGCCCGCCGAGGCTGTGGATATAAGTGATTATCGATGGTCTGTCTTGCTAAGAGAATACTATGTCAGGTCTGGTAATGATGAGGGATATACCACTTTGAAAGGTGATAAGGGAACCTATCAAATATATTGGATTATTAACGAGAAAGATAATATACCCACATTAAAAATCCTGCTTGATGAACGGGTGATAATTGAACAGGACTTGAATGATTATTTAGACCGACTTACGAAAAAATACCCACCGGGAAAATCGGCAAAATACGTACCCTCCTTCGATGACATGAGTTTGAAATTAGAAACTCCTGAGCTGAAAATGTTGCTGGTAATCAACAATATCGATATCAATGTTGATCCGTCGAATGACATCATTAATTACTGGATGAATCCCTATGCTTTATATCTCAGTGAAAAATAAGAATGAAGGGGAGATTGCACTCCCCTTCATTCATTCTTTAGCAGATTTTTGCAGATTAATGATGCTCTCCACATCTTTGTTCGCCGCAGGTGTGCCCATGATGTTCCCCGTGATGGTCGCAAGTCGCATCTGAATCAAATTTCAATTCTCCCGAAAGTAATTGATCTACTGCCTTATCGGCATCGCCGGAGACACCACCATAGAGCTTAATACCCGCTTCAGCCAGTGCCCTCTTTGCCCCTCCGCCGATACCGCCGCAAATAAGTGTATCAACACCTATCTTTTTAAGAATGTCGGCAAGTGCGCCGTGACCGCTGCCATTTGTGTTGACAATCGTGGTTACCGTAATTTTTTCGTTTTCAATATCATAGATTTTAAACCTTTCGGTGTGTCCGAAGTGTTGAAACACCTCTCCATTTTCATATGTCACCGCAATTTTCATGTTACATGCCCTCGCTTTCTATTGATGTTATTAAAATTATAATTGGCATATGCCATAAACTACATAAAGTATAATGGGATTTATATCATATGTCAATATCCCAGTTCATATCCTAATCTTGCGCATTCTGTCCCTTATATCCGGTATTAAAATCAAAAACATTATAGACATATACCCCAAATGCGATATAATAAAACTGTTAATATCATAAATCATAAACCAGGGTCATAAATATCTTGTCCAACCCTTGTCCCTCAAACGGTATACCGTAAAGGACACTTCGGATATTTCTAATTTGATAAAATAAAGAGGAGAGATTTATGGCAAGACCGATAAAATGGAGAAAAGTTTGTTCTCTGCCCGAGTGTAGTAAATTCGGACCGCTTGATTTACCTGCGGATGCGAATAATCATGTGCATATGACAGTTGACGAATACGAAACAATTAGACTGATCGATTTGGAGGGTTTTACTCAAGAAGAATGTGCCAAAAAAATGAATGTCGCTCGTACCACTGTTCAAGGCATTTATTTTGAAGCAAGAAAAAAGCTGGCTGAATCATTAGTTAACGGCAAGGTATTGTTGATTGAAGGCGGCGAATATCGTCTCTGTGACCGGGTAGGCTGCGGGCGTGGTTGCCGCAGACAAATGGTGGATTTGGAACCCCCCAATTAATTAGTAGCGGGACAAGGGGACAGGCACCTTGTCCCTCTTAAGGAGGATGCTGAATGGAAAAATGTGAAAAATGCGGAGCTGAAGTTTCTCATGATGATATTTATGAAGACAATGGCTTAAAGGTCTGTGAGGATTGTAAGTTAGAAGGGATAACGCCGCCTGAGCTTCATCCTTATTTCTCCCGTGTCAAGAAAACTGATCCCGAGACACCCAAACAGTGATTTTCATTAATGACTTTACTTTTACTGCTTTATCAATTAGAATTGTAATATGATTAATGATAATAATTAAAAAGCTATGAAGGGAAAAAGTAGGTCAGTATTTTGTTTTTCAGAGAACAGCCGGTTGGTGGGAGGCTGTAGAAAAACTGATTCCAATTACATCCCGGAGCCGCTGCCTGAACTGATAGTAGGGTTTGACGGGTACGCCCGATAAAGCGTATGAGTGTATGTGCACTTATTAAGGGAAATTCTGTGAGGAATTTTCGAGTCAGAGGTGGTACCGCAATTTCTGCCCTCTGTTCCATGTGGAGCAGGGGGCGTTTTATTTTTAATATTTGCAGAGGAGTCGTTAGAATGAAAGTTTATGAAGAATTGCAAGCCCGTGGTTTGATTGCCCAAGTCACCAATGAAGAAGAGATTAAAGAACTGGTTAATAACGGTAAAGCAACATTTTATATTGGATTTGACCCAACTGCGGATTCTTTACATGTTGGTCATTTTATGGCCTTATGTCTCATGAAGCGTTTACAGATGGCAGGAAACAAACCGATCGTCCTTTTAGGTGGCGGAACCGGCTATATTGGTGACCCTTCCGGGCGAACGGACTTGCGTTCGATGATGACACCTGAAACAATTCAGCATAATTGTGAATGTTTCAAGAAACAGATGGAAAGATTCATTGAATTCGGTGAAGATAAGGCGATCATGGTTAATAATGCTGACTGGCTCTTAAAGCTGAATTATCTTGAAGTACTGCGTGAAGTTGGGGCACATTTTTCTGTAAATAATATGCTGCGTGCCGAATGCTATAAGCAGCGCATGGAAAAGGGCCTGTCCTTCCTGGAATTAAATTATATGATTATGCAGTCCTATGATTTTTATTATCTGTTCCAGAATTACGGGTGCAATATGCAGTTTGGCGGCGATGACCAGTGGTCTAATATGTTAGGCGGTACGGAATTAATTCGTCGTAAATTAGGCCAAGATGCATATGCGATGACAATTACCTTATTAATGAATTCTGAAGGTAATAAGATGGGCAAAACGGCAAAGGGCGCTGTTTGGCTTGACCCTGACAAAACTTCTCCTTTTGAGTTCTATCAGTACTGGCGCAATGTTAATGATGCTGATGTCCTTAAGTGCATTCGGATGCTGACATTTTTACCCCTTGAACAGATTGATGCTATGGACAAATGGGAGGGCAGTCAGCTAAACGAAGCTAAAGAAATTTTAGCATTTGAGCTGACTAAGCTGATTCACGGAGAAGAAGAAGCCCAACAGGCAAAGACTGCTTCACACGCTCTCTTTTCAGGTGGTTCGGATGATTCTCATATGCCTACTACTGAAATTACAACTGAGAACTTGAATGACGGTGTGATCAATGTGGTGGATTTGTTGTTGACCTGTGGTTTAGTAGCCTCTAAGAGTGAAGCGAGGCGTCTGATTCAGCAGGGGGGAGTTTTTATTGATGATGCTAAGGTTGAATCCATTGACGATAATATTACCTCAGTTGAATTGGAGAAAGGTATCAGAATACGTAAAGGGAAGAAAACTTACCATAAGGCTTTGTTAAAGCCTAGCCAAGGTTAATATTTAAAACAAGGGATTAAACAAGAGATTAAACCGGTGATTGTAAAAGGAGGGGCAAAATATGAATTACCATGATCTACTGGCTTTTTACGGTACACTGGACCGATCTTACTTCATCGATAATGAAAATAAAAAATATGCTCATATGGATCAAGCCCTACCCATTGGACATGAACAAACCATATCCCAGCCTAGTTTAGTCTTAAAAATGACTGAGGAGCTGAACCCGGATAAGACCTGCAAGGTATTGGAGATTGGCACCGGATCCGGCTATCAAACTGCTCTGCTGGCTGAATTCTCCCAGACAGTTTTTACCATGGAAAGAATTAAAGAACTATCGGAAAAGGCAATGGAGAGACTGGGTAAATTAGGCTATTCCAACATTTTCTTTGCCATCGGCGATGGCAGTGAAGGCTGGAAGGAGCATGCACCCTACGACAGAATAATGGTCACAGCGGCCGCGGAAAAAATACCCGATGAGCTGGTAAATCAACTAAAGCCAGGAGGGAGAATGATTATTCCCGTAGGACCCCAAGGAAATCAGGAATTAAAATTGATTACTAAAGATAGTGATGGTACT
The DNA here is from genome assembly GCF_002224645.1 of Dehalobacterium formicoaceticum. Lineage (NCBI taxonomy): Bacteria > Bacillati > Bacillota > Clostridia > Eubacteriales > Peptococcaceae > Dehalobacterium > Dehalobacterium formicoaceticum. The sequence goes on along the minus strand of NZ_CP022121.1, from coordinate 3,048,362 downwards.
ATGCATGATGAAACCTTACTACGGGTTACCTTTGTTGAAATGAAGGGTAAATATGGATGGGAGTCTTCTGCCAAAAAAGATAAATAGTTGTGTAATAGTCTAAAAATTCAATATTCACCACAGAACCTGCCGCGTCCATCAAATTATTAAATCCGTCTGCAATTACGGATAAACTCCCTGAAATAATCCCGGCGGTACCTTTGCCTGCAACCAATAAGATATTAAGGATAATTCCGGTCCAACTTGCCAAGGTTCCGATTTGACCTCGCACATCAGGATTATTCGTTTCTTCACTGTTCTTTACAAAAATTCGAAGTAAGAAATCTGTCATAATACCTACCTTTGCTTTCCATAGCAAGATACCTTCTTCGTTCCAATGAAGAAGGTATCTTAATTTTTCTGCTTACCTTTTATGACTTATGTAAGAGATTGTGTATTAATGACCATGGGCATGACCATGATGGTGGCTGTGTTCTTCCCCTTCTGCCATCTTAAAGAATGTAACATAAGCTTCAACATATGCTCTGGCAGCTTTTACATCATTGATATCAAAGCTTTTGAGTGCAATCGCTTTGTTAAATTTTTCTTCCAGGGCATGGTACTCTTCCTCAGTTACCAATCCCTTCAAAGAAGACATATTGCCTTTTTCGATACTTTCATCTGCAGCAACCACTTTAGGGTCTAAAACGGTTCCGGAAGGCTTCAGGCCATCATAAGAGGCGCCTTCTCCTGCGCGGTGGATTCTGACAAAGTTCTCCAAAAACCAGCGGTCTGCGACTTCCTGAGCTTCGGTGCTCAAGGTGCGAACCTTGCGGCTTAAGTCGAAGATCCCCTTCAGTTCTTCTTCGTATTCCTCAAAAATCCACTTATAAGCGTAGTTGATGTTTCCGGTTTCTAATGCGACCTTTCCATCCTTTACTGCCGGACCGTCCATTGTGTCACAATGTGCACTGGCCTTCCGAGGCATTAGAGCCAAAATAAGTCCGATCAATATTATCATTCCCGCAAATAATACAATTCCCATTTTTCTACCTCCCTGAATATTGCTTTTACTGTACAGTACCGCCGTATCGGCATAAGTTGCATATAACTATTTAATTATACAAACTTATAGCTAATTATACCAAGGAAATTCTGCTTGGTCAACTGCAAGAGAAGGTTTGGTTTAAGCAAATAAATCAAGTTTTTTAAAAAATTGATTTATTTTGATCTATGTCAAGTTATTTTCTGAGAAAAACAGCTATAATATATATAAATGACATGAATAATAAAAGGAAAGATCAGGAAAGGAGCAATTTGAATGTCTAACTTAACATTTTCTAAAGTAATAAAAGAACACTTTCCGACATTAGCAACATACACCCCCGTATTGGCAAAGGTCCATGGTAACAATCATCCGGAATTGGCTCAGGTTCGTGATATTTTTGCAAAAATGAATACTAAGGTGCAAAAAGGCGGTTCTGATCAAGTTGATTTATCAGCAGAATTTAACGAGCTGCGTAAAATCACAAGCAATTATGCTGTCCCCAGTGATGGCTGCGAAACGTATGTTGCAACCTATCAAATGTTAGAAAGTGCTGATAAAGCATATCATTCATAAGAAAGAGAGAAAGAGAGAAAGAAAGAACGAATAAAACCCGGGAAAACCGGGTTTTATTCGTTGTAGTGGACTTCATTTTCTTTAAAAAGCAGATTCGGGTTTTCTTGGGGGAAAGAGTGAATCTTTCTTAAATGTTTGCGTAAATGTAAAGATCTGGTAAGAAAAGGCTGTCATTTATTAGTAGTTATTGATAAAATAATAAAGAAATAAAATAATTTGAGGGGGAGTATTAAATTGGAAAAATTGTTGTGTGGAAAAGAGAGAGATATATTTCTTTTTTTCCTGCTGGTTTTAGCTTTGACTCTTTCTTTTTCCGGAAGTGTTCTGGCTAAAGAAAACTCAGAACCACAGCTTGTTAATCATATTCCTGCCGGAACCGACATCAATATTCTTTTGAACGCAGGTGCTTTAAAAGATGCGATGAGTCAGAATATTCTCGGCAATACTGATAACGGCATTTTGGCACAAAATCATATAAAAAAATGTGATGTGAACGGAGACGGGGCAGTCAATATTTTTGACGTCGTCACCATCATCAATTTTGTCCAAGAGAAAGTTCTGCCAACAGCCGCCCAAAAATTAGCTGCTGATGCCAACGATGACGGAGTAATCAATATATTTGATGTGGTGCATGCAGTCAATGTGGTTATCGGCAAGATTCCGGAAGACACCCCTCCGAATGGGGAATTGCATGAGGATTACGGTGTTGTGACGGAAGTTGTTAAAAAGAATATCATATCCGATGAAATTGAGCAGATTAAGGTTTTATCAGAAAGCGGAGAAGAGGCAATATTTTCGCTTGATACAGACAGGGTGAAGCTCTTATATCAATCACTCCCGGGCGGGAGAGCAGATCTTAAAGTGGATGATTTTATTAAGTTTTCTGTTAATGACCGGAATGAAATTGACGGATTGAAAATTTTAGCCACTATCTGCGATGAAGCAATAGCAGCCCCAAATGTCATCGACGCTGATCTGAGTGATTACATAGATGAAGACAGTATGAAATTCATATGTCAAATCGAGGATGGCAACAAGAATAATAGCAGAATCAAGGTCGATGGCTTCTGGCGCACTTTCACCGATGAAACGATCATCTTCAACGGATATTACAGCAAAGGTACAGATAGTGACAATCCGGAAGCAATAGTTCAGGAAAAGGGTGATTTCCTGCGCTGGGCTGAGGATTTAGACCGAGCCCCTTGGGCCTATGTACAATTAAATGATAAAGGCTTATACGTTGAATATGTGTATATTTATGAAGAAATAGCTTTAGAAACACAGCAAGGTCTGGTTTTGGGTAAATATATGAATAACGATGATTATTGGATTGATCTTAATGCCAATGGTACCATAAAATCATATGAGTTAAAGAATCCTGGGGATTGGGCAGAAAACTCTCTTGTTGGGTATTCGATTTTGAACAACATCCTAAATGTCAACCATGTATTATTTGAGCCGGATGTATTTGCTGAAGGTGCTGATTTATACAGGGAGGAAGGATCCTGCGGTTCTATAGCAGATAATCACTACGCCCTTGTAACGGATACAGACGCGGAGGCAAATGCATTTGAAATAAACAACCGCTGGTATTACGCAGATAATCGGACCGTAATTTATGATTACAGTGATTGGTTTGCCGGTGGTGGGAATCCTCGATTTTCCGATGACCTGCAAGAAATAAAACGGGGTGATTATGTCATCTTCCTTAATAACAATAATAACAATCGAAAACTCAGTAATGGGGTCAATCTATTGATCAAGATGAATAATATTTCCGAAATTCCCGGCACTGAGTATCTTCTTCCTGACGAAGATGATCCGGAGGAAATACCTGGCACCATTTATGGTGTAATCACAGAGATCTGCAATCTGAACCCTGACAGCCGCGTCATCACAGAGATCAAAGTATTGAACTCCGAGGGCACTGAAGCCATATATAAAATTGACACGGCAAAGGTAAATTTGATTTACCCGCAAGAAGAAGGCTCCAATGAGAATGATGTGAACATTAATGATTTTATTAAATTTAATGTTAACGAAGATAATGAAATCAACAATCTGACCATTCTGGCTCAATTGGATGGCCACATCATCGTTTCTCCCAGTACCACAGGCAAGAGCACAAATTTGGGTGATTACATTGACGAAAACAATGAAAAATACATTGTCTCCTTGCAAGACGGCGACATTGATAACAAGAGAATCAAGGTTGACGGCAATTGGCTCAACGTTAAGGATGATACCGTGATATTTAATTCCGGTGAATTCATCGATGACAAGGCGGAATTAATCAAAGCCGGTGACTTGATTGAATGGGCGAAAGATCTTGGTGCAGCTGCTTCAGCTTACGTGGAATTTAAAGGCACCACCGTAAAGTACATTTATGTGAATGATGATATCCCTCCCGTTGGCGCTGTTGATTATGTCCTGGTGGTCGATAACTACAAGAAAAGTGGTGTTCCCTGGGTTCAAATCGACGTGAAAGGCATAGCCCAAAATTATGAAATAAAAGGCACTGTTCCTGCTGAGTTTGCCATTTACGACTATTCTATTCGCAGCAACAAGTTCATTGGAAAGACCATCGCATTTGATCCGGATGAAGATTTTACCTGCTATGAGGTAGTCTCTGTGAATAAAATAGACAATGCCATCGAATACAGGAAGGCAGACGGTACCACCGCCTGGATTAACACCGATAAAGACTCTATCATGTATGACTATACGGATTTTTACTGGGACGGAGATGATCCTTTTTATATCTCCGGCGTTCGCTCCATCAGTACGGGTGACCAGATCTGGTTTGAAGCTGATACTAGTGATGATAATACGGAAATTATTAACCAGCTTGCCGTCGTTACTAACTTTGACAGATAATAGATTGGTTATAGGCTGGTAGAAATTTCTTGACAAAGGGATGCTTTTTGGGTAATGTAAAATCAATAAACAAGAATAGGAGGGTTTGCTATGAGTGAATTAAAGGATAAAATAGGGAAGGCATTCGGTGAAGCCAAAGGGAAAGCAGAAATTTTAAAAGACAAAGCTGAGGACGCCTTTGAAGAAGCTAAGGAAAAAGCAGGAACCTTAAAAGATAAAGCTGAAGACGCTTTAGAAGAGGTTAAGGAAAAAGCAGAAACCCTAAAAGATAAATCAGAGGATGTTCTTGAAAAAGCGGGCAAAAAAGCAGAAGCGGTAAAAGAACAAATAGAAGATAAAACAAAAGAACTGAAAGAAAAGGCAAAAACTATGAAAGAATAATTTGAGTGATCAAATTATTTAATTTTAAAGGGTTTACCGGAAAAACATGCTTTTATACGAAAAAGATTGACTTTAATAATAGGACCATGTAATATATCTATAGTAAGCTATAATCTTATATTCTCCTAAAGGGGAGTAGTTGTGAGTTTTTTGTCAACATACTGGTCATTTGGACCTGGCAAAAAACGGCAGTATGTTTATTCTGCTTAACGAGACCTTTAGGCACATTTTAATGTGCCTAAAGGTCTTTGATTTTTTACTGGGGGGTGCAATGTATTTAATTGTTTCAAAATAAATTATTTATAAATTATTTAATTGTAACAAAGGAGTTGATTTATCATGATTACTGATTTTGATGCGTTAATCACATCTTTTTTAGTTGTGGTTCTAGGTGAGATGGGGGATAAAACCCAACTATTAGGGATGGCATTTGCCACTAGATTCAAGGCCAGAACTGTTTTAGCAGCTGTATTTGGGGCAACGGTATTTAATCATTTATTTGCTGTTATACTTGGGGGTTACCTAACTAGATTGATTCCTATGTCTACAATACAATTACTTGCCGCCATATCATTTGTCTTTTTTGGTCTATGGACTTTTAGGGGGGATACTCTTGAAGGGGAAGATAAAAAAGATTATTTTAATCCGTTTTTGACTGTATTTATCGCGTTTTTTATTGCCGAAATGGGGGACAAGACTCAATTAGCTACAATTGCACTGGCTGCTAAATATCAAAATATTTTCACGGTTTTATTGGCATCTACCGCTGGGATGATGGTATCAAACATAATAGGGATTGTTATAGGTGTAGTCATGGGTAAGAAGATCCCAGAAAGATCTGTCAAATTATTTTCAGGAGCGATATTCATTTTATTTGGGTATATTGGGATATATACATCTCTGTCAATCCCCCTTCAAAAGTGGGCAGCACTGGCTGTTATCTCTCTCATGGTATTTGGGTATATGGTATACTTACGCAGGGAAGTTGCCAAAAAAGCTGCATCTGAAAGTTAAAAAAACCCTTCTAATACACAATTGCATAAACAGAGTTCTTGGCATCAGGTGGAGTTTTTACTTCATCCGATGCTTAGAAATCGTTATCCAGGAACTTAATGCCACTTATCCCACCGCAGCAGTTCTAAAACTTGCTAAGATAACCACTTAGCAAGTTATGAACTTGCGTCAAGAAGCGGGGGTATTAGTGGCAGTTAGTTATCGGATAAATTACGGGTATGTATTAAAAGGGCTATTTATATTTTATCTTACTTGGCTTGGGTATAAACCCAAGCCATTATTTTTAAGGTTATGATAAATCATCTTTTTCAAAATACACTAACCGATTTACTTCTTTTTTTAGCTTTTCTTTTATGAATTTATTAATCATTAATATAATTACAGCAATCGTTAATCCTATTAAATAGTCGCCCATTCCTAATTCCACCAACCTTTGACTTAAACTAAGAAATACTAAGGCAATTATACTACAACATTTCTATTAGTGAAAGTCATAATAACAGGCTTAAACTCCTTGTAATAACTTAAGATAAATTTGGGGTCAAAAATCAGGCATATGTTTGATTTCAATTAAAAAGGGTTTACCGAGAAAACATACGTTTTATCCGGTAAACCCTTGTTTATGTTATGTATGTTTGGTGCGGCAGAAGGGACTTGAACCCCCACGGCTGTTCACCACTAGAACCTGAATCTAGCGCGTCTGCCAATTCCGCCACTGCCGCATCACAAGAAATAATATAACATAGAGAAAATAAAAAATCAAGGAAATTGCATAAACCTTAAAGATTTATTTTTTGTGCCTTTATTTTTCGTGCAATGGGAATTGAATTGCCGGTTAAACATGTCCGGTTAAACATGTAAAGATAAAACAAGAGATCAGATATTGTTATCTGATCTCTTGTTCTTTTTGGCTGGGGTGGCTGGATTCGAACCAACACATGGCGGATCCAGAGACCGCTGCCTTGCCGTTTGGCTACACCCCATTGACATGGTCGGGACGACAGGATTTGAACCTGCGACCACCTGATCCCAAATCAGGTACGCTACCAAGCTGCGCTACGTCCCGCAGCAGAATTTATTATATCTAAAACCAGAGAAGAAGTCAATAAAGAATTTACAGTTGACAACAATTTATAAATAATAGAAAATAAGATGAATGGTTCTGCGGGAGGTGAATATTTCAAAGGGACATTCTAGGTTTTCTTTGTTTTTTTCATTTTCGGATTAATTTTAATTAAGGAGGTTAAAGTTCAGTGAAAAAATTGATTGTTGGAATTTTTATTGTGCAAATTATCGTGTTGGTTACTGTCGGGATACCTGCCGGTGGTGCCGTGAACGCGATTTGGAAAGATCCCGCCTCCGGTATTGTCGTACGGCAAGACAACCCAACTAATACCATAGATTCTTATTATCGCTTATTGGATCAAAAAGCATATGACACTATGGTTCTGCTGTTTTCTGAAGATGCTCGGAGTGAAGATATGAAGGAACAATTTAAGGCGTATATGGAAGGAAGCGGTTTTGCAGAGGCCAGGTTAGTCAAGCTATTTCCTTCAACTGTCACGGGAGAGTTTGGGGTTGTTGGAGCAGTCCACATTCTTGAAAATAATCCGGAACAGCCGGTTTTATCTATCCTGACATTAAAGCAAAAGGATGGGAAATGGGAGATTGTACCGGATATTAATAATGGGGAAATGGAAGACATGCAGCAAGTCCTGGAAAAAGCTGTTGAAGTTTGCCAAAGAGTATCTAAGGATTCCTTTGCCGGTTTAAATGAGACTCAGAAGGAGAATGTCAAGATGCAAGCTGAAATGGGCGGTCAATATATCAGATCAAACCTGGATCAGTTAAATCAATTATTGGATGCCGTAAAGCCATAATCGGAAAGGATTTTTTTAAAAGCAATATATCAAACATTTCGCAACATCTTAATCTTGTGAATAAATGAACTAATGGATATAGAAGGATAAAAGCACGTAATGTGTCAAGTGTGATAAGTTAGTTATTCATCAATCTATAAGTAAAAGTTTTGAATAATATAATTAATTGAATTCCTTGCTTGATATAATTTTGTGCTATAATAATATTCAGAAATTTTGATTATTATGGTTATTTAAAGAGTTTTAATGAATCAGCACGGAACCAGAACTCAATGAAGTGAGGCGATATCAGTTGAAGATTGCTGTTTCTGGAAAAGGCGGCGTAGGAAAAACAACGATTTCTGCTTACATTGTCAAAAAATTTGCAGCAGAAGGATATCAGGTATACGCAGTGGATGCGGATCCGGATCTTAGTCTAGGCACGGTTTTAGGAATCGAAAGCCAGGATATCCAAAATCTTAAACCAATTGTAGATATGAGAGAGGTTATCGCCGGCAAAAGCGAAGGGGGAGGGGCATTTTATTCTCTTAACCCAAATGTGGACGATGTTTTAGATGAATATGCGATTCGTTTGGGAAACATTAGGTTCTTTAAAATGGGGGCAGTGAAGCAGGGCGGATCTTCCTGTTATTGTAGGGAGAACTCTTTTTTAAATTCTTTAATGAACGCTCTGCTCCTTGATAATAAAGATGTCGTCGTTCTTGATATGGGGGCGGGTATTGAACATCTTACCAGAGGAACTTCCCAGGGGGTAGATGTCATTGTTGTAGTTACGGAACCTACCCTTGTCAGTGTGCAGACAGCCCAGGTAGTGACGAAGCTAGCCCACGAGTTAGAAATCAAAAATGTCAAGTATATTGGCAATAAGATTCGCCGGTTGGAAGAGCAGGAATTCCTTAATAAACATTTAATACCAGAAGATATTTTGGGCTTTGTCAGTTACAATGAAGCAATGTTGGATGCAGCTTTGGGCCTGGCGCCAAAAGAAGACGCAAAAGTATTTGAACAGGACATGGATTTCGTATTTAACAATTTAATCAGGCAGATTAACTAAAGTAAGTGAGTGTGTGTATCAACAGTTCATGTTTGTAGCTATTTCACAAAACTTAATGTATATGTTGATGAAGGAGGTTTAAAGTATGCCAAGATTTAGAGAAACAACTCTACAATCGACCCCATCCGTACCTAGAAAGGAACGGATCAAGGATCCCAAAGACATTATGCGTTCCGTGGATCCTGCTGCTTTGTATATGCTGGAAAAGGCAAAAGATCAGAATTTAATCTCTTCTTATGATCGCTTTGCTGCCCAGCAGCCCCAGTGCGCTTTTGGTTATGAAGGAATTTGCTGCCGCATCTGTTTCCAGGGCCCTTGCCGCATTAAACCGGGTGATGGACCCGGAAGTAAAGGAATCTGCGGTGCTACTGCCTATACCATTGTTGCCAGAAATATCGCGCGCATGATGGCAGGGGGCGCTTCCGCTCACTCTGACCACGGCAGACACATCGTTCATGCCCTGCTCCATGCAGCAGAAGGCAAGCTTGCTGATTTTAAGGTTACCGATGTGGAAAAATTAAATAGAGTTGCAGAAAGAATCGGCATCAGTGCCGAAGGAAAGACTGAGAACGAACTGGCTGTTGAAGTATCAAAAGCAGCCTTGGAGGATTTCGGCCGCCAAACTGATGAACCTTGTACCTGGTTAAGAACGACTATTACGGACGGCAGAAACAAGAAATTTGCCGATTGCTGTATTGCCCCTACCGCTATCGATCGGTCTGTGGTGTCTTTACTGCACCAGACTCATATCGGTACGGATGCGGATCCGGTTAACATTATTTTCGGCGGTTTGAAATGCGGTTTAGCCGACTATGTCGGTATGCATATTTCCACCGATTTATCGGATGTTTTATTTGGCACCCCCAAACCTGTGGTGACCGAAGCGAATTTGGGTGTGATCAAAGAAGATAAAGTCAACGTGATTGTCCATGGTCACAATCCCATCTTAAGTCAGACGGTGGTTAATGTGGCTAAGGAAATGGAAGCCGAAGCGAAAGCAGCCGGGGCAACCGGTATTCAACTTTCCGGTATCTGCTGTACCGGTAACGAAGTACTGATGCGGTCCGGTGTTCCCATTGCCACTAACTTCTCCTCTCAGGAACTGGCCATTATGACCGGTGCTGTTGACGTGATGGTCGTAGATGTACAGTGTATTATGCCCAGCGTACAAGCAGTAGCGGAATGCTTCCATACGAAAATTGTGACTACGATGGATATCTCAAAAATACCAGGCGCCCATCATTTTGCTTTTGATGAAGAGCATGCCGTGGAAAGCGCCAAAGCAGTTATCCGTTTGGCCATTGAAGGATATAAAAACAGACAAGGCATGGTATGTGACATTCCTCAAATTAAGAGTAAGGTCATTGCCGGTTTTAGCGTGGAAGCAATAGTGGAACTCCTTGCTGCCATCAATCCGGAAACGCCCATTAAGGTACTGACTGATGCTGTAGAAGCCGGTGAGCTTGCCGGGGTTGCTCTCCTTTGCGGTTGTAATAATCTGGAATCCGTCCATGATAACAACCATTTAACCATTGCCAGGGAATTAACCAAAAACAATGTCTTCGTAGTGACGACCGGATGTTCTGCACAGGCTTTGGCCAAGGCAGGCATGATGGCTCCTGAAGCAATTGAAGAATATGCAGGTGAAGGATTAAAGAACTTCTTGAAGAGATTGGCGGATGCCAATCAGGATAAATTGACAGATGGACTGCCTTTGGTCTTCCATATGGGATCCTGCGTAGATAATTCCCGCGCCCACGATTTGAGCACGCTGATGGCAAAACAATTGAATGTTGACACGCCTAAGGTACCTTTTGTGGCCAGTGCGCCTGAAGCCATGAGTGAAAAGGCTGTTTCCATCGGTGCCGGTGCTGTGGCTATGGGTTATCCCACTCATGTTGGCACCATGCCGCCCATTGAAGGAAGTCCTTTGGTATTTGGCATTGCTACTCAGATTGCCAGTGATGTGTACGGTGGATACTTCATTTTTGAAACCGATCCCATGGTGGCTGCCGCAAAATTGCTGGCATCCCTTGATAATCGCACATGGAAACTGGGCATTCATAAAAAGACTGCCGAAAAATACGAAACTCAATTATGTGAAAATTATTAATAGATGAATTGCGATTGAAAGGAGGAAGAGTATGTCTAATTTTGATCAGATTTATGAAGGTGCAATTCAAGAAGGCAAAGAGCCCAAGAAATTATTTAAAGAAGCTTATGACGGTGCTGTGATTGCCACCAGTTATGCCGAAATTCTTTTAACTCAGGCCATTCAAAAATATGGTCCGGAGCAATTGGTGCAGTATCCTGACACTGCATATTACCTTCCTGTAATCCGTTGTTTAAGTGGTGAAGGGATCACCAAACTAGGTGAATTACCGGCTATCCTGAACAAAAAAAGGGATCAAATCAAGGAAGAGTTAACCTTTGAAAACGCCAGATTAGCCGGTGAGGCAACTGTATATGCAGCTGAAATTATCGAAGCTTTAAGATATATTGAGGGGAATCCCACTGTGGAACCTTGGACCGGATTCATCGGTGACCCGGTGGTTAGAAAATACGGAATTAAAATGGTGGACTGGACGATTCCCGGAGAGGCTGTGATTTTAGGTCGGGCCAAAACGCCGGAATTGGCCAAAAAAATCGTCAATGATCTGCAAAGCAAAGGGATGATGATGTTCCTTTGTGATGAAATTATTGAACAATTAATGGAAGTAAACGTTAAATTAGGTCTGGATTATATCGCTTATCCCCTGGGTAACTTTACCCAAGTGGTTCATGCCGCCAACTATGCTCTGCGTGCAGGGTTGATGTTCGGGGGGATTCAACCGGGATTAACGGAAGAGCAAAGAGATTATCAAAGACGGCGGGTTATGGCTTTCGTGCTCCATTTAGGAGAAAGAGATGAAGTCAAAACTGCCGCTGAACTTGGTTGTATTTATCTTGGGTTCCCCATTATTACAGATCAGCCCTTAGCGGAAGATGAAATGATACCGGATTGGTATATTTCCGAGCCTGATTATGACAAAATAGTTAAGATTGCCATGGAAGTCCGCGGCATTAAAATGACCAATATTGAAATTGATATTCCCATTAATCATGGTCCTGCATTTGAAGGAGAAACCATTCGGAAAGCCGATACCTATATTGAAATGGGCGGCGGCAAAACGGAAGCCTTTGAATTGGTGCGTATGATGGGTGCCGAAGACGTGGAAGACGGTAAAATTACCGTGGTCGGTCCGGAGATTGACAGCTTTAAGGAAGGAGATAAGGTTCCTTTAGGCATTGTCGTCGATATTTACGGCCGCAAGATGCAGGAAGACTTTGAAGGCGTTCTGGAGCGTCGTATTCACTACTTCATTAACTACGGAGAAGGTCTGTGGCACGTAGCCCAAAGAGACCTTTGCTGGCTGCGCATCAGTAAAGAAGCAGCGGAAAAAGGGTTTATGTTTAAACATTATGGTGATCTGTTGATTGCCAAGTTTAAAGCAGAATTTCCCGCCATTGTGGACCGGGTGCAAGTCACCTTTTATACAGAACCGGATAAGGTTTCCGAAATGCATAAAGAGGCACGGAAAATCTATACAAAACGTGATGACCGTATGCGTGAACTGACAGACGATTCCACGGATACCTTCTACTCCTGTCTCCTGTGCCAATCCTTTGCACCGAACCATGTTTGTATTGTAACGCCGGAACGTGTCGGCCTCTGTGGTGCAGTGAGCTGGCTGGATTCCAAAGCCTCCTTCGAAATCAATCCGAAAGGACCGAATCAGCCTATTTTAAAAGGTCCTGCCATTGATGAGGTAAAAGGCATGTATCAAAGCTGTAACGAATATGTCTACATCAATTCCAATCGCTCATTGGAAGAAGTGAATCTATATACAATGATGGATCGACCCATGACTTCCTGCGGCTGCTTCGAGGCCATTATGGCCATTGTGCCGGAATGTAATGGTATTATGATTACGACTCGTGAGCATACAGGCATGACACCCAGCGGGATGACCTTCTCCACCTTGGCCGGTTCTTGCGGCGGCGGGGTGCAGACACCAGGATTTATGGGGATCGGACGAACCTACCTGGTAAGTAAAAAGTTCATCCCGGCGGATGGCGGGATCGCCAGAATTGTCTGGATGCCCAAAGAGTTAAAAGAATTTATTCGGGAAGACTTTGTAAAACGAAGTGTTGAAGAGGGATTGGGTGAAGACTTTATTGATAAAATTGCCGATGAAACAGTTGGTATAACTTCAGAAGAAATCATGCCTTTCCTGGAAGAAAAAGGTCACCCGGCACTTGCCATGGAGTTCATGCTCTAAAAAATACAGGTCTTAAGTCCGGCGAGAGGATTTTTCCTCTTGCCGGATCATGCATATTTTGGATTCTGAAGGAAACCATTTAAGGAGAATCCCGAAATGCATACATAGATGGACTTAATTGAATTTATCTTAAAAATATCCCTGGCTGCATATGTCAATTGAGTCGAGTCAATTTTTGTTCAAAAAAGAAAGGAGTTGTGTTGAATGGGCTTAACTGGTTTAGCAATTTTTAAAGAGCTTCCCAAGAAAAACTGTGGTGAATGTGGCGTACCCACATGTCTAGCCTTTGCCATGGCTTTGGCAGCAGGAAAGGCTACCTTGGATGCTTGCCCTTATGTTTCTGAAGAAGCAAAAGAAAATTTAGGATCTGCTTCTGCTCCTCCTATCAAGTTAATCAAAATCGGTGCGGGAGACAGCAAAACCGTTGAATTAGGTGATGAAACCGTCATGTTCCGTCATGATAAGACCTTCTATCATCCTACCGGTATCGCTTTTGAAGTAGAAGATAATTTAGATGAGGCTGCTTTCGCGGCAAAATTGGAAGCAATCAAGGGTTTGGAATTTGACCGGGTTGGTCTGCATTATACGGTAGATTTTATTGCCGTAAAAAATACTTCCGGTAACGCGGATACTTTTGCGGCTGCGGTAAAAAAAGCTGCCGATGCAGCTGATTTTGCTTTAATTTTAATGTCTGAAGATGCTGCCGCTATGGAGAAGGCTGTCGAAGCTGTTACCGCCAGAAAACCTCTCATTTATGCCGCAACTGCTGACAATTACGAAGCCATGACGGCTGTGGCACAAAAATATGAGGCTCCTTTAGCTGTGAAAGGCTCCAACCTTGACGAATTGGAAGATGTGGTGAACAAGGTTGTGGCACTGGGATATAAAGAATTGGTACTTGATCCCGGCAGCAGAAACACCGTTGATGTGGTAGCTGATCTCACCCAACTGAGAAGAATGGCCATTAAGAAAAAATTCCGAACCTTTGGTTTTCCTGTAATGGCCTTTACCAGTGAAGAAGCTCCTTTGGATGAAGTAATGCAGGCTCAGGCTTATGTTTCCAAATATGCCAGCTTGGTCGTGCTCAGAACAACAGAAAAACAATTTATCCTGCCCCTCCTTTCCTGGAGACAAAATCTTTATACCGACCCGCAAAAGCCAATTCAAGTAGAATCTAAAATTTATGAAGTTGGTGCTGTGAATGAAAATTCACCGGTATATATCACAACAAATTTCTCCCTTTCCTATTACAGCGTAGAAGGCGAAGTCGAATCCAGCAAGATTCCTTCCTACATTATTCCGGTGGACACAGATGGAACATCCGTTTTGACTGCCTGGGCTGCCGGTAAGTTTGGCGGAGACAGAGTAGCCGAAGTAATGAAGGAATTGGGTATTGAGAATAAAGTCAATCACCGTAATGTCGTTATTCCCGGATATGTCGCCGTAATTGCCGCAAAATTAAAGGAAGATTCCGGCTGGAATGTCATCGTGGGACCAAGAGAATCTGCCGGTATTTCTCCTTTCGCACGAGCGAATTTTACTTCTTAAGGAGTATAAGATGGAAAAATATTCTGTGGTTTTTTTACCGGATGACATTAAAGTTGAAGTGGATGCCGGCATCTCACTGCTGGAAGCGGCACGGCAGGCAGGTATTCATGTAAAAAGTACCTGTGGTGGCAAAGGTACCTGCGGAAAATGTACCGTAAAAGTAACTGAGGGAAAGATATCCGGGGGACAGGGGAATATTCCCAAGGATCTCAAGGAGCAAGGCTATATCTTGGCCTGCAATGCTATGGTGGAAAGTGATCTCAGTGTGGAAATTCCTATGGAATTTCGCCTCCACGAGCATCAGGTTTTCCTGGATGATCAACAGGAAGGGATTGTTTCAGAAGGCAAACTAGATATTTTAGGGGATTTTCCTTTAAATGCGTTAGCAAAAAAAATATCTCTGGAATTACCCCCGCCCACTTTGACGGAAAATGCCAGCGATTACGCTCGATTAATCACAGAATTAAAGAAGCATATGGCAACGGAGAGATTAACCGTCTCCAACGCAGTATTAAAGACACTGCCTGACATTTTGCGCGCGGGCGACTGGAAAATAACAGTTACCATTGCCGATCTGGAAGAAGGTCAGGAAATCGTACGGGTGACATCGGGACAAGATGATGCTCCTGCCTATGGGGTTGCCATTGATGTGGGCACGACCACCATCGCTGTAACCCTCATTGATTTATCATCCGGAGCGGTTGTGGCCAGACAAGGTACCTATAACCGGCAAGCGGATTTTGGTGATGACGTGATTACCCGTATTGTATATGCGGATGAAAATAACGGCACGGAAAAATTACAACAGGTCGTTATGGAAACGATCAATGATTTGTTAAATAAAATTTTTGAAGAACAAGATATCAGTATGGAAGAGATTCCTGTGGCTGTTGTTGCAGGGAATACGACAATGAGCCAATTGTTTTTGGGCATCAGCCCCAAGTATATCCGTTTGGAGCCATATATTCCTGCAGCAAGTCAGTACCCAATTGTAAAAGCTAAGGACCTGGGACTAAGCATCAATCCTGAAGGAATGGTATTAAGTTTTCCCGCGGTGGCAAGCTATGTGGGCGGAGACATTGTTTCGGGCACTTTGGTGGCTGAGGTTGCCAAGCATGAAGAGCTGACTCTTTTCGTTGATATCGGCACCAATGGTGAAATGGTATTAGGGAACCAAGATTGGTTAATGTGTTGTGCCTGTTCTGCGGGACCGGCCTTTGAAGGAGGCGGTATCGCCTATGGGATGCGGGCTATGGCCGGAGCCATTGAACGGGTAGCCATTGACAAGGAGACCTATCATGTAGCTTATAAGACCATTGGAGATACCCCGCCGGTAGGGATTTGTGGTTCCGGATTGATCGATTGTTTATCGAAACTAAGAGAAGCCGGGATTATTGACCGCTCCGGCAAAATGCAGGATTTGGATATCCCCAGAATCAAAAGGGGGGACGATGGCCCTGAGTTTATTTTGGCTTTTGCGGCAGAGTCCGGTATTGATCAGGACATTGTGATTACGGAAAGTGATATTAAAAACTTGATTCGTGCCAAAGGGGCAATTTTTGCCGGGGTAAGAATTATGTTAAGCATGGCAGACATGCCTATTGAAGCGATTGATAAAATATTAATCGCCGGTGGATTTGGCAATTATTTAAATGTTCCTGACTCTGTGCGCATCGGTCTTCTGCCGGATCTTCCTGCAGAAAAATATGAGTTTATTGGGAATAGTTCCTTAAAAGGAGCTCAATTAGCACTGTTATCCAAGGAAGCCTTCCGGTATGCTGAGGAAATTGGCCGCAGCATGACATACCTGGAGCTTTCCATTGGGAATGCTTTTATGGATGAATATGTTTCCGCTTTGTTTTTACCTCATACGGATTTTTCTTTGTTTCCTTCCGTTCAAATATGATTAGGATAGGTGGTTGGTAATTGTTATGTCAACACATATTGCAGTTGTCGGCAAAGGAGGTACCGGAAAAACTACATTTTCTGCCTTGGCAATCCGGTACCTGATTGAAAAGAATCGTGGCACAGTTTTGGCAGTGGATGCAGATCCTAACGCAAACTTAAACGAGGCGTTGGGGATGGAAGTTGCCACCACAATTTCTCAATTAATTGAACAAACGAAGGATCCGAAGGCACTGCCGGTAGGTATGACCAAAGAGACCTTTATTGAGTATAAATTGCAGCAATCCCTGGTTGAAACAAAAAAGGTGGATCTTTTGGCCATGGGAGGTCCTCAGGGACCGGGATGCTATTGTTATCCCAATGATCTGCTGCGCAAGTATATGGAACTGCTGGAAAAAAACTATGATTATATGATGACTGACAACGAAGCCGGTATGGAGCATATCAGCCGGGGAATCCTTAAGGATGTGGATCAGCTCTTCGTGATCAGTGATGCTTCCGTGAGAGGTATTCGTACGGCAGGCAGGCTGGGAGAATTGGTGCAAAAGCTGAAATCAAAAATAGGGAAAACACATTTAATCGTTACCAAAGGAACTCCGGAGATCATGGAAGAACTAAAACCTGCTATTGGGGAGACGAGATTGGAAATGATTGGATGGATACCCTACGACGAAAATGTGCTCCAGTTTGATGCCTCGGGAAAGCCCTTGTATGAGTTACCCGCCGAATCACCGGCTGTAAAAGCTGTTTACGAAATTTTAGAAAAAGCAGGATTTTAATGGTTAAATATTGAAAGATATAGAAAGGAGCGTTTGCAATGGCTGTACAACTTTTAAAGGAAAGATATGCCAGTCAGGTAGGATCAGTTGTGCTCGGGGCCACCAAGGAACAAGGAGGAACTCGTTCTGTCAGTATTACAGTTGGCGGAGAAGCAACCTTGCCTTTTCAGCATTATGAAGGATCAATGCCCAATCGTCCTATTATCGCTATGGAGGTTGTTGACATTGAACCCAGCTGGCCGGAAGCTTTAATGAAAGATTTGGGTGATGTAGTGAAAGACCCTGCACTCTGGGCAAAAAAATGTGTTGAAGAATGGGGTGCGGATGTTATCTATGTGGCACTGGATGGGGCAGATCCCGATGGAGCGAATAAATCGCCTGAAGAATGTGCCAAGACAGTAAAAGATATTTTAGCCGCTGTCAGTGTTCCTTTAATCGTAGTGGGTTGCGGAGATTTGGAAAAAGACCATGATGTGATGGCCAAGGTTGCCGAAGAAGCGGCAGGGGAAAATTTACTTCTTGGTGTAGCGGAACAAGAAGACTATAAATCTCTTGTGGCAGCATGTTTAGGCGGAGGGCATTCCATTATTGCCAGATCTCCCCTTGATATTAACATCTGCAAACAGTTGAATATCCTGATCACTGAAATGAATATGCCTACTGATCGCATTGTTATCGATCCCATGATTGCCGGTCTGGGTTATGGAATTGAATATGTGTACTCGATTATGGAACGCGGTCGCATGGGTGCCTTGCAAAGCGACAAGATGTTGGCAATGCCGATGATTGTTACCGTAGGATTTGAAGCATGGAGAGCAAAAGAAGCATGGGCCAGTGAAGAAGACTTCCCCCAATGGGGTATTCAAGCCGAAAGAGGTCCGGCATGGGAAGCCATGACATCTGCTGCTTTAATTCAAGGGGGCGCAGATATCCTCTGCATGAGACATCCTCAGGCTGTGCAAGCAACAAAGAAACATATTGAACAGTTAATGGAAACAAAATAAATTTTCCCAAATAATAAAATAAGGAGGTTTGTCTGAATGATTATCATTGGTGAAAGAATTAATGGTATGTTTACTGACATTGGTGAGGCTGTAAAGACCAAAAACCCCAAACCCTTACAGGAGTGGGCCATCAAGCAAAAAGAGGGCGGTGCTCATTATATTGATCTGAACACCGGGCCATCTTGTGATGACCGGGTAGCAGGTATGAAATGGATGGTGGAAGTTGTCCAGGAAGTATGCGATCTTCCTTTGGTGCTGGACTCCACCAACTATGACGCTATCGAAGCCGGTTTAAAATTATGTAAAAAACCTGCGATGATCAATTCTGTTCCCGCTGAGCGTCCCAAAATTGAAAGAGTTTTCCCCATGGCTGTAGAACATAATGCTCAAATTATCGGATTGACCATGAATGAAAAAGGGATCCCCAAAAATGCGGATGCTCGAGTTGCCTTGGCTATGGAATTAGTCGCTGCAGCTGATGAATTTGGTCTGCCCATGGAAGATCTTTTCATTGATCCTTTGATTCTTCCGGTAAATGTTGCCCAAGACCATGTACCTGAGGTTCTGGAAGCCATCCGCCAAATTAAGTTCCTTGCTGATCCGGCACCAAGAACCGTTTTGGGATTAAGTAATGTTTCCCAAAAATCTCCTGACAGACCTCTCTTGAACAGAGTGTACTTGGCTATGGCTGCCGCCTGCGGCCTGGATGCTGCCATCGCTGATGCTAATGATGATTCCTTAATGGAAACTGCCGCATCTGTAGAAATTCTCTTAAATCAAGCCATTTATTGCGATTCTTATGTTAAGGTTTATAGAACCAGATAAAACAGACCCATAGAATAAAAAGCCCCATCCGCAAGGAGGGGCTTTTCAAATTTCCAAAACTTGATCCTGCCTTCAAAAACTCCATCTGCCTCAAGAACCTGCTTGCCTTGCGCACTAAGTCTGGAACATAGGGATAGTAAAAAATTATGATGATCAGAGGGGCTTTCTTATCAAGGAAAAGAATATTTAAATTATTTAAAAAAAAAGATTAAAAAAAGAGGATTTAGAAAAAATTTACCGCATTATTTATAGATATGTTTATGGTACAATGGATAATAAATTGATTATTACTTGTAGTAAGGAGGAAATAAAGTGGAAAATCGTTTTAAAAAATCATTACTGGATCCCAATACTATGTCTGTCACCTGGGAATTGGTTCCGGGCAGAGGTTCCAGAGAAAAATCTCAAGAAAGTGCATTGGCAGCAGCAGAAGCAGCTGCTAAAGGTGGTAAGGTACACGCGTTAACGATTACGGATAATCCCGGTGGCAATCCGGCAATGATGGCTGATTATCTGGGTGAAGAAATTTTGAAAAAAGGTATTGAGCCTTTGGTGCATTTTACTTGCAAAGATAAAAACCGTAACCAAATGGAGAGTCAGCTTTATGCCCTGGATCGGGCAGGTGTACGCAATCTTTTGGTGATGACCGGTGATTATCCTGTATCCGGCTTTGAAGGCAGACCTAAACCTGTTTTTGACCTTGATCCCACACATGTCTTATCTCTGATTCGTGATATGAACAATGGTTTGGAGTATCCGGGGATGAAAGGAATGATCAAGCACCAGGCCAGTGATTTCTTTGCCGGTGCCGCCGTATCACCCTTTAAAGCCAACGAAGCAGAACAAATGGTTCAGTATTATAAGTTAAAGAAAAAAGTGGCTTCCGGAGCCCAGTTTATTGTGCCTCAATTAGGTTTTGATGCCAGGAAATTCCATGAATTGATTCAATTTATGAAACTGAATAATCTTGATGTACCTGTGGTAGGCAACATTTATATTCTTCCTTACGGAGCAGCGCGCATTATGAATCAGAACCAACTGCCCGGATGTGTTGTGACGGACAAGCTGCTGGCAAAACTGGATGAAGAACGACAGGCTGAGGATAAGGGCGCAGCAGAACGTCTGCTCAGAGCTGCTAAGATGTATGCTTTCATGAAAGGAATGGGTTATGCCGGCGTTCATATCGGCGGACATAACATTAAATATGAACAGGTAGAATATATTATTGATAAAGGGGAAGAATTAAGTGCCAATTGGATGGACCTTTTACCAGAATTTGACTTCCCCATGGATAACGGTTTCTACTATTACGAAAAGGATTACAAAACCGGCTTGAATACAGAAATACCCACGCAGCGGAAAGGACGTCCTTTGGACACGGAAGTGGAATTCACCTATCGTATTTCACGACTTGTTCATAGCATGATGTTTGAACCGGGCAAGAATTTCTTTGGACTGATGAAAAATGTTTCCAAAAAGGTGGATGGGAAGAGTTTGGAACGGCCTTATCATACCATAGAGCATCTGGCAAAGGTAATGCTCTATGATTGCAAAGACTGCGGCGACTGTGCCCTCATGGATATTGCTTATGTTTGCCCCATGTCCCAATGTCCCAAAAATCAGCGTAACGGAGCATGCGGGGGCAGTTTTAACGGCTGGTGTGAAGTTTATCCCAATGAAAAGAAATGTATTTATGTGCGTGTTTATTCCCGCTTGAAGGATTACGGTCAGGAAGATCAGTTAGACACCTATAAGATTGCTCCCTGCAACTGGGATCTGCACCAGACATCTTCCTGGATTAACTTCTATACCGGGAAAGATCACTCTGCGGAACGTTTGGGCTTAACGGAAACTCAAAAGGATGCACCTGCAGCAGACAAAAAATAACAGAAAATTAATTGACATCCCTGGGACCGGGTGATAAAATAATTCAAAATTGCATATTCAAACCCAATGACAGGGAAAAGTAAGATGAGGCAGCACTGGCAGAGAGCCGGGGATGGTGGAAAACCGGCAGGCAAATCATCTGAACAGCCGCCCCGGAGGGGAAGAATGAAAGGCAGCCGCCGATTAGTTCTTTTCGGGTAAAACCGTTATCTGACTCAAAGCTTCGTTTCAGGGAATTTTCTTTGATACGATGAATTAGGGTGGTACCACGAGCATAAGCCTCTCGTCCCTTTACCGGGATGAGGGGCTTTTAATTTGATGAATGGAGGGTATGATATGAGAGAGAATATGAGAGAAAAGATCTTGAAAATTTTAGAGTCCAATGGCAGAATTCCTTTCGAACAATTGGCAGTCATGGTGGATCTCAGTGCCTCAGAAGTAGAAGAGATCATCAGGGAATTAGAAGACGAAAAAATCATCTTAAAATATTCTGCTGTGGTAAATTGGGAAAAGGCGGGCTTGGAGGAGTCGGTAGCCATTATTGATGTCAAAGTTGCACCTCAAAGGGAAGTTGGTTTTGACGCGGTGGCCCAGAGAATTTACCGCTTTCCCGAAGTGCGTTCCGTATCATTGATTTCCGGAGATTATGATCTTTCTGTTTCCATTGAAGGAAAGAGCATGAAGGAAGTAGCTTCATTCGTTTCTCAGAAGCTTTCCAGTATTGATGGGGTCTTAGGCACCAGTACCCACTTTGTTTTAAAAAGATACAAGGTGGCGGGTGTTGTTTATGAAGATGAATATGAGGACCGAAGGGAGCTGGTCAGCCCATGAGCTTCAATCCTCAGGATTTTATCACCCCCGGGGTGAGGGATCTTCCCCCATCGGGGATCAGAAAATTTTTTGATCTTGTAACAGAAATGAAAGATGTGATCTCTTTAGGGGTTGGAGAACCGGATTTTGTATCTCCCTGGCATGTGCGGGAAGCCTGTGTCTACTCTCTGGAAAAGGGCTATACTATGTATACATCCAATTATGGCCTGCCGGAACTTCGTTATGAGATTGCTCAATATCTGGATCAAAGATTTGGTGTTGCTTACGATGAAAAAAAAGAAATCATCGTCACGGTGGGCGCCAGTGAAGCGGTAGACATTGCCTTGAGAACAATTTGTTCTCCGGGAGATGAGGTTTTAATTCCTGAACCTTGCTATGTGTCCTATAAGCCATGTGTGGCTCTGACCGGTGCCATTCCAATGGTGATACCTACCACCGTGGAAAATGAATTTAAGCTAACTCCCCAAATGCTGGAGACCTATATTACGCCAAAGACCAAGGCCATTATCTTAAGCTATCCCAATAATCCTACCGGAGCGGTAATGACCGGGGAGGAATTAGCGGCCCTTTGCAAAGTCATTGTCAAACATAATTTGATCGTTGTTTCTGATGAAATCTATGCCGAGTTAACCTATGACGGGGTGCACACCTGTATTGCCTCCTTGCCGGAGATGCGGGACCGAACCATCCTGATCAACGGCATGTCCAAAGCCTTTGCCATGACGGGCTGGCGGATTGGTTATCTCTGCGCCCATGAAGATTTCATTGAGAATATGGTCAAAATACACCAATATACCATGCTTTGTGCACCGATCATGGGTCAAAAGGCAGCGATCGAAGCCTTTCGTTCCTGCCGGAAAGAAGTTGATCGTATGAGGGAGGAATATGACCAAAGAAGGAGAATCATTTATAAAAGAATGCAGGATATGGGTCTGGAAGTTTTTGAACCAAAGGGTGCATTCTATATTTTTCCTTCCATTCAAAACACCGGTTTAAGTTCTGAGGAATTCGCCGGTGCATTGCTGAAGGAGGAAAAAGTGGCTGTCGTACCAGGTAGTGCTTTTGCCGATTGCGGAGAAGGATTTCTGCGTTGCTCTTATGCTTCTTCCATCAAAAAAATCACTCTGGCGATGGACAGAATGGAACGGTTTGTTTCCAAGCGAATAACAACATCTCTCCAGGACTGTCACAATTAAAGGAATGCTGCTGTCATTCTTAAGGTGACTGCCGGAGATGGAGCGGGGGTGGCAAAAATTAAAATTTCATTTCTTGGAGCGGCACGGGTAGTAACAGGATCATGCTATTTATTGGAGCACCAACAGACTAAATTTTTAATTGATTGCGGGATGTTTCAAGGCAGCAAAAGTTTAGAAGAACACAATTACCGGGAATTTCCTTTTAACCCCGGAGAGATTGATTTTGTTCTCTTAACCCATGCCCATATTGACCACAGCGGTCTTTTACCCAAACTTTATAAATCGGGTTTTTCCGGTCCAACATATGGGACCTCAGGGACGGTGGAATTATGCAAGATCATGCTCCCGGACAGCGGTTATATTCAGGAATCGGAAGTTGAACGAAAGAACAAAAAAGCACGCCGGTCCGGAGGAAAAGAACTGACGCCGATTTATACGGCCCAAGATGCGGAAGCATGTGTCCGCTTTTTTGAGAAGAGACCATACAACCTTGAATTTGAACCTGCTCCGGGGATCAAAATAACTTTTCGGGATGCCGGCCATATTTTAGGATCTTCGATCCTGGAATTAGTTTATGAAGAAAACGAACAAGTTAAAAAGATGGTCTTATCCGGTGATTTAGGCAGAAGCAATCAACCGATTTTAAATGATCCCTATATCGTTCAGGAAGCAAATTACCTGGTGTTGGAAACCACCTATGGGGATCGCTTTCATGATGATCCCATAGATAATGATGAACGCATGGCCCAAGCGATTAATGAAACCTTTCAACGGGGCGGTAATGTTATCATTCCCGCTTTTGCCGTGGATCGCACCCAGGATCTGTTATATACTTTGAATCGCTTGATGGACGATGGGAAAATCAATCCTCAATCCATTTATGTTGACAGCCCTTTAGCCATCGCAGCGACAGAAATTTTTTGCAAACATCCCCAGTATTTTGATGAAGAAACGAAGGAATTCATGGAGGAAAGGCAGGGATGTCCTTTCCATCTGAAAAACCTCAATTACTCTCATACAGCCGAAGAATCCATGGCATTGAATAAGATTAAAAGCGGAGCTTTAATCATCTCTGCCAGCGGCATGGCAGAAGCAGGACGCATTAAGCATCATCTTAAACACAATCTCTGGCGCAGAGAATGTACGGTGATCTTTGTCGGTTATCAAGCCGAAGGAACCTTGGGCCGCCGTATTGTGGACGGTGCCAAAAAGGTTAAAATTCATGGCGAGGAAGTCGTTGTCAAAGCTCGGATTTTGATGCTGGAAGGCTACTCCGCTCATGCCGATCAAAAAGAATTGGTGCATTGGCTGGACGGATTTAAAAAGATCCCGGAGTACATCTTCTTAACCCATGGGGAAGAAAAGGGAACTGAGCATTTTGCTCAGATTCTGAAAGAAAAATATCAGGCTCAGGCCATTGTGCCCAGCATGGGCGAGGGCTATGAGCTGGAAGGAAAAGAACCTATGACCAGTGTTTGCGGCTGGGAACCGAGACCTTTGGAATATCCCAATGATGTTTACGATCAAATTATGGAGCTTCTCCAGCCCATGCTGCGCAGTGAATTAACATCGAAATTATCCCAGATCAGGGATTATATTAAAAAGATTGGTTAAGATGAAAAGAGCATTTTAAAGAAAAAAGAGCCTGCCTCATCAAACTGAGGGAAGGCTCTTTAAACTGTCTTTGAGATCAGGATTAATTTTTGGCAGCACCAATTTGACGGCATGAATATTCACTGATAAAACGTTCAATGAGGTGATTTCGTCAATCTTTTCCTGGGTGATTTGCTGCAGACGGGTCATGACGTCTGGAAGTACATAACCATAAATTAGCGAAACGTATATATGCAGGTGAATGCCCAGATCAGAATTTTCTATGGAGGATTTCACCACCCGGTCCAGACCGGTAACATCTGCGGTTATATGTTTAATGATGTCGATGATGACATTATTGGCAATATAGAATTTTCCCATGGAACTGAAGGTTGGACGTACCTGCGTTTGTTCAACCCACATGTGCTTGGAGGCAGAGGGCAGATGATCCGAAGTGTTTTTGTGAAAAAGGGTACGGATCGGGTTAAAAAAATTCCCTGAAAATCTTCGTTTTACCTCAACAGTGGGCGCAGGAACAACATGGGTGCCATACTTTTCCCTGATAAATTTTGCTTTTGAGATACTTTCCGGTGCTACCACGTCTTCAATGTGAATGATGACGCCGGGCTGGGGCAGATCAAGCCGGGCAGCTATTTTTTCTGTCATGGAAAGGGAGGTGCCCAGAATCAGAATGCTGGAGGGCTGACATTCCTTAATCTTATTTTTTACTTCTGCCGCATGATCATCCTCCGTAAAAAGGGCAGTTTTGATAGCGCCTACTTTGGTGGGCGCCTGTTTTGCCGAAGTACCGGCTAAGATCCGGCTGCCCTGAATTAACAGTCCGTCATCTATAATCATATCTGTATTGTATTCCTGGGCAATCACAATGGCATGGTGGCTTTTCCCTGTGCCGCTGGAGCCAATAAAAGCAATGGTATGCATAAGTCAACTCCCTTGTTATCGATATGAAGCAAGTTCTTAACGCGAATGAAGCTTCCTTTGCTCCATATGAGTGTTTGAACTGTAATAACATAATAACATAAATTTTATGATGATACGAATTAATCAGAGTAGGAATAAATTTTCTCATGTCGAAGTTATCCTTAGGATAAACAGGACCTGTAACGGGATCTAATAGTAGTAAAACAGGAGGTAATTTTTTTGAGAGCAATCATTATCGGTGCAGGCAAGGTGGGCTTCAGCATTGCCCAAATGCTCTCTCAGGAGGAACATGATGTCGTCGTCATCGACCGGATCGGGGAAAGGCTGGACACGGTTGCGGAACATTTGGACGTCCAGGTTCTAAGTGGGAATGGGGCCAGCCCTTCTGTTCTGATGGAAGCCGGGGCGGAAGGTGCGGAATTATTGGCGGCGGTCACAGAAGCAGATGAATTGAATATTGTCTCCTGTCTTGTAGCCAGGTCACTTGGAGTGAAACGTACCATTGCGCGGGTGCGTAATCCTGAATATGTGGATTTGGATCATTTGACCCATAAGGAAGCTCTAGGGATTGATCTGATCATTAATCCGGAAAGAGTCACGGCCATGGCCATTGCCCGTTTGGCAGCCAATGCGGAAGCCAAGAACGCGGAGTATTTTGCTGATGGAAAAATTCAGTTATTAGAACTGGAAATCAAGCCTGATACGAAGGTTGCCGGAACCGCATTAAAGGATCTGAGCAGTCCGCATCCTTTTTTGATTGTAGCTATTTTACGGGATGGCAAGGTGGTGATACCCCGGGGCAAAGAAAAATTAAAACTTGAGGATAAGGTATTTATTTTAGCTCAGACCCATGAAATGAGGAAAATCGAAGAAATTTTCGGTCAACGCCACAAGGAGGTGGAAAACGTGGCGATTTTAGGAGGAGGCAGAGGCGGCTTTTATCTGGCCCAACAATTTGAAAATGCCCATGTCCACGTCAAAATCATTGAGAAAGACTTAGCGCGCTGTCAATTTCTAGCGGAACGGTTGAATCACAGCCTTGTGATTCATGGGGATGGTGCTGATCTCCAATTATTGGAGGACGAAAATATCGGTGCGACAGATTTATTTGTTGCTTTGACGGGGGACGATAAGTTAAATTTATTAGTAACGCTCTTAGCGAAACATTTAGGCGCAAAAAAAACCATTGCTCAAATCCGCCGATCGGATTATAATCCATTGGTAGAAAAAGTAGGGATTGACCGGGTAGTGAGTCCGCGCAAATTAACCGCCGGAGCCATCCTGGGGTTTGTCAGAAAGGGTAAGGTGATATCCGTTACCTTGCTTGATGATACAGAAGCTGAAATCACAGAATTTATTGTGCCGGAAACCTATCGGCACCGGGGGAAAGCATTAAAAGACATCGCTTTTCCCGCGGGGGCAATTATCGGTGCTTTGGTGCGGGATAATAAGGTGATTGTACCCGGCGGGCATGATATAATATTGTCGGGAGATCGGGTCATTATATTTACGTTGCCTAACTACAGTCAAAAAATAGAGAAATTCTTTTCTTAAGTTTCGGAGGATGCACCGGTGCGGTTTCAATTGGTTTTTAGCATTTTAGGCAAGATACTCTTAATTATCGGGGGGTGCATGGTATTTCCCCTGTTATGGTCCTTGTATTATCACGAAAAAGATGTCCTGGGCCTTTTTTATGCCATGATGAGCACCATTTTGGCCGGCGGGTTGCTGTGCTTTTTTCTCAAATCCAAAGAAACTATCCGGCAAAGGGAAGGTTTTGCCATCGTGACTTTAGGATGGATCATGGCATCCCTTTTCGGGGCTTTGCCTTATCTGTTCACCGGAACCTTAACATCTTTTACAGATGCTTTTTTTGAGACGATGTCCGGGTTTACCACCACCGGAGCCAGTGTATTGGGCAATATTGAGGTGCTTTCCCATGGGATTGTGTTTTGGCGCTGTTTGACCCATTGGTTGGGCGGGATGGGATTTATGCTTTTATTTGTCGCATTGCTCTCGCAAATTGGAGGGGGCGGGCTGCAAATGTTTAAAGCAGAAGCGCCCGGCGGCCGGCTGGCCGAGAAAATTAAACCCCGGATTCAGGATTCGGCAAAAATCCTCTGGGCTACCTATGTCATTTTATCCTTGACGTTGATGATCTTATTGCTCTTAGGTGGCATGAATTTCTTTGATTCTCTATGTCACGCTTTCGGAACCATGGCCACAGGCGGTTTCTCCACGAAAAGCCAAAATATTGGGTACTATGACAGTTCTTATATTCAATGGATGATAACTTTTTTTATGTTTGCCGCCGGGGCCAATTTAGCCTTGTTTTATCAAAGTATTTATAAAAGAACCTTTGTTTTCTGGAAAAATGAAGAGTTTCGCTTATATTTGCTGATTACATTAACAGGAGTGCTCCTGGTTTTTCTTGATTTAATGAGAAACCAGCCGGGCGGGGTGGAAGAAACCCTTCGGATGGCAGCTTTTCAAGTTGTATCCATGCTTACAACCACAGGTTATGCCTCGGTGGACTTTAACCAATGGCCGGTCTTTTCCAAAATTATGTTGCTGTTAATCATGTTTGTCGGGGGGTGTTCCGGCTCTACGGGAGGCGCAATCAAAGTAGGACGGCTGCTGATTCTGATCAAACACACCTGGGTAGAAATATTCAGACTAATTCATCCTAGAAGCATCAAATATTTAAAAATCGGTCATAAAATAGTTCCGGAAAACATTGTGCTTAATACTTTGCAATTTTTCTTTTTGTATATCACGATTTTTTTTATCGGCACGGCGGTGATGGGTGCACTGGGCCTGGATATGGTTGAATCTTTGACGTCGGTTATTTCGTCATTAAGTAACGTGGGATTTGGTTTGGGGGATGTGGGTCCATCAGGAAATTTTGCCCATATACCGGGGGCGGGTAAATGGATGCTTTGTTTTCTGATGTTATTAGGACGGTTAGAAATTTTTACAGTATTAGTTTTATTTTTACCTGAGGTTTGGAAAAAAGCCTGAATCCATGCTCTTCAGGGTTTGGCGGGGAAATTAATTTATGAAGGATGGATAGGTGAGGAAATGTGATAGAAAATAAATGGGAAAAAAGATGTTTTTTTAGTGTACACGCTGAGAGCACCCATGTGCCTAACCTAATATTAAAAAACTATCGTGATTTAGACTTAACAGAGAAAGAATTAGTCTTTATCATTCAGTTAATTATGATTGGTAATTATGGCACCCTTTCTGTGAAGGAGATTGCCAGGACACTCAATATGGGAGAAGCTGTTGTAAAACAAAATTTAGCATCTTTGATGGAAAAAAGCTTGATTGTCGTTGAAAATGTACAAATATCGGGTCAAATGGTACCGCGCTATTTTTTAGATGGTTTATATGATAGAATGGTTGATATTTGGGCCCTGGAGATGGCTAAAAAGAATCAAACTCAAGATCAGGATCTCAGATCCCCTGATCAAGCACAGAAATTTAAAGTTGTTTTATCCTCCATCGAGAAAGAATTTGGACGTCCTTTGACACCGATTGAAAATGATAAAATCATGGAGTGGTTGGAGCAGCTTGGGTTTGATGCGGATCTGGTGTTGGAGGCGCTGAAAAGAACAGTGCTCAGAGGGGTGTATAATCTTAATTATATCGATCGCATTCTGTTGGAATGGAAAAAATCAAATATTCGTACCGTCCATGAAGTGATCGCTTTTGAAAATCACAAAATGAATAAGAATAAAAAAGCAGTCAAGAAAACGATCTACCCGAAAAAAAGCATGAAAAATTTTGATGATCTATATGAATTGTAAAGGAACATGCTCTGATGGATAAAATTTCTCAATATTTAAACCGTCATTATCTAAAAGTTCGACCGGATACCCCTTCAGATGTCAAAAAAGTACGTTGTCACCTTTGTCAGGATCAGGGTATTATTATTAAAGGAGACCTGGCTTATCAATGTCATTGCGTCAAGCAAAGATCTGTGATGAAACGATTTGCCTCGGCGAATATGACGCCTTTTTTGGCCCATCATACCTTTGATCAGTTCGATCTGGCCTTTTATTCCCCTCATCTGCGCCTGGACAAGGATGGTCCGACTTATCGGGCCATGGCCGAGAAAGCAGTGGAAGGTGCGAAAAAGTTTGTGGCACAATATTTGGAAGAAAAAACGGGACAGGGCATTCTTTTAAACGGTGCTGTGGGCAGCGGTAAGACCTTTTTGGCCGGAGCTATCGCCAATGCTCTTTTGGAGCACGACAAACAGGTTTTGTTTTTAGTCGTACCCGATTTTCTGGATGATATTCGAGGGACTTATCAAAAACAAGGAGAATTCAGTGAAGCAGATTTAATGAATGCAGCGCGCAATACTGAAGTCCTGATTTTGGATGATCTGGGTGCCCATAATTATTCGGAATGGACCCAAAATAAGATTTTTTCATTAATTAATTATCGGATGAACCATGGGTTACCCTGTGTGATCACCACAAATTTAACCATTGAAGAAATGAATGAAGTGATTGGAGAACGGACTGTTTCCCGAATTATTGAGATCTGTAAAATTTACCGAATGCATGTGGAGGTCGATATTCGGGTTGCGATGCGCAAATGGTAGTGATGGATAAATGTTTGGGTCAAGAGGCTTATAAAGGAAAAATGATCTGGAGGACAAGTTGATATGGTTACGGTGGCCCTTAGTCAATTGAATATCCAATCAGGTGATTTGAAAGGAAATTTAGATCG
The DNA here is from genome assembly GCF_002224645.1 of Dehalobacterium formicoaceticum. Classification (NCBI taxonomy): domain Bacteria; kingdom Bacillati; phylum Bacillota; class Clostridia; order Eubacteriales; family Peptococcaceae; genus Dehalobacterium; species Dehalobacterium formicoaceticum. The sequence continues at coordinate 3,017,981 of NZ_CP022121.1, read as the reverse complement.
GGTCAGAGCACATATTCAATCAGCTGCTCAATTAAAAGCGGATATGATCATATTACCGGAGTTATGGAATACGGGATATGATTGTGCTCATTTTGATCAAACAGCCCAATCCCTGCGTGGTAAATGTATTTCTGCGCTGAAGAAATGGGCACGGGAATATGAGATCTTTATTTTTGGGGGAACAATCCCGGAAAAAAAGGACCAAAAAGTTTATAATACCTGTGCAGCAATCGATCAAAAAGGTGAAGTTGTGGGGAAATACCGAAAAATTCACCTTTTCCCAGGCGGATTACAGGAAGACCGGTATTTTGCACCGGGAGAAGAATGGGGATTAATCGAGACACCCTGGGGGATGGCCGGAATTGTGATCTGCTATGACCTAAGGTTTCCGGAATTAGTACGAAATTTAGTACTTAGAGGCGCACAGTTTATCGTCGTTCCTGCCCAATGGCCTGTAGAAAGAATGGAGCATTGGAGCATTTTATGCCAGTCCAGGGCATTGGACAATCAGGTTTTTGTCCTTGGTGTCAATCCTGCCGGTAAAAATGAAAGTCATCGTTATGCGGGACACTCCTTAATTGTTTCTCCTTGGGGCGAAATTCTCAAGGAAGGGAGCGAGGATGAAGAATTGGTTGTTCTGGAAATCGATTTGCAGGAAGTTGATCGGATCAGAAAAATTCTGCCAGTTTTGCAGGACAGAAGAAATATTCTTGATGAAATCGATAATAGTCTGTTTTAGGGAGTAGAACAGGGTAGAACAGGGGACGGTTCTTTGTTTGAAGGCTTAAAAATTTTATTAGTAGTTAGTGATTGGTAATTAGTAGTTAGCTAATAAAATAAAAAAAAGCCATGCGGCTTTTTAATGTGAAAGGAAAATGGCGCGCCCGGCAGGATTTGAACCTGCGACCTCCGGAATCGGAATCCGTCACTCTATCCCCTGAGCTACGAGCGCATGAAACTATACTAACATTTAATAATTTTAACTTAATTGATCCTTGAAGTCAAATATATTTTTAATATTTATATGTCATAATGATATGGGGAGGAAAGGATTTTGGGAAATTTTAATCTTGATGTCACATTAAAAAAAGCGCTGGATGAATTTCAAAGCAAAAATCCCATGGAGATGGCATGGAAATCCGGCACAGAATTTCAGGAAGGTCAATTTAGCATGGGTTTTTTGGGAACACCGGTTGAGGTGACCTATCCGGAAGGGATCCTGCGTGAACAAAATGGGGGAAAAGAGCTGGGATTGATTGAAAGAATCCTGGTACTCCATTATTTAACCTTTGCCGGGGGCAGTCCCATCCTCAATCAGAAAATTTCTTATAAGGAACTCCCAGGGGGGAGTATCTATATTGAACCTTTTACCAATCGATGTATCCGGCCTCTCATCGCCTTATTCGGTGATGACTTAACATCCTTCCAAACTACAGCGGAAAAGTGCGGGGGTATGCAAGAATCCTATGGTGATAGCAGTTACTGTTTTTATCCTTTGCCAAACATCCCTGTAACCTTCGTACTTTGGGCGGCGGACGAGGAGTTTCCCGCTAACGGAAATATTATTTTTGATGCCTCGGCGGGAGATTATTTGCCGACCGAAGATTATGCTTTTCTCTGCGGTATGTTGGTGGGGAAATTAAAGCAAAGCAAAAATCATTAGAATATCTTAGAATCAGAAAGGAAGATCAATTATGGAATCAATGATTAGAGACATTCATCTTGCCCCCCAGGGGCAATTAAAACTGGATTGGGTAGCAGCTCATATGCCTTTACTTAATCAGATTAAAAATAATTATGAGAAAGAGCTTCCTTTTCGCGGCAAGAAAGTAGTGATTTGCCTTCATTTAGAAGCGAAGACCGGCTACTTGGGCCAGGTTATCAAAGCAGGAGGCGCCGATGTTTGTATGGTGGCCAGTAATCCCTTATCAACCCAGGATGATGTGGTGGCGGCCTTGGTGGATAGCGGGATACAGGTTCATGCCTGGTATAATGCCACGGACGAAGAATACAAAATGCATTTACATCGAGGGTTGGACTTCCATCCTGATTTGGTGATTGACGACGGGGGAGATTTGGTATCTACCCTGCATAAAGAACGACCCCAACAACTGACAGAGATTATTGGCGGATGTGAAGAGACAACCACGGGCATACTACGCTTAAGGGCCATGGAAAAAGATGGTACCCTGAACTTTCCCATGGTTGCCGTCAATGATGCCTTTTGCAAGTACCTCTTTGATAACCGCTACGGAACCGGTCAGTCTGTCTGGGACGGTATTAATCGTACCACTAATCTGGTGGTGGCAGGGAAGACGGTTGTGGTCGCCGGGTATGGCTGGTGCGGAAAAGGGGTAGCCATGAGAGCGAAGGGCTTAGGTGCCCGGGTGATTGTCACAGAGGTTGATCCCATCAAGGCCATTGAAGCCATTATGGATGGATTCACGGTGCTGACCATGGAAGAAGCCGCTCCCTTAGGGGATTTCTTTATTACTGTGACCGGGAACGTAGATGTCATCCGTAAGGAGCATCTGGCAGTGATTAAAGACCAGGCCATTCTTGCCAATGCCGGTCATTTTGATGTGGAGGTTTCCAAAAAAGATTTATCTGCCTTAGCTGTCTCCAAGCTGAGGGTGCGCAACAACATTGAGGAATATGTTCTAAAGGATGGCAGAAAGATCTACCTGCTGGCCGAGGGGCGTTTAGTGAATTTAGCCGCGGGAGACGGTCATCCGGCGGAAATTATGGATATGACCTTTGCCCTTCAGGCTTTGTCTTTGCAATATATCTTCGAACATCGGGACGAGCTGTCTCCTCATGTTTATGAAGTTCCCCGGGAAATTGATCAAAAAGTTGCGGCGATGAAATTACATACTCTGGGAGTTAAAATAGATAATCTGACGGAACAACAAAAGAAATATTTAGCAGGATGGGAAAACTAGTAGATACAGGAGGATTCATTGATGTCAAGAGAAGAAAAATTGGCTAAGTTATCAGAAAAAAGGGAGATGGTCCTGAACGGCGGAGGGCCTAAAAGAATTGAAAAGCAGCATCAAAGCGGTAAGTTCACCGCTCGGGAGCGCATTGAGAAATTATTGGATCAAGGAAGCTTTGTCGAGCTGGATCAGTTTGTCGTGCATCGGGGCACTGAGTTCGGCATGGCGGATGTGAATGCTCCCGGTGAGGGGGTAGTGACGGGTTACGGCACCATTTTGGGCCGTCTGGTCTATTTGTATGCCCAGGATTTTACGGTTTTAGGCGGGTCACTTGGTGAAATGCATGCGGCAAAGATATGTAAGGTCATGGATTTAGCAATCAAGATGGGGGCACCCTTTATCGGCATCAATGATTCGGGAGGAGCGAGGATCCAGGAAGGAATTGATGCTTTAAATGGATACGGGGAAATTTTTAAAAGAAATACCATGGCTTCCGGTGTCATCCCTCAAATTTCTGTGATTATGGGACCATGTGCCGGGGGGGCGGTTTATTCACCGGCCCTAACCGACTTTATCTTTATGACGGATCAAACCAGTCAGATGTTTATTACCGGTCCCCAGGTGATCAAAGCTGTTACCGGGGAAGAGGTCAGCGGTGAATCTTTGGGAGGAGCTCTGGCCCATAATCAGATGAGCGGGAATGCCCACTTCTTTGCCGCGGATGAAGATGAATGCTTTTGGCAGATTAAAAAGCTCTTAACCTATCTCCCCTTAAATAATTTAGATCCGGTACCTTTGGTGCCCACCAATGATCCGGCGGATCGTATGGACGAGCTTTTAGAAACGGTGGTTCCGGATGATGCTAATAAAGCTTATAATATGATGGATGTGATTACTGCTTTGGCGGATGACGGAGAGTTCTTCGAAATCCAGCCCCACTATGCAAAAAATATCCTCATCGGGTTTATGCGCTTAAACGGCATGTCCGTAGGGGTCATCGCCAACCAGCCCAAGGTGATGGCCGGCTGCCTGGATATTAATTGCTCGGACAAGGCCAGCCGCTTTATCCGTTTTTGTGATGCTTTTGGCATTCCTCTTTTGACCATCGTGGATACCCCCGGTTATCTTCCTGGGGTAGAGCAAGAGCATGGGGGGATTATTCGCCATGGCGCGAAGCTCCTGTATGCATATTCGGAAGCCACAGTGCCCAAAATTCAGCTCATTACGCGCAAAGCCTATGGGGGTGCATATTTGGCCATGTGTGCCAAATCCTTAGGGGCGGATGTGGCTATTGCCTGGCCCAGTGCGCAAATTGCCGTCATGGGTGCCCAGGGGGCAGCCAATATTGTCTTCCGTAAAGAAATCGAGGGGGCGGAAAACCCCAATGAAAAGCGTGAGGAAATGATCGGTGAGTATGAGGAGAAGTTCTCCAATCCATACTGTGCGGCTGCCCGAGGTCTTGCTGATATGGTGATCGAACCGGAAAAGACCAGATATTATTTGATCAAATCCCTGGAATCCCTGATGACGAAGCGGGAGAGCCGTCCGGGTAAAAAGCACGGTAATATGCCGTTATAAGATTATTAGTGAATTCATCAAAGGAGGGACATGCCTTGGCATTCGATAAAGCAAAAAATCAGGGGACGGAAATACCGCCGGCGGTGGTGGCAGCGATTACTGCCTCCTTATGTGCCATGATCGGAAAACCAGCCTCTGAATTTACATATAAATCGATTCAGCGTGTTTCCGGCCGTGCGTCTCGTTGGTCGATGGCAGGAACAGCAGATCTTATTTTATCTCGTCAGAGAATATTGGAAAGGGGAAATAGCTAATGAGAAAATTTCATGTCGTCGTGAATGGAGAAACCTTTGAGGTGGAGATAGAAGAAGTTAAAAATGCAGGGCAAAATGCAGCCGGCCCGGCACCGGTAAAAATTGCGGCAGATGTGCCGAAAGCACCTCCTGCCCAGCCTGCTGCCACGAAACCCGCTGCACCTAAACCAGCCGCAAGCGGTGCCGCCAATGAGGTAACCAGTCCGCTGCCGGGCACAATTTTGAACGTCATCGCAAAGGAAGGACAAGATGTTCAGACTAATGAACTGGTGCTGATTGTGGAAGCAATGAAAATGGAAAATGAAATCGTGGCCCCCTTTGCCGGGACCATTCAAGGGATTCATGTAAAAAAAGGCGACAGCGTACAGGCCGGGGATTTGTTATTTACCTTAAAATAATGATGTCTAGTTGATGCCTCCTCAGGGGGCATTTTCTGTTTTTTGCAGGAATATTTCCTTAATTGTAGAAACAGAAAGGAGGAAAGGAGTTTGATGGGGTGGATTTTGTCGTTTTAGATCTTGAAACAACAGGCTTGGACTGTCAAAAAGACGAGATCATTGAGATTGGTGGGGTGCGCATCTCCCACGGCATTTTATGTGAAGAGTTTTCAACCTTAGTCCATCCGGAGGGGCGTATTCCGGAAGAAATCGTAGCACTGACAGGAATTGATGATCAAATGGTGCGGGATATGCCATCTTTTTCTCAGGTACTTCCCCAATTAGAAGATTTTATTGCCGGGTCGGTGCTGGTGGGGCATCAAATTTCCTTTGATTTAAGCTTTATGCCCTTTCATATCAAAGAAAGTGTTCCCTCATTGGATACCATCGAAATGGCAAAAATACTGCTTCCCTATGAATCTAGTTTTGCTTTAGGGGATTTAACCACGTCTTTAGCCATCGAACATCAGGCTGCCCATCGGGCCCTGGGTGATGCCAGAGCGACAGCTTATTTATTTCTCCACCTCTGTGAATCGTTAAAGAGCCTGGAACTGATTGTTCTGGAATCATTGCACTTTTTATATGAAAAGAAGAATACCCCATTAGGAGATTTAATCAAAGAAGAATATGCCCGGCGTCTGCGTCATTTTCCTCAGGAAAAGATCAAATCTCCATATTTTTTTCTGCCTGTAAATAACAAGGATTTCTTTCCCGGGGCAGAAACACCAAAAGAAATCAATGAATCGGTTCGCTTGGAATCCCAGGAAATTACCGATCTGTTGCAGCCTGGCGGCAGTATTGATACTGCCATCCCCGGTTTTCGCTATCGTTCTCAACAGGAAGAAATGGCCCAAGGGGTGGCGGCACGATTTAATCAAGGCGGTTGTTTTGTGGTGGAGGCAGGTACAGGTACGGGGAAATCTCTTGCTTATTTGCTGCCGGCTGTGCTTTGGAGTGTTAAGTCAGGGCACAAAGTGGTAGTAAGTACCCATACCATTAATCTCCAGGAACAGCTGATCAAAAAAGATATCCCTTTGGCTAAAGAAATCACCGGCAGGGATTTTTCTGCTGCGATTATCAAAGGCCGAGGTCATTACCTGTGTCTCAGGAAATGGGAAGATTTTTTTAAGGAACCGAATGAGGAATTGCTGCCCTTAATCAGACGATTGGTACTTTGGGCGCGGGATACAAGAACAGGGGATATTGATGAATTATCATTAAATAAAAAAGAAATGAGTCAATGGAAAGGGCTGGCGGCCGGCAGTGAAACCTGTTTTAATACCAAATGCCGCTTTTATCGGGGACAATGCTTTGTTTCCCAGGCCAGGAAAATGGGAGAACAAGCCCAGCTGGTCATCGTGAATCATTCCCTTCTATTGGCCAATGCCGTCGTCGGTGATAATATTTTACCGGATTATAAATATTTAATTATTGACGAGGCCCATCATCTGGAACAGGAAGCGGAAAAACAATTTTCCTTGGCCATTAATTATTATGAATTACTGGGGCTGCTCCAAAAACTGCAACGGGGTAATCTCACCAGATCGGGCGGGATTTTACAGCAGATCATGGCAAAAATTAATAAATGGACCGGTTTGGACCAGGATACCAAGGATGAATTGATTCAGGTATTAACGGAAGCAAAAGAAGGGGTGGAATTAAGCTTAGCTTCCTTAAGGGAATTCTTTCAGATGTTTTCAGATTATTTTGGCTCCCATTGGTCTGAAAACGAGACCTATGTTCAAACCCTGCGCATTCTGCCCCAGCACCGCAATCATCACCATTGGATGGGGATCTCAGCATCAGGAGAAAATTTAAGCCTGCAATTAAGAAACCTTATCATGCTGATGGGGAAGATTGGAGAAAAGGCGCAAATCATCGAAACGGAATTTGGCATGGAGATTAAAGAAATTCAGGAACTAAAGGTACTGATGGAGAAGATGCATCAGGTAGTCCAAAGCCTTACGATTCTGCTCCCGGGTAGGGAAGAGTCATATGTCAGCTGGGTGGAATACAGCGGACAGCAATACTTTCCCATGATTCACATTTCTCCCGTAGAGGTGAAAGATCAGCTTCAATCATATCTTTTTGCCTCAAAATCGGCGGTGATCTTGACCTCGGCAACCTTAACCGTCGAGAACAGTTTTGATTATTTTATCGAAAGCATTGGCTTAAGCCAAGGGGATGCTCCTTTACACACTTTAAAAGTGCCGTCACCTTTTAATTATCAGGAACAAGTGTTATTAGGCATCATTTCAGATCTGCCGCAACCGGGAGCTGCATCCGATTTTTTGTTAACTGATCATGTGGCAAAAACTTTGGTGCAGCTGATTACCGCAACCAGAGGGAGAACATTGGTGCTATTTACCTCTCATCATCAATTGAAACAAGTTTATGAACAAATTTATCGACCTTTAAAACAAGAGGGGATTACCATCTATGCCCACGGGGTTACCGGGAATAGAAACCGCATTCTGGAAGGATTTAAAAATAATGAACACAGTGTCATGCTTGGTGCGAATAGCTTTTGGGAAGGGATTGATGTGGTGGGGGAAGCATTATCCCTGGTCGTGATTGTGAAATTGCCTTTTTGGCCTCCTTCTTTACCCACTGTTTCGGCGCGTCTGGATCGCTTTAAAGAGCGCCGTTTAAACGGTTTTCGTCGTTACAGTCTTCCCCAGGCGATTATCCGTTTTAAACAGGGTTTTGGCCGGCTGATTCGTTCCCATTCCGATTATGGTGCTTTCTGTATCCTGGATAAAAGGATTATCGAAAAAAATTATGGCAAGACCTTTTTAAAGTCTCTGCCCGGGATGACCACTGTCGTGGGTACAACCAATGAATTGACGGAAACGATCCATCAATGGTTAAATAAGAAAGGCGGGGAACTGTAAAGTTTACCTTCCTGCGGTCAAGAAAAAATGATAGAATAAGTAATGGCCTTTGAGAGGGAGGGATTGGCTATGAATAATCTACCCGTCGCAAAAGAATCCTTTCCTTTTCTTTTGATGAGCGGAGTTTTAATTTGGTTATTATATTTGGTTGAGCCATGGCTCAGTATCATTCCCGGAATATTTTTTCTGTTCACACTCTTCTTTTTTCGTAACCCCCAGCGTAGAATTGTTTTAGATGAGCATGCGGCTTTATCACCTGCAGATGGTGTCGTCATGGGGATTACGAAGGTGAAGGAAACAGAGTTCTTAAATGAGGAAGTTTGGAAGGTTTCCATATTTTTGAGCATTTTTAATGTGCATTTTAATCGCGCTCCGGTTCGGGGTACAGTAGAAAGAATTAAGTATATGCCCGGTAAGTTTATCCCGGCTTTTAAGAGCCATGCCTCGGAGATCAATGAAAGAAATTATCTGGTTTTAAATACGGGAAGATCCAGGATTATGGTGTGCCAAATCACAGGTTTTGTTGCCCGCCGCATTGTATGTTGGTCAAAGGAAGGTGATCACCTTACACAGGGAGCACGTTTCGGTTTAATTAAATTTGGTTCATGTACAGAAATTTACCTGCCTTTGGAATATAACCTTTCGGTGCAAAAGGGGAGTAAAGTGAAAGGCGGATTGTCGGTGATTGGAAGGTGTTCTGAATGAGTTTAACCATTGTCCCTTCATTATTTACCATCGCGAACTTAATTTTTGGAATTTTAGCAATTTTAAATACATTGTGGGAACAATATTATGACGCGTCAATTTTTATTATTTTGGCGATGATCATGGATGTACTTGATGGAAAAGTTGCCCGGAAATTAGATGTTTCATCAAATTTTGGCAAGGAACTGGATTCCCTGGCGGATGTTGTTTCCTTCGGAGTTGCGCCTGCTATTCTAGTTTATACCCAAAGTTTAGAGCATTATCAATGGCTCGGTTTAGCAGTGATTATTTGGTTTGCTGTTGCCGGAGCCCTTCGTTTAGCCCGCTTCAATGTCATCACAACATCCGGATATTATCAGGGGATACCGATTACGGTAGCGGGAAGTTTTCTGGCATTCTTACTTTTATTTGCTCATATGATTAACCCGCTGGTTATGCTGTTGATCACAGCAATATTAGGATTTTTAATGATCTGTACCTTCAGGGTACCAAAAATATGAAAATTGGGCACCAAAAACTTTCAACTGAATAGAATATTTTAAGTTCAGTTGAAGGGGCGTGAAAGACCGTGCGCGTATATTTCATTAAATTACCTGATTTCCTGAGAAAAATTTTAAAGAAAACCCTCAGACAATAAGAAGATGCGATTTTCCGCATCTTCTCTTTTCTATCATTCCATTTTGAATATGATTATTTTACCCCGGTTATGCCGCCGATTATGGATGCCAGTACTGCATAGACACTTTTCATGGCCAGGGCAGACCAGGAAATATCGCTGCCGAGAGACAGGAGCAGGGAAATGATGACAAAGGTCACCCCGATGGTCAGTCCGTGGATCATCCCTTTATTTCCTGCGGTTTGAGCAGCTATGCGGCCACCGAAAAACAAGGCGGCGGCGGTAATGATCACGCCTAAAGGCTGCATCCATTGTTCATTTAATGGCGAGAAGTAAAAAACGAAACCAGACAATAAGGAGAGCAGAATGATCAGAAGATATGTTATCATCAGACCTCGAAGCATAGGATTCAATCTGCCTGGAAAGTTACAGGAAAGCTTGTTTTTTATTGCCAAAGGAAGGCCTCCTTTATAAATTGATTTGTACAATCTATGCGGAAAAAATGGAAATTATGATTTTTAAATTTGCCTTCAAGAACTTTGTATTAAGATATATATCTAATCGATTGGTTTTGCTTGACTGATGTGGATAAAATACATAAAATAAGAGAAGTGTTTTATGTTAATTTTTTTAAGATTTTGTTGATATTTGAATTATTAATCTTATGATAGAGGAAGGAATTGTATGTTTGAAATTTCTGTACAGGATCATTTTGATGCTGCTCATTTTTTAAAAGAATATCAGGGCAAATGTGCCAAGATCCATGGTCATACCTGGCAGGTAGAAATAAAAATTCAGGGAGAAGATTTAGACAAAACCGGGATGGTAGTTGATTTTTCTGTGGTCAAAAATGAACTGAAGAAGGTTTTAGATCCTTTGGATCATGTTTTGATCAATGAACTCACAGCTTTTCATGAGACGAATCCGACTGCGGAAAATATTAGCTGTTATATTTTTCAGGAGATGTCCAAAGCCCTGAGTAATTATCCGGTCTGGGTATCCCGGGTGACCGTTTGGGAATCCCCGGGAGCGGCAGCTGCTTATTTTGAAAAAGAATGAGGAGGTGCCCGGATGAAAGGAACCTTGCATGAAATCTTTTCTTCCATTCAAGGGGAAGGTCTTTATGTTGGTGTGCGGCAGATTTTTCTTCGTTTTACGGGATGCAATCTCCATTGCAGCTACTGTGACACCAATGACTCCACTGCAGGCTATCGGGAGAAATTCCCTGTAGAAATGGATCCTGGGACAAGCCGTTTTGAATATTATCGAAACCCGGTTGCGCCGGAAGAGCTGCTGAAAATTGTGCTGCAGCTGAAGCCGGAAATCCATCATTCCCTTAGTCTGACAGGGGGAGAGCCGTTGCTGCAAGCTGATTTTTTAGCAGAGTTTCTTCCTTTGTTCAGGGGCAGATGTCCCGTGTTTCTTGAGACCAACGGTACCTTACCGAAAAATTTAAGCAAGCTGCTGCCCTATCTTGATATTATCAGTATGGACATCAAACTGCCCAGTGTGACCAACTATGCCTGTTGGCATGATCAGGAAGAATTTATCAATATTGCTTTAGAAAAAGAGCTATATGTGAAGGTGGTGTTGACTGAAAATACCACCCAGGAAGAGCTGGAGCAAATCATGAAGCTGATGGCAAAGGCTGATCCAGGGATTCCTTTGGTTTTACAACCGGTTACTCCTGTTAATAGGGTGCGGGAGATGATTCCGGGGAAATATATACAGATCCAGGATTATTTTGGAACTGCTTTAAAAAATGTCAGAGTGATTCCACAAACTCATAAAATTTTAAATTTACTGTAGAAAGGATAAATGAAATGGATAAAGCACGGATAGAAAGAGCAGTGAGAGAGATCATTGAAGCGATCGGAGAAGATCCGGAAAGAGAAGGATTGGTGAACACACCAAAAAGAGTAGCCCGCATGTACGAGGAAATTTTCAGCGGCTTAACAGAAGATGCGAGAGAGCATTTAAAGGTACAATTTTGCGATGAAAAACATGAGGAAATGATCCTGGTAAAGGATATCCCTTTATATTCCATGTGCGAACACCATTTGATGCCTTTTTACGGAAAAGCTCATGTGGCCTATATCCCGAAAAGAGATGGTAAGATTACCGGATTATCCAAATTAGCACGCACGGTAGAATGCTTTGCCAGACGTCCCCAGGTTCAGGAACGGCTGACCACGCAGATTGCGGATGCGATTATGGAAACCTTGGATGCTCAGGGCGTATTAGTTGTGATTGAAGCAGAGCATATGTGCATGACCATGAGAGGGGTCAAAAAGCCGGGCTCCGCGACCCTTACCTCTGCAGTCCGAGGCAGATTTGCCACCAGCCAGGCAACAAGAGCGGAAGCTTTTTCTTTAATTAAAATTTAAGGAGGGGCGGTCATGGATGAGACAAATATAGAAACCGACCACAAAACTTCAGGTAAAATGGAGCTCATCGCTGTCAAGGATTTTGCGGCCTGGGATGATATGTACCAGGTAGTGGATTTTTTGAATAAAAGCTTGAAAGCACATAATCTGATGTTTGGACTGAGAAAAGGAGACTCAGCTGCCATGACCATCACTATTTATGAGGTTTGATCATGGGCAGAGCCAAAAAAGTTATTTGGGAAATTGTCAGCACGATTATCATTGCCGGATTGATTACCCTTATTGTGAAGTTTTTTCTTTTTGATAATCGGATCATTCCCACTTCATCCATGTATCCAACCATCTTTGCAGGAGATATGGTTCTGGTCAATAAGCTGGTTTATCGTTTTGGAGATCCTGAGCGAAAGGATATCATCGTTTTTGAAGCTCCGCCGGAACCGGAGATAAGTGGGGATGATATGATTAAAAGGGTGATTGGGCTGCCGGGAGAAAAGGTGGAAATAAAAGAAGGGACAGTATATATCAATGACCTGCCATTGACGGAACTGTATCAAAACGAAGCACCCCAATATCAATTTGGACCGCAGCAAGTACCTGAGGATTATTTATTTGTTTTGGGAGACAATAGAAACATGAGCTTTGACAGCCATCTTTGGAGCGATCCATTCTTGAGCATGGACTCCGTAAAAGGAAAAGCTTTTTTTCGTTATTGGCCGTTAAAACGTATGGGGAGATTGGAGTCTGAGGAGGATTAAAATGAAAATTCTGATAACGAATGATGATGGGATTCAGGCAGAGGGGATCCAGGCATTAAGAAGAGCGCTCAGCGAAATTGGTACTGTTAATATGGTGGCCCCCAGTTATGAAAGAAGTGCAACCGGTCATGGCATTACCGTGCATAAACCAATTCGGGCCCAAAAGATCAAATTAAAAGATTCGGATCAGGATCATTGGTCTGTGGTGGGAACACCTGCTGATTGCGTGAAATTAGCCTTAGAAACACTACTATCGGAACCTCCTGATTTGATAGTCTCCGGTGTCAATCACGGGGCCAATCTGGGGACAGATGTTCTCTATTCCGGTACTGTTTCTGCCGCCATTGAAGGCATGATCAACGGATTGCCTTCCATCGCAGTTTCCTTGGATGATGATGCCCTGGTTGATTTTAGTTTTGCCGCTGATTTTACAGCCAGATTGTGTCAGCTTTTAAGATTGAAAGGCTTCCCGTCACAAACCTTATTAAATGTAAATGTGCCTGGTGTCGAAGCCCAGTATATTCAAGGGGTACGGGTGACTAAGTTAGGTGACCGCCGTTACACTAATACCATTGAAAGCCGCAAAGATCCCCGGGGCAGAGAATATTTTTGGCTGGCCGGTGATGTGATCAACCAGGAGGGCGATGAAAATTCTGATGTTGAAGCCGTCAAGAATAATTTTGTTTCGGTCAGCCCGATCCATTTTGATTTAACCAATTATCAGGTCATCGATACCATAAAATCCTGGGGATTTGAAGATTTGATCTCTAAAATCTAGGAAAGCCATTTATTGAAAAAGGGCAGCCTTTTTAAAGTATGAAGGGGCAAACCGCCAATCATTAAAAGAATCCCAAAATATAAGAGGGAAGTAAGTCCAATCAGAAGCAGGATGGTTAAAGGCAGATTATTGATGATCGGTCTGAGCCAATGATCCAAGAGCATCAGTGCTGATAATGATATCATCCCTGAGATCATAGGTTTGATAATGATTTTGTTTAAGGGTAATGCGATGCCCGTGAATTTCATCAAATAAAAAATATTTAAGGTGCAGCCGGTGAAATTGCTTAAACTTAACGCGATGGCTGCACCTTTTATTTCCAGACCCTTTACAGGTGTGAGCAGCAAAATACCCAGGATGAGACATAGTCCGGAACATAAATTATTAAAAAGAAGCATTTTTACGCGTCCTAATCCCTGAAGAATACTGTTCATGGTCTGCTGGAGATAGCAAAAGAGGCCGCCCAGAGCCAGAACTTTCAAAGCTTCTCCCGCTTCCGGGGCATGAAAAACCAAACCGCACAATTCTGTGGCATAAAAAAACAAGATGGTCATGCTATGAATGGTAAAGGCAGATGTGATCCATAGGGATTCTGTGATGCGATGTTCCAGGAGCTTTTTCTGACCTCCTGCCGACAGCTCCGCTACGGCAGGCATCACAGATACAGCCAAAGACATGGTAATGATACTGGGTAAATGGAGCAGCGTCATCGCGACGCCGGAATAACGCCCATAGATCTCGGTCGCTGTGCGCATACTGTTCCCTGCTAAAATCAATCCCCTGGGGATCAAAGAAGCTTCCAATGTCAAGAGGGTGCTGGACAGGAGCCTGGTTAATGTCACAGGGGTGCCAAAGGTAAACAGCCCTTTCAGGATGGAGAGGGAGCTGCTTGTTGCAGGAGCAGGAAGGAGAACTTTGCTTCTTCTTTTTTGCCAATGATACTTAGCCAACATAAAAAGAAGACCGCCTAATTCCCCCGCGACTGATGCCACAGCTACACCTACCACTGCAATTTCAAGACCATATTTGCGAAGCTTAATGGTTAAGGTCAGGCCCACAATTACCCGAATGATTTGTTCAATGGTCTGACTGAAACCAATGGCGGATATTTGTTTTGTACCTTGAAAATAGGCACGATAAACGGAGCAGACGGCAACGAGGAAAATAGCAGGGATCATGGTGACAAAACAATAATAAATGCGGCTGTCCGGAACAAAGTGTTTGACGATCACAGGGGCAAAATAAATAACCAGGGTGGTAGTGATGAGTCCGGAAGCGGTTAACAGGATGAGGGTTAAACGAAAAATTCTGTTAATATTACCCCAATTACCTTCTGCTGTTTCCTGAGCGATCATTTTTGACATGGCCAAGGGGATACCCCAGGTTGTCAGGACCAAGATAAAGGTATAAAAGGGATTGACCATCTCGATTAAACCAATGCCTTCCGCACCAAGAAACCTGACCAGGATGACCCGATATAAGAAGCCTAAGATCTTGATTAAAAAGTTCGATATTAAAAGAATCATGGCTCCAAATAAATAACCTTCTTTTTTCATTTTAACCTCACTGTAGGATCAAGCATGACCTGTTTGACAATCAATGCAGCAAAAGTTTTAGCTTGTTCTTAGGATAGAAATATGCGGGTTTGGGGTATTATATTACCAATTAATGGGGAACATGTTAAATACATGATCAGTATAAAAAAGTATGGGAAAAATTCTTCTTGAAAAAAGGGTTTTTGGGGATTCAGGGATAATATATAACTTAACAATAAATTAATTAATTCTTATCTTATTTAGTTGGATCAATCTAAATTTTTCGGAGCTGAAGGAGGATACACATGAAGGTTTACTTGTCGGAAAGTATTAGAAATATCGGTATTGTCTCTCACCAGGGCGCTGGGAAAACATCATTGACTGAGTCCATGCTATTTAATACGGGGGCAACCAATCGTTTAGGCAAGGTTGATGAGGGCAATACCGTAGCTGATTATCATCCTGAGGAGATTAAACGTAAAAGTACGGTTAATGCTTCCTTGGTTGCCTGTGAGTGGCTAGATACGAAAATTAATTTGCTGGATACCCCTGGTTTTTCTGACTTTTTTGGTGAAGTGAAAGGCGTTTTGCGCGTTTCAGATTGTTTGCTGATGCTGGTTGATGCCGTGGCAGGTGTTGAAGTAAGTACGGAAATCGTTTGGGAGCTGGCTGATGAATCAAATCTTCCCCGCATCGCTTTTATTAACAAAATGGATCGGGAGAATGCTGATTTCGTCAAGGCACTGGATTCCATGCGGGAAAAACTGACGCAGCAAATTGTGCCCATCCAGTTTCCCATCGGGTCAGAAGCGAATTTTAACGGCATCATCGATTTAATTGAGATGAAGGCATATCAATACGACGGGGGAAAATCCTCAGAAATTCCCATCCCGGATGATTTGATGGCGGATGCGGAAACTTATCGGGAAATGATGATTGAGGCCGCGGCTGAAGGTGAAGACGAATTAACGATGAAATATCTGGAAGGGGAAGAACTGACCGACGGAGAAATCATTGCCGGATTAAAAGCCGGTGTGATGGCAGGAAAAGTCGTTCCGGTTTTATGTGGTTCTGCCCTTAAAAATATTGGTGCAGATCTTTTACTGAACATTTTGGTGCACTATGCTCCTACTCCTCTAGAAAAGCTGGAGGATCAGGATGCTCCCAATAAACCGATGGCTTCCTTGGTATTTAAGACCATGGCCGACCCCTATGTGGGCCGCATCAGCTTTTTCCGAGTATATCAAGGATCTTTTAAAAGTGATTCTACAGCATATAATCCCAGAAAAGAAGCTGATGAAAAAATCAGCCAGCTTTTTACCATGCAAGGGAAGAACCAATTGCAGTTGCCGGAATTAAAATTTGGGGATATCGGGATTGTGGCGAAATTGGCCCAAACCAACACCGGAGATACCTTAACCACCAAGGACAGCGGTGTTGTTCTGGATGGGATTGATTTCCCCATCCCCACTCTGACTGTTGCCATTGAACCAAAGACAAAAGGGGATGAAGATAAATTAGGTACCGGTATCAGCCGTTTATTGGAAGAAGATCCTACCCTGCGTTTAGAGAAAAATGTGGAGACCCATCAAACCCTTTTAACGGGAATGGGGGAAGCCCATATTGATATTACCATCGACCGTTTGCAGCGAAAGTTTGGCGTAGAGGTAAAAACAAATGAGGCGTTAGTACCTTATCGTGAAACCATTAGAGGTTCTGCCACTAAAGTGGAAGGAAAACACAAAAAACAATCTGGCGGCCATGGCCAATTCGGGCATGTTTATATTGATGTGGCCCCATACCCAGAGGGTGAGTTTGAGTTTACGGAAACTATTTTTGGTGGTTCCGTACCGCGCCAATATATTCCGGCCGTAGAAAAAGGGGTGCGGGAATCTATGGTAGAGGGGATTCTGGCCGGTTATCCTGTGACCAATATTAAGGTAAATTTACAGGATGGTTCCTTCCATCCCGTGGATTCTTCAGAGATGGCTTTTAAGATTGCTGCTTCCTTAGCTTTCCGCAAAGCTTGTGAACAAGCAAAGCCTGCCCTTTTAGAACCCATTATGAATGTAGAAATTCATGTTCCGGATCAATTTATGGGTGATATTATGGGGGATTTAAACAGCAAACGCGGGCGCATTCTTGGTATGGAAAAAAGCGGAAACATGCAGGTGATTAAAGCCAATGTACCCCTTTCCGAGATGTATCGGTATGCTATTGATTTAAAATCCATTACCCAGGGCAGAGGCTCCTTTGTCATGGAGTTCTCCAGATATGAAGAAGTGCCCTCCATGATGTCAGAAAAGATTATTGCCGCTGCCAAAGCTGCCAAAGAGTAAAAATAAGATAGTTTAATATTTGATTCATTTATCAAGAGGCTGTTGCAAAACGTTTAATTGAAAACGTAGGGTGACACGCCTCTTTTTATTATGCTTTATAGATAGTACCTTGATTTATAGTACTGTGTAAGATCTATTATTGCTGATATAGTGTTTATTTCATTTTTCACAGAATCTAAGAGGGATAGATTTATATTGTCTCAGGTAAATTTTCCTTTTGTATAGCAACTGCTTTATTGGTTAGAAAAGAGGAATTGACAGAAAGGTCGAGAAGATAGATAAAAGAATAAATATTATCCTGGTGAAGGGAGTTTTAAAATGCTGATAAGGGAATGCGTTCAGAATAATTTCATTGCTGTTACGAGTCATGAATTTATAAAAAACGTTCACAAAATTGCAATGGATCAACGAGCGACCTATATTGTGGTCAAGGAAAAGAATCGCATTAGAGATATCTTTACAATATGGGAGTTGATTGAGGCTTATTCTTCATGTCCTAACGGAACTATGGATAATATTAAAAGCAAAGAAAACTTTGCTGTCTTATCCGACCAGGATAACGTTACAACCCTTTCTCGTTTAGACCAGAATATGGCAGTTGTTGTTGACCGCGAGCAACAGCCTGTGGGCGTTATAGATGGTTTGAAAATCTTAAAGAAACTGGCTGCTCCCGCGCTTTTCGAACACGGAAATCTAGAAAAAGATGAATACGCAAGTGTTCTTCACCATTTAGGCGAAGAAGTGTTAATTGTTGATGGAGGCGGGATTGTTTTATATTTAAATCCTGCTGCTGAAACTGTGAATGGAGTGAAAGAAAAAGATCTTTTGGGGAAACATGTCAGGGATTTAGAAAAAGAAAATATTATTTCAACTAGTATTTCATTAATGGTATATCAAAAGAAAGAAAAAGTAGATATGATGCAGCATCTAAAATCAGGAAAAACAGTATTAGCTACGGCTGTACCTACTTTTGACGAGCAAGGCAACATCAAACGAGTTATATGCACTTCGAAAGATGTGGATGAGATCAATAGTTTGAAAAGTAAAGTAGAAAATCAAAGCAGGGAAATTATTGAAAAAAATCAACAAATAGATAAAATGCGCGAAGCATTATTTCGGCAGACAGAGTTTGTCTGTTCCCATGAGCAATTAGAGGAAATTAAGGAGAAATTCCTTAAAATTGCCAATACGGATCTAACTGTTTTGATTCAGGGTGAATCCGGTGTAGGCAAGGAAGTTGTAGTTCGATTATTGCATAATCTTAGTGCGCGCAGCAAATATCCACTCATAAAAATAAACTGTGGTTTGATACCGGAAAACCTGATTGAATCGGAACTATTCGGTTATGAAAGCGGTGCATTTACCGGTGCGAATAAAAATGGTAAGCTTGGGAAAATAGAGCTTGCGCATAACTCTACCCTATTCTTGGATGAAATTGGTGAGATGCCATTGCTTCTTCAAGTGAAACTTCTGGAATTTCTGCAAGATAGAAAGATTACACGTATTGGAGGTACCAAAAGAATCGAAATTGATACCAGAGTTATCGCGGCTACAAATCGTGATTTACATGACATGGTTATAAAGGGTACCTTTCGCAAAGACCTCTATTATCGCTTGAATGTATTTCCTTTGCACATCGCACCGTTACGTGACAGGAAGGATGACATACCTGTTTTTCTGGAGTATTTTCTGGGTAAATTCAATGACAAATATAAATTCAATAAGAAAATTACCCCAGAGGTTTTTGAGGAATTAATTAATTATTATTGGCCAGGTAACGTTAGAGAACTTGAGCATACTGTAGAGAAAGCAATCATAAATAGCGATTCTGATCTGATTACAAAAGAAGATTTTAACTTATTGCCAGCTGTGGAAGGAGAAACACGCGGCCGTGTGATTTGCACTGGACTGATGCCTTGGAAATCGGCAAAACGTGAACTAGAAGTGCATTTGGTAAAAAAAGCTTATGATCTATATAAGTCGACATATAAGGCGGCAGATGCATTAGATGTAAGTCAATCAACGGTTGCTAAAATCTTAAAAAACTTAAATAAGTAAAAAATGAATTACTTAAGTGAAATATTGCTTAAGTCAAAAACCAATCATAGTTAGGTTTACGACAAAAGAATAAACAAAAAAAGCAATGATGAACAAAATATTCATCATTGCTTTTTTTGAGGGGCATTCATTCCTCATATTCATTGAGTTTTTTAAACATAAATTTTGGCAAGATTATTGCATATCTTATCTGTATCGCTATGAAGTCTGAACATTTAATTGAAACCAATGCATTATTCACTACAACGATGGTAAGTAAAATAAAATGAAAGGAGAAGAGTTTTCAAGTCAAATTAATTTTGTAAGATGTGGAGATAGTTACATTGGTTCATGACAGGTGATGAACTTTCAACCGCTAGAATACGCCCATGGTAAACAAGGTTGAGATAGATCATCTTTATGAAATCATAACGTATCCGCAACAAGTTGTATCAGTAAAGTTGGATTTGGTAACGAAATTATGGTTTCTTTCGATGCAGGGACAATTACACGGTTCCTATGTGAGATACAGAATACTTCAGAAGCGAATTTTGAGCTGCCAAAGTTAGACAAATAAGTATCCATTGAAATATCCCTTCTTTTTGTTTCATAATGTAGCATCCTTGTGATGATGCAATATGAGATATTGGAGGGTGTGTAAGTTCCATCAAAAATAATTTAGGGAGGTGTAATTTATGGGTTTTAATCCATATGCGGGACAGAATCTTTTAAACGGGTTTGGTTTGCATGTGTTGTCCGATGATGAGCTGTATGCCATTCATTGTGCTACATTGCATGTGCTGCAGCATACCGGTATTAGAATTCTTAGTCAGGAAGCCCAGGATATTTATGATGGCGGAGGCGCCATTGTGGACCGCATGAACAATATGGTAAAAATTCCAGGCTATCTTGTGGAAGATGCTATTGCGAGTGCACCAAAAACCTTGCTTTTGGCTGGACGTAATCCAAAAAACGATTTCGTACTGGAAGGGAGTAAGGTTGGCTTTACAAATTTTGGTGAAGGTGTAATGATTATCGACCCTTATACCAGAAAATACCGAAAAACCACTAAAAAAGATACGGGTGATATTGCAAGAGTCTGTGATGCCCTTGATTGTGTTGATGTTCATGAACGGGCAGTATCGGCCCAGGATGTTCCGGCACAGGTTGCGCCCCTTCATGAGGTGGAAGTCAATTTTACTAATACTTCCAAACATCTATTTCAAGGTTGCGGCGGTGTGGAAAATTTGCGCAAAATTATTGACATGGCTTCCGCTGTGGTGGGAGGACGGGATAAATTAAGAGAAAGACCGATCTACAGCTGTATTACTTGTCCGGTTAGCCCACTACAGTTGGTGCCGGAAAGTACTGATGTCATTATTGAGTGCGCCAGAGAAGGGATTCCCATGAATATTCTTTCTATGGCACTTGCCGGGGGAACATCTCCAGTCACTTTGTCGGGCACGCTGGTCACACATAATGCTGAGGTATTGGGTGGTATTGTGCTTAGTCAATTATCGAAAAAGGGAGCACCTGTTATTTACGGAAGTTCCACCACCATAATGGACATGAAGCATACTACTTCTCCCGTAGGCTGCCCTGAATTAGGTATGATCAATGCCGCTGTGGCAAAAATGGCGCAGTATTATCTATTGCCTAGTTGGGTTGCCGGAGGATAGGCAGATAGTAAGATTCCCGATGCACAAGCTGCACATGAAAAAACCCTGACAGCAATTTTACCCGCATTGGCAGGTGCCAATTTGATTTATGGGTTAGGAATGTTGGAATTGGGAATGACTTTCGATTATGCGCAGCTATTGATAGACAATGAAATTGCCCGTATGGTGAAGAAATCTGTAGGGGGCATCAATGTTAATTCGGAAGAATTAGCTGTCAATGTCATTGAGCAAGTAGGTGCTGGTGGTGAATTTGTGAGCAATGAACATACTTACCGACATTTTCGAGAACAATCTCAAAATAGACTGATAGACCGCAAAATGCGGGATTCCTGGTTAGCCGATGGCGCAAAAGATATGACAGAAAGAGCATATGATGAAGCGAAGCATATTTTGGAAAACTATAAGCCAGATCCCTTGGTCTCCGGTGCGGCTGAAACCATGCGCATTATTGTGGAAGAAGCTGAAAAGGAATATTGGAGTTAATAAGTAAGCGTAATTTGAGGATCAAACAGTTGTTTATGGGATTGAAAACGGAATCTTAAGGGTCATATGCCATTAGTGACCCTTTGGTTCCATTGATCCCGGCTCATATCAATTTATTGAATGAGATTTTGCCATCTGAAAAGAAGAAAGCGATCAACGAGTTTGACGAAGATTTAATGTAAAGTAAGGGAAGGTCAAAAATTTAAGGAGGTGTCAGTATGCCTTTAGTGCCGATTCTTCAGGCAGGTATTGTTGCTTTTGCTGCAGCATTTGGTTATGTTCTACTACGTGTACCCAATAAAAAGGAAAAAATTGCGCGATCTAATGGTAGCTGGAGTTTTCTTTCAATTGTTGGAGTTATAACCATGTTTTTTGATACACTTGGCATTGGGTCGTATGGGACATTGACCGCTATTTTCAAAAAATTCAAGACAATGTCTGATCGGTTAATTCCGGGAACTTTAAATACTTGCACCGTTTTGCCAACGGCTATTGAAGGGCTTATTTATATTACAATTATCGATGTGGAACCATTAACATTGTTTTCGATTATTATTTCTTCCACCCTTGGTGCATTTTTTGGTGCCGGTATTGTAGCGAAATTACCGGAAAAAAAGATCCAAATTGGGATGGGATTTGCTCTTTTGATCGTAGCTTTATTCATGCTGGCAGGGCAATTGGGACTGATGCCTACGGGGGGAGAGGCAACTGGCCTGAGTGGTGCTAAGCTAATTGTTGCGATCATCGTGACCTTTTTGTTAGGTGCATTTATGACCATTGGCATTGGTATTTTTGCCCCGATGATGGCTTTAGTCTATGCCTTGGGTTTAAGCCCCCGGGTTGCATTTCCCCTGATGATGGGTTCTTGCGCCTTTTTAATTCCCGTTGCTGGAATGCGATTTGTAAAGGAAGACTCTTATGATTACAAATCTAATATTGCCATTCCTTTAGGTGGACTTTTAGGAATTTTTGTTGCTGCCTATATCGTAAAGGAAATACCGTTGTATGCTTTAAAATGGTTGGTTATTTTCGTATTGGTATATACTTCGATTTCCATGTTTAAATCGGCCTTCAGCAAAAAAGAAATCGATAGCGTGCCGCCGATAACAACTGTATAAAATTTTGACGAGGCTACTGCAAGGAATATGGGAACAGAGGTGTTTTTTATCATTGCTTCAATAATGTCCTCTGTTCCTGTTTACTTGTCGTCACCAGCTGCAAATTCTTAACGAAATCAGTAAATTGATTCAGGAATAAAAAAAATGATAAGAAGTTGTCATTGATAAAGAGGAAAACAGAAGCAAAATAATGATAGGAGTGTTAAGAATGACTGGATCAGCATGGTTTTGGTTGGTTTTCGTCGTGTTCTTTTTATGGATCGCACCAATAAGTTTGTTTATTCATAATCCCAAAGTAGAAAGAAATGAATTAGAGCAGTGGACGGTGAGCGTGGACGAAGAAATAAAGGTTTCAAAAACATGGGAAATAATAATTATAATGGCTATTTGTGTTGGTACCAGTTGGCTTATTCATTTGGGAACAATCAAAGGTGTGCTCCATTGGCTTTAAATAACAAAAGCAAGAAGGGGGGCTTAGTTTTGGATACAAGAGAAACATTTAGTTCCAGATTTAGCGGGTTTCTCGTCATTATTATGACTAGTTTGGGATTAGGAAATATATGGCGCTTCCCGTATTTATGTGCAAAATATGGGGGCGCTGCTTTTGTTGTTGCCTATATCATCGCCTTAATTTTAATTGTCAGCATAGGTAATCAATGCGAAGTATGTATGGGAAAATATTCACGCAAGGCCGTTGTCGGCGCATTTACGACTATAGGAAAGAAAAAAATATGGCGTATTTGCGGTTGGGTGCTACTTTGTTTAAACTTTATAGTTATGGTTTATTATAACGTTTTAATTTCTTGGGTGTTACGATACTTTGCGACCAGTTTTTCCGGGTCCGTATGGATAGCTGAATCGCCCCAAGCTTTTTATAATAGTTTTATTGATACGCCGCAAGTCATAATTTGGGCTATCATGGTGAATATAATTGTCTTTGGTGTATTATGGTTTGGCATGAATAATGGAATAGAAAAAGTGACTAGTGTCATGGGTCCACTTTTGTTCCTGATCATGGCAATTATGGTAGTACGGACATTGTTTTTACCTGGTGTGGAGAAAGGATTAGAGTATTACCTGATCCCTGATTGGAGCTACCTAATACAAATGGAAACTTGGATGCAAGCAATCGGACAGGGCTTGTGGTCCGGATGTTTTGGCTGGGGTATTATGATTGCCATGGGTAGCTATATGAAAAAGTATGATGATGTTGGTTCAACGATCACTCAAACAACCTTGCTGGACGGAGGAATTTCCTGGTTTGTCGGTTTGGCGATTATTCCTGCTTGTGTTGTATACAACGTTCCTTTGGATTCCGGTACCAGTTTGGCTTTTCTTGTTTTACCGGAGATGTTCCATGGTATGCCTTACGGTCACATTTTCATGATCTTGTTTTTTGGTGCTCTTTTGGTTTCCGGACTTTGTGCTGCCATTGGTTGCATTGAGGCAATTGTAAAATCACTTATAGAGGAGTGGAATATTACAAGAAAAAAAATCATCCCTCCATTGTTTATATTATGGAATATCGCTGCTTTGCCTTCTTGTCTCAGTAAGAATACTTATGATTGGATTGATAGCACGATCGGAACTTATGGTATCTTGATTGGAGGTTTTCTCATTTTCATTTTTGTGGGATATGCCTGGGGTGCAACATATGTCAGAGA
This sequence comes from Dehalobacterium formicoaceticum, assembly GCF_002224645.1. Lineage (NCBI taxonomy): Bacteria > Bacillati > Bacillota > Clostridia > Eubacteriales > Peptococcaceae > Dehalobacterium > Dehalobacterium formicoaceticum. The sequence continues at coordinate 2,993,786 of NZ_CP022121.1, read as the reverse complement.
GAATATTCTCAATATCGGAGCGGATATAAAATTCGGGAAATGGTGGGATTTCTGTGTCAAATTTATTGGTCCATTGCTTTTAATCATTGCCGGATATACTTTTGTCGTATCTTGGCTTCTTCCATATATACCAGGTTATATTGCTTGGCCAATTATTATATCTATTATAGGTTTTAATCTGATGGTATTTATTGAAGCGATCAGAAACCCGATAATAACTACACAAGGGTCTACAAAAAATCCTGATGAAACGCCGTCTTCCTTTGATTCGAATCATAATCAATAATATTTCGCTTATGTTTGTGTAATATGACTCTAGGTACCTGATATTGATTTTAATGTAAAACCGGTTTCGATCTTCTGCCCGGGGGTATGTTGCAAACCTTTGATGCGATAACGTGAGCGACATACCCTTTTTCAGTGACATTAGTTCCTAGATAACGATTTCTAAAGGTCAGATAGTGTAAAAACCATTTTATGTTAAGTACTCTGTTTTTTTTGGTCAGAATTGATATTAAAGAATAAGATGGAGGAGCAATTATTTTAAAGAGTTATGAGGGTAAAAATGCTAGAAAATTTGATTGAGTAATAATTTACTCTATTAAGTTAAAAATTACTCAAACAAAAAAATCAAGCGGCACTTAATGTACGTCAAAATTTTAAACAAAAAAATGCAAAATGAACAATAAATTCATCATTAATTTTTTATTGATAATGAAATTGTGTGGATTTATTGGGTTCCTGAATATATGAAAGTTGGCAAGATTTTTGCTTTATATATGGATACATAGGTCATCAGTCTCATTGAAACTAAAAAAGGTGGCAACTAAATAATTTAGAGGAGGGTATATGAATGTCCAAAGAACAAATTATTCAAGAAGCGATTGAGTCAATTTTAAAAATCAACAATGATAAGGCAGTACAGCTTGCAGAACAGACACTGTCAGAAGGACTGAATCCTGTTGAGGTGTTGACGAAGGGTTTTAGTGTCGGGATCAAGCAAGTGGGAGATCTTTTTGGAAGAGGTGAGATGTTTTTACCGGAGTTAATGCTGGCTGCTGGTGTGATGCAAACAGTCACGAAAATTTTTGACGATGCGTTGCAGGGAAAATCTAGTGAAAAAATTGGAAAAATGGTTTTTGCGACAGTTGAAGGAGATGTTCATGATATTGGAAAAGGAATTGTTATATCTCTAGTTAAAACCCAAGGTATTGAAATCATTGATCTTGGCAGAGACGTTCCTGTGAGCAGAATTATCGAAGTGGCAGTAAAAGAGAATGCAGACCTGATTGGAACAAGTGCATTATTGACAACGACAATGGTTGAACAAAAAAAGCTGGAGGACGAATTGAAAAAGAATAGTTTAAAGGGAAAGATCATGACAATGGTTGGCGGTGCCCCGGTCACTCAACGATGGGCCGATAGAATCGGCGCCGATGCCTATGGTGAAGATGCCTCTGAAGCTGTGAACAAAGCATTGGAACTTCTATCAACTAAGTAATTTGATTTCCAAGAAATGTCCGAATATACACAAAATTTTTGGTTTAAGTAATATCTCTTTCTGACTTCCTAATCAGCAATTTCTAAACGGAATCACTTATAAAGATCCATACTGCATGAAAAAAATGATTTCTTATCGATAGGAGTTTTTATGATAACATTTAAATTAAGTAAAGATGTGAAAGGAGAGGAAAGACTTGACAAAGTATTTTACCAGATATGGAGATAACTATTCTGGTTTTTTGACTGGAGAAGAAATCAGGTCAGATATTGAAAACGGTACACAGGATGCAGCAAACCGGGGTAAAATTCCTCCGTTAACGCAGGATGAGATGGATTATCTTTATGAAATAATCACCAACCCACAGAAAATTGTTTCCGTAGAACCAGGTAATGAAGTTGTAGTGTCCTTCGATGCCGGTACTTTAAAACTCCCTGTCAGAAATGGAATACCTATGGATCGTCTACAAGCCATTCTGACACAAGAAAGAGCATTAGCTTCTGATAGTATTGAACTTTGCCATGTGGATTATAGTTACAAACCGGTTAAGGCGATTGTTAGTGAAGAAAAACAGACGATGGAGCAGGCTCAACTGATGACAACTTTGCCTTTGTTGTATGGCGCGATGCCTAATCTGGGTCTTTATACCAAACCTGATGGGCCAGTGGGCAACTGGTCGGAACTTCTGCCGGCTGGTAAAATCGAAGAAGCGAGAGAAGCACAGGAAGAAGCTATTGAGCACGCAATAAAGGATATTGTTTATGTCGCTTCCAATATGATTGATAGTGGAGCTGACGGTATCAACCTTGATACAGTGGGAGCTTCCGGGGATGCGGATGTAAAAGCGAGTTTAGAAGCTATCAGAATTTTGAGGCAAAAATACCCTAATATTGGTTTTGAAACAGGTATGGCCGGTGAATTCAATATGGGTATGCATGGAGAATTGGAGATTGACGGAAAGAGAATTGCCGGTCTATATCCTCATAATCAGGTAAAAATGGCAGAAGCATGCGGTGTTTCCATCTTTGGGATGGCGGTGAATACGAATAGCAGCATGTCCTTAGCATGGAATTTGGCTCGTGTTTGCACTTTTGCTAAGGAAACGGTGAAAGTTTCTAGTATCCCGGTTCATGCCAACGTAGGTATGGGTGTTGGAGGTATTCCTCTATCTTTGATTCCAGCTACCGATGCAGTTTCCAGAGTTGATAAAGCCCTGATTGAAATCGCAAAGGTAGATGGATTGTAGGTAGGTGCGGGAGATACCTTCGGCATGGCTGTTACCCACGAATCTGTAGCAGGAATGGGTGGAATAAGGTCTGCAGGAGATCTGGTTTTCCGGATGCAAATGGCAGGAATGAAAATAAATGCTGCGAAAGCATTTGTTGCGGAGAAATTACATGTTAGCGTTGAGGATCTTGCTGATTGCGCTGTGATGAAAGATCTTCGCGAGGAACTAAATATTGGTACTACCCAAAGCCGTCCTAATGCTGGAGTAGGTATTCAGACAAAATTCCGTATAGCGGAAATTTTGGGGATTTCCATTAATTGTGTAGAAAAATTCAAAAAGAAGCTGGAATTTAAAATGAAGAATGATTGATTTGATTATTCATTCTAAATTCAGGGAAATTTTGAATGGATAAAACAGGTAGTCAGATCCTTGATTTTGAAGATTCCAAATCGCCAATCTGATATATGATGAACTTTAATGTGCGAAAAAAGATTTGACCAAGAAAATGATAATCAGGTAGGAGCCTGTTTAGAATACAATCGTCACAAAATTTTTTCGCAAAGCCAGCAATGATTCTGCTGCTGAAACCCCAATTTTTTACTTTAGCAGGTTGCAAATAGAGTGTGAAATCGCAAAATGTTACCTTCTGCACTGGGATCAAGCAATTAATTATAAGCTGGATTTCTTATGTAAAACTGAATTTTGAGCGTTATGATAAAAATGAAGAGTGCACTATGCCAAAATTTTAATTAATAGCAATGTGCACTCTTCATTTAAAAGATTAGAGATTTTAATAAGAGTACTTTGAAATATTTGGGAAGGAATATTAATGAATTTTCTAAACATCGTTCGAGGCGGTGTTGAAGTAATGGATATCTGGTTTGCATAAGTTGAATATAAAGATAGCCGGCATAGTTTTAGAGAAGAATTCTCTAAAATAATCTGGGGAGGTTTGTCTCTTGTGGGTATTATAACTATATTTTTTGATATTTAGGTATTGGAAGCTATGCTTCCCAAACGACTGTATTTAAGTCCTTTAAAATGATACCGGATCGATTAATTCCCGGCACACTCAATACGGCAAACGTGATTCCTATGGCATTTGAAAAACTGATCATACCACCTCTCCTCGATTTAAAGAATTATTAATCTAAAGATGAAGTAAATGGTAAAATTACTATCTGTAATGAAGATAAACAAGCAATGAAGGATTTAAAAAATATTAACAAAGTAGGTGTTTATATGTTAAATGAATGCCAGGCAAAAGCTCCTTCGATTGTTCAAATTAAAGTAACTGAATCTAAGTGTGATCTAATGCCTCAAGATAATGAGGTAATTCTGGAAGGACCTTGTATTAATTATGAAAAGTCCGGTCCTGTTTGCTTAACTGCTCTCAATGCTATTTATCCATGGATCATGGTATCACGCTTTGATGTAGAAACAGATATTTTAGACTATGATAGTGAGCAAAAATGTTATCATGTTACTTGCCCTTGTGGCACAGTATTATTTGATATTAGAAAAATTAAAGAAAAGTTAAAATAATATATGATAAAAGTAATAGAAGAATCAAAGAAAGCCCGGAGGATAATATATCTGGGCTTTCTTTATTGTACAAACTTTGGTGAGGATGTTATGATCATTGATCAATACACCAAAGAATATCGAAAAAATACGAAACAGGATACTGGTAATATTGCTTTGGTATGAGATTCTCTGGGCAACATTGATGTTCATAAACGGACTGAGGCCGCTCAGGATGTTCCCGTCAAGGTGGTCCATTACATAAGGTAGAATTAATTCAACTAATACATCGAAGCAGCTCTTTCAAGGTGTATGAAGAGGAAATGGCTGTGAACCTAATCTATCAGGTAGGTACCGCTGGTGAGTGCGCCAGCAATGAACATACCTGAAGCTGAGGCTAAATATGATCTGGAATTAAAATAATAGAAACTTCATAAGGGATAACAGGTGTATTTCCCAAGGTCGGGATTACCTATTTTTATACCTGAGGAATGAGCAGAAAAAGGTTCTTATATTAAATTTTAAAAAGCAGGAGGGTTTTAGTTATGGCACAAGAAGAAATTTTACGACAACTAGCTGAAGCGGTTACAGAGGGAGAGCAAGAACTGGTAGAGGTATTAACTGATAAAGCCATTTCCGAAGGAATAGAACCGTTAGCGATCATTAATGATGGTTTAACGAAAGGGATCGAAATTGTTGGGGAATATTTTTCTGCAGGAAAATACTATCTTCCTGACTTGCTTCTGGGGGCAAAATCCATGGAAGCTGGAATTAAGAAAATTGAACCATTGCTGGCCGGGGCCAATCGTGAGTCTGCCGGCACGGTTGTGATGGGTACGGTACAAGGTGATTTGCACGAAATTGGGAAAAACATTGTCATTATGATGTTAAAAACCGCAGGTTTTGAAGTAGTAGATTTAGGTATCGATGTGCCATCACAAAAATTTATTGATAAAATCAAAGAAATCAAGCCGCAAATTATTGGAATTTCAGCACTGCTAACTACTACCGTTGCCAGACAAAAAGAAATCATTGAATTGCTGCAAGAAGAAGGTTTGCGTAAGGATGTCAAAGTTATGATTGGGGGTGCACCGATCAATCAAGCATGGGCGGATCAGATTGGTGCAGATGGATATGCTGAAGATGCCACAGTCGCTGTGGATGTGGCCAAGAAATTCATTGGTAGATAAATAAAACAATGAAATGAGAGGTGGAAAAACATGAGATTTGACTATTTTTCTGATAATGAACTCGATCAGGTTCATGAGGCAACTTTGGAAATTTTGAAGACCATCGGAATTCGGACAACATCTGAACGATTCAAAAAGCTTCTTTTAGACAATGGCTGTCAAGAGAGGGGCGATAGAATTCTCTTTACTCAGGAAGTGATTGACAGGGGGATGAGCACCCCGCCGAGAAGTTTCAATATTTATGGCCGTAACGAAAAAAATGTGGTTGAGTTTGGTAAAAACAAAGCTTATGCCCAGACCTGTGTGGGCACTCCTTCCATTATGGATTTGGAGACGAATCAAAAAAGAGATTGTATGGTGCAAGATTTGGCAGACTTTTGCCGTCTGGCCGACGGGTTGGAATTTATCCATCTTGTTTCGCCGGTTTTCCCCCGGGATGTATCCCAAGACGTTATTGTTACTGTGGAAACGGCGACCATGCTGCGCAATTCTACCAAGCCATTGCGCATTTGCGCTGAATCAAGCCATGAAATGAAATCGATTTTGGAGGTATTAACCGCTGCTGCCGGTGGAAAAAAAGAATTGCAGGAAAAACCTCTTGCTTATATTGAAGTATCACCCATCAGTCCTTTGGAATATGGATTCCATCCGGCGGAAGCTTTAATTGATATCGTAGAATCAGGACTGCCTTTGGGTGTTATTCCTTGTCCGATGATGGGCGCCACCGGGCCGATGACACTGGTTGGCTGTGTAGCCCAACATAATGCGGAAATCTTGGCCGGCGTAATCGCCAGTCAATTAATCAAACCAGGCAGCCCGGTGATTATGTCACCTCGGGTAACATTTATGGATATGAGTTCCGGTGTGGGGCTGTGGGCAATGCCGGAAATGGGACTGGCAGCAGCAGCTTCTATTCAAATGGCCAGACATTACGGCATTCCTTCCACCGCTACCGGGTATTCCGGCGCCGGGAAAATTGCCGATGCACAAAGCTCTTATGAACATCTCTATAATGCCTTGCTTCCTGCTTTGATTGGCACTGATATTTTAGCAGCTGCTGGATCCCTGGATAATTGTTTGACCTCTTGCTTTGCCATGTTGGTTTTGGATAACGAGTTATCTTCAGTGATTCAGAGAACGGTCCGCGGTCCTATTGTTTCTGAGGATACTCTGGCTGTAAAAGTGATCGGTGAAGTAATCAGTCAAGGAATGACCTTCCTGGAACATAAACACACCAGAAAAGCTTTACGTGCCGGTGAGCTATGGCAGCCTATTCTGAGTGATCGCAACACATTCGAGAAATGGGAAATAAAGGGGGAGACTGTCGAAGAAAAGGCGCGTCAGATGGCCAAGGATATCTTAGCAAGACATGTTGTGACACCGGTTAGTGCGGAAGTTGATGCCGAATTTGATCGTATTATTGCTGCGGCACAACAAGGATAAGGGGGACTTATTTATTTTTTATTGAATTTTGGGGCGCTTCCTTCTTTCATCAGTAAAACTACCCTTGACTGGCTGGATATGACGATTGGGACCTATGCCATTCTGCTTGGCGGCTTATTTATTTTGATCTTTGTTGGTTGGGCCTGGGGTGCTGATCGCGTGAGGAGAAATGTGTTGAATTATGGATCAGATATTGAATTTGGACCTTGGTGGAATGTAATGGTAAAATTTGTTGCTCCCGGATTAATCATTTTTGCTTCTTATGGTTTCTTTAAAGCATGGTTACTGCCGTCTGTGCCGGCACCTATTGCCTGGAGCATTATCATCAGCATTGTTGTTTTAAATGTATTTATCTTTTATACGGCGATTCGACATCCTGTTCCTCTTGACATTGGGGATATGCCGACTGATAGGAAAAACGGAAAAAACGGTGCTTTTAACAACTATCATAAACCAATCTGATCATGTAATTCATCAGGGGAAAAGGATGCTGCGACAGCGTCCTTTTCCTGGCTAAAGAAGAACTATAATAATTGTGGACAGGATCTATCAATGATTAATCCCCACAATACGCTCCAGGATGTCTCCATCAGGCAAATCTACCTCCAAAACCCATAATAGGGCTTCTAATTTATCAACTAAGGAAAAAATGATTAAATCCAGCTCCGGATAAGAAGTACAGGAAAATTCCTCTTTTTCCTCCATGGCGTCGGCGAGCTTTTCTTTATAGTAATTGATTTTTTGCATCACTTCTTCTTGCGTCCTCAAACAGATCACCTCCATAAGTCTTTATATATTAATATTTTTTAGAGGATGAATGTGTGAGGAATGTGGTCAGAAAGAGAAAAATAAAAGAGGCTTTAAATTTGAAAGAAGGGAGTGTCGCAAAACTACTTAAAAAGCAGTTTTGTGATACTCCCTTCTTACCGGATTAAATCATATTCAGCTATTCTGCCAATTAAATGGCGCGTTGTACCTTGCCTGAACGCAGGCACCTGGTACAAACAGAAATTCTCTTGGGCGACCCGTTTACGATTGCACGAACTGATTGCAGATTGGGCTTCCAGGTTCTTTTGGTTCTAATATGAGAATGGCTGACTTTCATGCCGGAATGTACTCCTTTACCGCAAACTGAACATACTGCCATAGGGTTCCACCTCCTTCAAATGACTAGGCTGTAAAAAATAAGCACCTCATAACATTTTAGCAAAACTTCTTGATACAAGCAAGGTTAAATTGATTTTTCTATGTAAAATGGTACAATAAATATATTATATTGCTTTTTTGGGTGATCTTTATTGGCAGATATCATTAGGTATCCTTATGAAAAGCGTTGCGGCGCATCCATTCGTTATGAAAGCAGGATGCTCATAATATATTATTAAATTCCAGGGGGGTGTGAATGATGAGCAAGGTGATCACCAATGAGCGAGGCAAACTAATTATTTCCAAGGAGGTTATTGCTACACTGGCGGGAATTGGTACCATGGAGTGTTACGGCGTCGTTGGGATGTCATCCCAAAAAATTAAAGATGGGATTGCCGAGTTAATTGGAATGGAAGCCCTTAGTAAAGGGGTCGAAGTAATCATAAAAAATGATCAAATCAGTATCAATGTTTATGTTATTGTCAGCTATGGTACAAAAATATCAGAGATCGCCAACAATGTCATTGAGAAAGTCAGATATACAGTTGGGCACCATACGGGCTTGGTTGTGGATCATGTACAGGTTTCTGTACAAGGCGTGCGGGTGGTTGACTAGGGAGGTACAAGAAGTTGAATTTGACAGAAATTACTGCAGATTCCCTGATCCAGTTTTTTATCGGGGGATGTGGTTTTTTGGAAATCAATAAGGATGATATCAATGCACTAAATGTTTTTCCTGTGCCGGACGGAGATACAGGAACCAATATGTCTCTGACGATGAATTCGGCCACGAAAGATTTAAACGGCTTGAGCACGACAAACCAAGTGGCTCAAGTTGTTGCGCGAGGTGCCTTGATGGGTGCACGGGGTAATTCCGGGGTCATTCTTTCCCAATTGTTTCGCGGCTTTGCGCAAGGTGTAGGAGAAAAGAAAATCCTGAAGGGAACTGATTTGGCATTTGCCCTGCAAAAGGGAGTGGAACTAGCCTATAAATCCGTGATGAAACCGGTGGAAGGGACCATTTTAACTGTGAGTAAGGCTGTGGCCACAGGTGCTGTAAAACAAAGTCAGCAATCTGATGATATTATTGAGATTTTGACCTATGGGGTGGAACAGGGACATCTTGCTCTCGATAACACGCCCAATCAATTACCGGCTTTGAAAGAGGCCGGGGTGGTGGATGCCGGCGGCAAAGGCTTTTTATTAATTATTGAAGGGGGCTTAAAGGCGCTCCAAGGAGAAACCTGGGAGGTGCGGCAAAGGATGCCGGAAAAAGAAGCCCAGGAAAAACCTTCCCTGGATCACAAAGAGATTCCTTTTCAGTATTGCACAGAGTTTCTTCTGACGGGGAAGAACCTGTCCGTGGAAGATATCAAGCATCATTTTCAAAATCAGGGAGATTCCCTTTTAGTGGTAGGCAGCGATGATTTGATTAAAGTACATATTCATACTAACCATCCAGGTACGATCTTGGAGTATGCCCTTCAACGCGGTGCACTCCATGATATAAAAATCGATAATATGCAGGAACAACACAGGGAAACAATCATGGAAAAATCGTCAATGACAGAACCGGCAGCTGAGACAGAAGAGACGGATATTCCTGAATCCCCATGTGGTGTTGTTGCGGTGACAACGGGAGTCGGATTAGCCCAAATTTTTAAAAGTTTAGGTGTCCATACCGTCATCAATGGGGGGCAGACAATGAACCCTAGTGCGGAAGATTTACTGACAGCCATTCAAGGCGTGAATGCCCGGGAAGTGGTGGTGCTGCCAAATAACAGTAACATTATCTTAGCTGCTCAACAGGCACAATCCTTATCGGAAAAAAAAGTTACGGTGATCCCTACGAAATCCATTGTTCAAGGATTGGCGGCGATGCTGGCTTTTGATCCTGAACAAAATGCCGCTCATAATCAGAAGTCCATGTCGGATGCGTTTTCCCATGTGCAATCGGGAGCGGTGACCTATGCGGTGCGCAATTCTTCATTTAATGGCTTTGATATCAAGGAAAATGATTTGTTAGGTTTGGTAGATGATGATATTCAAATCATCGGTCAGGAACTGGATCAGGTGGTGCTGGATTTGCTCCAAAAAATGGTACAGCCGGATCATGAATTGATCACATTATATTATGGTGAACAGGTTACGGAAGAGCAGGCATCTCAGCTTCAAGAAAAAATAGCTCAGCGATGGCCGGAAAAGGAAATAGAATTGCATTTCGGCGGACAGCCTTTATACTATTACTTCATCTCGGTAGAATAATTGAATCAGTTGAATAATTGGAAAAGTGAACTCTTTTGGTGAAAACTAAAAGAGTTTTATTTTTGCCAGGGAATGTCTTTGTTTGCGGAAACTTCCGGGCATGCTTTTATTAAATAAGTACAAGATATCAGCAGGAGGTGATTATCTTGCCCAAGAAAAAAATCAAGAAAACTTTTTGATAAAATGGAAAAAACGAAATATGAGTTTATGCAAGAATTTGGTATCATGCCTCCTGAACGAGAAGGAAAGGACAAAATGGCTTCCGCTGATAAAAAGAAAAAGTAATGAGGAAAATACTGCTAGCATAATAACAAAAGCAAAAGAAAAGAATAGGATCATGAAGATATGAAAGGAGGTGATATTAAATGCCAAGTAATAACAGCAGCAATGAACCGGTCAAACGTGGTGCTGAATCCGCTCTTAATCGCTTCAAAATGGAAGTGGCGTCTGAAGTAGGATTAGCAAACTATGATCAGATTGACAAAGGTAGTTTGACTTCCCGTCAAAATGGCTATGTAGGTGGAAACATGACCAAGAAAATGGTTGCTTTTGCTGAACAAGCGTTGCAACAAGGTCAGGACGCCGCGATTGGAAACTCGGCTTATACAGAACAACCGAAAGCATAATTTAACGGATGTTCGCCAGCGAAAACGGATCTGAGTCTTACTAAAAGGAGGAAATTTAATGCCTAATAATAATAACAGCAATGAACCTGTAAGACGTGGTGCCGCCTCCGCATTAAATAGATTTAAAGCTGAAGTTGCCGCTGAATTGGGACTTGGCAACTATCAGGATATTGATAAGGGTAATTTAACCTCCCGTCAAAATGGCTATGTGGGTGGTAATATGACCAAGAAAATGGTTGCTTTTGCAGAGCAAGCATTGGAGCAGGGTCAAAGTGGAGCCATCAGTAGTTCTGCTCAAACAGAAAAGCCCCAGGAGGTTTTTGGGCAACCCATGCAGTAAACAGCAATCGCAATAATAAAAGCAGGGCATCGACCCTGCTTTTTATTTTTAAAAAATGAAAGATGAAAGATGAAAGATGATGGTGAAAGTAGTTTGCCGACATAATTTCGAGACAATTATTGAAGATATTGTTGATAATTACCCCGATTAATCCCCGGATGCATTCCTTGTGAAATACCGGCCGCGATAATCTTACTTACATTAAGAATTAAATCATCAATTTCTTTCGGAGTAACCACCAGATTTCCTTCAAAAGGCTGGAATATACTTTGAGATAATTCCCGGGAAAGATCAGGGGTTATTTTTTGGGCATAAGTAGCTGTCATGACATTGCCGGACCATTTTTCATTTAAGTTTGACAATGCTTCATGGACAATAACAGAGGCATGAACCACAGTGGGAACACCAATGGCAATCACGGGGACGCCCATGGATTCCTGGTTGATACCAATTCTTTTATTGCCCAGACCGGAACCGGGGTTAATGCCGGTATCGGCAAGTTGGATGGTGGTGCTGATGCGGGAAATGTTGGCGGCGGCCAAGGCATCGATGGCAATAATCAGGCTGGGTTTGACACGTTCCACCACACCTTTAATAATTTCCGCTGTTTCAATTCCTGTAATTCCCAAGACCCCGGGCGCTAAGGCGCAAACGGGACGTAATCCTTCCCCCACCACTTCCGGAGCATATTGGAATAAATGACGGGTGGCCATGGTGGCATCGATCACATTGGGTCCTAGAGCATCTGGTGTAGCGTTCCAGTTCCCCAAACCGATCACCAGAATGGGACTGTCCGGAGGGATTTTCAACAAGGTTTCCAGCTTTTTACCTAATAATTCGCTGATATCATCCATGATTTCCTTGCTTTCAAAGCGGATCCGGGGAGCTTCAATTGTAATGTAGGTACCCATTGGTTTACCCATAATTTGAGCCCCTTGATCATTTAAAATCGTGACAGTGGTGACTTCTGCGTAGTCATAACTTTCTTTGTCTTCCTGGACCCCCGGGATTTCCTCTTTGGTTGCCCCCCGTAGTAATTCATGAGCTTCCAAAGCCAAATCCAGGGATATGCCTAGTTTATTAAAAGCTTCCAAGGTACGCATATTGATTCTCCTTTTCGTTTTTGTTCTTAGATTAGGATAACTGAATTAATGGAAATTATTCTTCGGGTGCAGGCAGGAAATTTTTATTTTAGGAAGAATAATTAATAAGATAATAATTAAGAAGAATAATAATTTTGAAAAACTGCTATCAATATAAAAGATATAAACGGGGGAACGAAAATGCAGGTAAAATGTTCTTTATGCGGCAAGGTAGAGGACATCACGAAAATACATAAGGATTACAGTAAATTGGCGAAGAACCAAGAGACACCTTATTTTTGTCAACGATGTTCCATGCGTGTGAAGCATCAAGCCAAGTGTGCTCAGGATATGCCGAAACCAATATAGTGAAAAAAGCTAAATGAAACAATTTTGGCGGAGCTCAGACAATTTTTCAAGTTTGTCTGAGCTTCGCCTTTTAATTTTCTTGGTAATTTTTTAAAGAATAGTCCTCTTTTTTCTGTGAAATATTAAAGGATATGAGAAAGGATTCCCAGGAGGGCGTTGTGTTTAAATTATTAAAAGAAGTGCGTTGTTTTGCGCCCTGTGATATAGGGAAAAAGGATATATTGATCATTTTTGATAAAATAGGTTTCATCGAAGATGATATCAATGGGACGCTGTTACCTGGTATAGAGGTGATTCCCTGCAGGGGCTGTATTGCCGTCCCGGGATTTATTGATCAACACGTCCATATCGTCGGAGGCGGTGGTGAAGAAGGACCCCATAGCAGGACACCGGAGATCATGCTCAGTAATATCATTCAGGCAGGTGTGACAACAGTCGTAGGTGTTTTGGGTTTTGACAGTATTACCAGAGGTATTGCCGGGCTGTTGGCAAAAGCAAGGGCTTTGGAAAATGAGGGGATTTCTACCTATATCTATTCCGGCAGTTACGGTACACCTATGGCTACCTTAACGGGCAGTGTGCTCACCGATATTGCCTTAATTGATAAAGTCGTAGGTGTCGGGGAGATTGCGATTTCTGATTTTCGATCTTCTTATCCTTCAGTGGAGTTGTTGCGTAAATTAGCCGGTGAAGCAAAAAGAGGGGGCATGCTGGGCGGAAAAGCAGGTTTGGTCCATCTTCATGTGGGGGATGGAAAAGAAGGCTTGAACCCTCTTTTTCAGCTCCTGAAGGAGTCGGATTTTCCCAAGGAAATGTTTCTGCCCACCCACATTAATCGCACCCGGGATCTTTTCGATCAAGGGATTAAGTATTTGTCTCAGGGAGGCCGCATCGATTTGACAGCGGGGGAGAAGAACGGTGTCAGTGTTCCGGCAGCCCTTGCCGGAATCATGAAAGATCAGCTTTCTTTAGAACAGGTGACCATTACCTCTGATGGGAACGGAAGTGTACCCGGACGGTACGGATGGGAAATTGGTCAGGTGGCAGATCTGTTTGAAGATTTTTGCCGGATGGCAAGGGAAGGAAAAATCCCTTTCCCTCAGTTATTAAAAACGGTGACGATGAATCCGGCTAAGAATTTAAAAATATTTCCCCAGAAAGGCATTTTGGCACCGGGAAGCGATGCTGATATTTTGGTGCTGAGGGAAGAGGATTTCTCCATCGAGCTGCTTCTTGCCCGAGGGAAGTTTTTAGTGAAGGATCAAAAATTGGTGCAAAGAGGTACTTTTGAAATAGACGGAAGAAAAGAGGGAGACTGCCATGGGTGAGACCAAGGGAAACCTGATCATCATTGGAGGTGCTGAGGATAAAAAAGGGGAAAAGAAGATTTTGGAGGAGATTGTGACCATCGCCGGAGACCATGATGCTCATTTGATCGTATTCACGACAGCGACTCAGGAACCTGGGGCTATAGGAGATGAATACAAAAAAGTTTTTTCCCGCTTGGGGGTTAAACAGATTGATATTATGGATATTAATACCAGAGATGAAGCTAATATGGAAGAACATGCAGAACAAATTTCTCAAGCTTCGGGCATTTTTTTTACCGGCGGGGATCAGTTGAGAATTACCAGTATTTTAGCGGGTACAAGAACGTATGAAGCTTTGCATGACGCTTTTCAAGGGGGAGCGGTGATTGCCGGCACCAGTGCCGGAGCCTCTGTGATGAGCAATACCATGATTGTGGAAGGGAATAATAACGATCCGGCGCGCAAGTGTACTCTGAAAATGGCCCCGGGTTTTAATTTTCTGGACGGTGTCATTATTGATCAGCATTTTGATCAAAGGGGAAGATTTGGCCGTCTGCTCTGCGGTGTCGCAGAAAATCCCGGCATTTTAGGGATTGGGATTGATGAAGATACTGCAATTCGTGTCTATGCTGATGATCATTTTAAGGTGATCGGCAACAATGCGGTCACGGTTATCGACGGAAAATCGATCAAAAGCTCAAATGTATCGGAATCGAAGCCGGATGAAATCTTGACCATCACCAATGTGACCGTCCATGTTTTATCCCAGGGCTATGGTTTTGATTTAAAGAAGAGGGAAGTTATGAGATTGCATTGATAGATTCCATGGGCAGCAATAGAAGCTAATAGGAGGACTTTAGATTGGACATTAAAGAACAGCATATCTACCGGGGACGAAATATCTATTGCCATAAGCCGGTAATCAAGCTTTTGGTAGATGCAGGAGCATTATCAGATATTCCGACAAAAGATCTGTCAGGATTTAATGAGCAATTGCTGAGCAATTTTCCCGGGCTGAAAAAACATTATTGCTCTCTTGGCTATGAAGGCGGTTTTGTCACCCGGTTAAAGGAAGGAACCTATGTCTGCCATGTGGCGGAGCATTTAACCCTTGAATTACAATCCATGGCTGGTTTTGATGTTTATTTCGGCAAAACGAGATGGGCAGAAAACCCCTCTTTGTATCATATCATTTATGAATATATGGATGAAGAAATCGGGTTAGCTTGCGGCTATGCAGCTGTTGAAATTATCTCCTGCCTGGCTCATAATGAATCCGTCTCTACTAAGGCACAGCTGGAAAAGATTAAAAGGCTGGCCGCAGAAACCGCCCTGGGGCCAAGCACCAAAGCCATTTATCAGGCAGCAGAAAAAAGAAAAATTCCTGTCCGGCGGCTGGGTCATGAAAGCTTGCTGCAATTAAGCTATGGCAATAAAATGCGCTTGATTCAAGCTTCCCTTCCTGACGGAACCAGCTGTCTGGCTACTGATATTGCAAAAAACAAGGATTTGACAAAGCAAATGCTGGGCGCTTATGGTATTCCCGTGCCGGAAGGAAGGATTGTCTATGATGAGGAAGAAGCTCTTGCAACAGGAAAGGCTTTAGGATATCCTTTAGCGCTCAAACCTTTTGACGGGAATCAAGGTCGGGGAGTGAGCCTGAATATTCGTGATGAAAATCAGCTGAGAAGCGCTTATCGTGCTGCAGCGAAATACAGCACGGCCTTAATCGTAGAACGGTTTATTTCCGGGAATGATTTCCGGGTTTTGGTGGTGGGTGACCGGGTTGTGGCAGCATCAGAAAGAAAGCCTCCTTTTGTGACGGGGGATGGAATCCATTCCATTAAAGAATTGGTGCATAGGGAAAACCGCAATGTGCAAAGAGGAGTAGGTCATGAAAAACCCTTGACAAAAATTAAATTGGATCATGTCGCCAAACATTTTTTGCATAAAAATGGACTTTCCGAAAATGATATTCCCGGAAAGTCGGAAGTAATTGCTTTAAGAGAAAACGGCAACATCAGCACCGGGGGAACTGCCCGGGATTGTACGGCAGAAGTTCATCCGGTCAATCAGGAAATCGCAGTGCGGGCAGCAAAAATTATTGGTCTAGAGATTGCCGGCATTGATTTTGTGATGGCTGATATTGCCCGGCCCCTTCAAGAAGGAAAGGGTGCGATTGTGGAGGTAAATGCCGGGCCGGGCTTAAGAATGCACCTTTTTCCTACTTTCGGGTCCTCCCGGGATGTGGGTCAGGAGATCATTGACTTCCTGTATCCCCAGGGTGAGGACGTAACCATTCCCATCATCTCAGTCACCGGTACCAACGGGAAAACCACAGTCACCCGTTTATTAAAACATGTTTTATCCTTAACGGGCAAAAGGGTGGGGATGACCTGTACTCAAGGCACTTATATCGGAGGAAAATGTATCTCCATGGGGGACAATACCGGACCTATGAGCGCTCAACTAGTGCTCTCCAACCGGGAGGTGGAAGCGGCGGTGCTGGAAACTGCCCGTGGCGGCATTGTGCGGCGAGGGCTAGGCTATGATTTGGCTGATGTGGGTGTCATTATTAATGTGAGTGATGATCATCGGGGGCAAGACGGCATTGATACCCTGGAAGATCTGGCCTTTGCCAAGTCTCTGGTCATTGAAGCCATTAAACCCGGAGGCTGTGCTGTCTTGAATGCAGATGATCCTATGACCCCTTATTTTGCGAAACGAATTCACGGTAAGATTATTTACTTTTCCCAAAATCATGATAATGATCTGATCAAAAACCATGTGCAAAAAGGCGGCCAGGCTGTAATGGTTATGGATCAGATGATCGTTCTTGATCAGGATGGAAAAAAGATACCTCTTATTTCTGTGCCGGAAATTCCCATTACCTTTGGAGGAAGCTCCAAATGCAACATTGAAAATGCCCTGGCAGCTGTTTCCGCCCTCTACGCTCTAAATATATCCGAGCACATCATTGCCATGGGACTCAGGTCCTTTCACCCGGATGTGAACACCAATCCGGGACGATTTAATCTTTTTGATCTGGGTGATTGTAAAGTGATGTTGGATTATGGACATAACATCTCCGCTTATGAAGCTGTCGGGCAATTAATCCCATATATTGGTACCGAAAGGGCAGTGGGCATTATCGGCATGCCCGGTGACAGAATGGATGAAAATATTATTGAAGCAGGAAAGATTGCAGGCCGAGTATTTTCAAAAATCTATATCAGAGAAGACCGGGATCTGCGCCAAAGAGCGCCTGGCGAGGTGGCCCATCTTTTGTATCAGGGAATCATGGAGGGCGGGGGAGATGAAGGAGAGATCAGCGTGGTGCCTTCCGAGACAGAATCATTACAAATCGCTGTCGAAGAGGCTCTTCCGGGAGATTTGATTGTTTTGTTTTATGAAAATTTTCAGCATGTTTTTGACATCCTGCAAAAATTGATCGAAAAGAGATCCGATATGAGTGAGGATTTCATGCCGGACAAAAGTCGCATTAATGAAATCAATTTCATACCTCCCCAGTTGGAGCAGGGAAATCCTTACCTTTCAGCACATCCAAGCTAAATTGCAGTTGAATTAAAAGCAGTTACATTGGGAAACGGACCAAAAGGAAAAATTTTGGTCCGTTTTATTATGTGATTTTGTGTCAAATCGGTCCAGACAAGCATAACATGTATTGTATAACAAAGGGAAAGGAGCATGTATATGGGCAGGAATGGAAATTGCAATGGCAATGGTTTTGGTTTTGAAGGGATTTTTGATTTGATCATTGTTTTGATTGTCATGCAGTTTTTTTGCAGCTTTGTGAATGATTAAAGGGGAAAAAATTAAAAGGAGGTAATTTCATGGGTATTTTAGGCGGATTGACAGGATTTAACGGTGGTTGTAACGGAATGTTCGACGACATAGTTGATTTAATCATTATTCTGATCGTATTGCAGTTTTTATGTACATGTGTGTTAAACAACAATAACAGATGTTGCTAAAAAAGAAAATATTGGCATAGGGTCAAAACAGGCACGATCGGATTCCTTCGATCGTGCCTGTTTCCTTTTCAGATCCGGATTTCAAAAAAAATTCCGCAGAAGCTCCTATGCTCTGCGGATAGTGGTTGCTTTCACAACCTGGGAGAGGAGAAACCAAGGTAGAGCTTATGGGGGATGGTTATCAAAAATTAATAACCTGCAGCTCTCCTTTGAGTGGTTTCTGATAAGTATTTTGTACCTTTGCCGGTAAAAATATACCGGAAAATATTAAAAATTAAGGACAAGAATTTGTGAATCTTGTCGAAAATAAATAGATGAGACAACTTGGTGTAAAAACATCGTGATTTGAAGAACAATATGTTATAATTTGTTGGTAAAGGGGTGAATTGATTTGCGGGTAATTTCCGGGGAAGCAAAAGGACGCAGATTGAAGGCTCCGAAAGGTTTTGCCACCAGACCAACGACCGACCGCGTCAAGGAGGCTATTTTCAATGTCTTATCAGCCAAAATTCCGGGCAGTGCCGTCCTTGATGTTTTTGCCGGAACGGGAGGTTTGGGGATCGAAGCTCTAAGCAGAGGTGCGACGCTGGCCCACTTTATTGAAAAAAACAGGGAAGCTGCTTCGATTGTGCAAAATAATCTGGTGCATACAGGCTTAAGCCCAAAGGCCCAGGTTCTCCAGGGGGATTTTGCTTTTCTGTTAGCACGGTTGAAGGAAAGGTATGATCTGATTTTTCTTGATCCGCCTTATCATCAAGGATTTGTGCTGCAAGCCGTTTCCTTAATAATTAAATACGGATTATTAAGTGAGCATGGGGTGATAATCATTGAAACCGGCAGCAAGGAAAAAGAACTACCCCAGGAGGAAGAACTTGTTTTAGTGAAAGAATCGGTTTATGGCGATACCGCAGTTTTATATTACCAATTTCGTTAGGAGGATTTTTCATGGATGTAGTAAAACTTTTGGATGAAATGGAGAATATTATTGATTCAGGGTCACGGATACCATTAGTGGGTAAGGTGATTATTGATGCTGAAACTCTTTTGGAATGTATGGACCGCATCAGAACTTCCTTGCCGGAGGAAATAAAACAGGCCAAGTATGTGAACTTGGAAAAAGAAAAGATGATGCAGGAGGCGCAAAGCCGGGCTTCCCGGGTGTTGGAAGAAGCGGAAAGCCAGGCCAAGAAAATTCTCTCTGAGGATCAAATCATGCGTCAGGTTCAGACGGAAGCGGAAGAGCTGCTGCAGCAGGCACGAAAAACCTCTGCCGAAATCAAACAGGGGGCGAAGGTCTATGCCAATGATGTTTTGCATCAATTAGAGCTTAATATCGAAAAAGCTCTTTATACCGTGAAAAAAGGCCGGGAGGAACTCCAGGGACAACAGCCCCGTCCTAATGTCAATACCAATATTAACGCCAACACTAAAATTTAAACTTTTTTAACCTATCTCTGATATTAAAAACTAAAATCCAAAAGAAAGCAACCATTATGGACCATAAAGGTGAAGCCAAACAAAGTCCCCAGGGAATGAGGACATATAAGAGCGGATGGTGGGGAATCTTAGGAACAAACATCATATTTACCACACCCATAACCTGGCTTTGGATTAATACATAGGTAAATAATCCTGCTAGTAGCATATGAGCAATCCGGGTGAGAAAAAAAGGGAAAAAACGCAGGTCCGAGTCGCTGATGATACCCATGACTTGGGCCTGAATGCTGAGGCCCCCCCATCCCATAATCATGCTCACGGCAATGATTTGCAGGGGGAGGGCGGCACTGCATTCTCCGACCATTTTTACGCCCAGGGTCATTTCGAAGAGACCTCCGGAAAGGGCCGTAATTAAGGGGTCAGGAAAATGTAAAGGAGAAAAAATCAAAGCCAGAATTATTTCCAAATACTGACGGATGCCTGAAGTTCCCAAAACAGCTATAATCACGGCAAAGAGGACAATGAATCCGCCGATAGTTAACAAACTTTGAATGGATTTGCTGATGGCATCCGATAGGAGTTTACCTAAAGAGCGGCCATCCTTTTTTTGGGCTTCAAACATAGCTTGGAAACTTTTACTGATCAGATGATCATAATTGATTTTTCCAGGGATCTTCTCCGGATCATCGGCACCGTAGAATCTCAGCAGAAAGCCCAGGCATAAATTGGAGAGATAATGGGCGGTGGCAAGGAGCAGTCCTAATGCCGGATTTTGAAAAATTCCTACAGATACTGCGACAAAAATAAAAAGGGGGCTGGCGTTATTGGTAAAAGATATCAAGCGTTCCCCTTCAATTCGGGTACATAGGTGCTGATTGCGAAGCTTGGTAGTCAAAGATGCGCCCACGGGAAAACCGGAGGAATAGCCTAAGGCCACAACAAAGGCAGCAGAGCCTGGCAGATTAAAAATAGGGCGCATTATAGGTTCCAGGAGGATACTGATAAAATGCACAACGCCCAACCCTAAGAAAAGCTCTGCCATAATAAAAAAAGGCAGTAAGGCAGGTAAGACAATGGTCCACCAGGTTTCCAACCCCATGGTGGCTGCTGCCAGGGTTTCTTTCGGGAAGATGAGCATGGAGATGCATAGAAGTATTGTGGTTAATGGCAAAAGCATTTTCATGACAGATCACCTGATTCGGAAAGCTCATATTACTAAATATATTCTTCTTAAGGATCACTTTAGACCAGGTAAAGAAATGATGAACACAATATCTTGAACACTAAATAAAAAGAAATGGGTTTAATTTGTGAAAAAAATCATTTATAATAGGTTAAATAAATAAATTACAGTTATTAAGATCATAATAATATGATATTGCAGGAGGTCAATGTAATGAAAATTTTAGTATTGAATTCGGGGAGCTCTTCTTTAAAGTACCAATTATTTGATATGACTGATGAATCGGTTTTGGCTAAAGGTCTGGTGGAAAGAATTGGTTTAGAGGGCTCATTGCTCACCCATCGCCCGGCGAACAAAGAAAAACAAGTGATCAACACTGATATTCCAGATCATACAACAGCGATTCAATTGGTTTTGGATGCTTTGACTAACCCGGATTATGGCGTGATTTCTTCTATGGATGAGATCGGTGCTGTTGGTCATCGGATAGTGCATGGCGGTTCTGTCTTTACGGAGACCACTATTATTAATGATGAAGTGGTTGCTGAAATAGAAAAGTTAATACCTTTAGCTCCTTTACATAACCCTCCGGGCATCGCCGGCATTAAAGCTTGCCGAAGTATTTTGCCTAATGTACCTCAGGTGGCTGTTTTTGATACGGCCTTTCATCAGAGTATGCCGGAAGTTTCTTATATTTATGGACTGCCTTATGAATATTTTGAAAAGTACGGCATCAGGAGATATGGTTTCCATGGTACCTCCCACCGCTATGTTTCCCATCGCGCGGCAGAAATTTTGGGTGAACCCCTGGAAGATCTGAAAATGATTACCTGTCATTTGGGCAATGGTTCCAGCATTGCTGCTATTGATAAAGGAAAGGTAATGGATACCACCATGGGTTTCACCCCCTTGGAAGGATTAATGATGGGAACCAGATCCGGTAATGTGGATCCGGCAATTATCAGCTTTATCATGGAAAAAGAAAACTTGACCATTAAAGAAGTAGACGAATTATTGAACAAGAAAAGCGGCTTCCTGGGTGTTTCCGGGGTAAGCAGCGATTTAAGAAATGTGGAAGAGGCAGCTTCAGAGGGTAATTATCATGCCCAGCTGGCGATTGATATGTTTTATCAAAAAATCGTTCGTTTTATCGGTGCATTTGTGGCTGAGATCAACGGGATTGATGTTCTGGTCTTTACCGCCGGGATCGGTGAAAATTCACCTCAAATGCGGGAAGCAGTATGTGACAAGCTGGAATTCCTGTGCTTGTTTATTGATAAAGAGAAGAACAAATTCCGTGGGGAAGAAAGGGAAATCAGCCGGCCGGGTTCAAAAGTCAAGGTATTTGTCATTCCCACCAATGAAGAATTGATGATCGCCCGGGATACAGCTACTTTGGTAAAATAAGACTGGTTTGTCATGATAAGATGCTTTTTTCTTGACATTCTGTCCTGAGATTTATATAATAAGCAATGGGTTTACCTGAAGCTCAAAATGGAGTGCGGTTGAGATGAAAATTAATGTCGGTAAGATCAAAAATGTTTTTGGGAAAAATGATTCTCTGGAATATGAGGAATCTCTGCCTCAACTTATTGTAGAAGGCGGGGATATTATTAAGCTGACTGCTCCTTTGAAATTTTCCGGGCAGGTAGAAAACCTGGGTGACAGGCTCTTGATCGAAGGAGCAATACATACTGCCGTCGAATTATTATGCAGCCGTTGTATGGAACCCACAAGCATTCCGATTCATGCTCCTTTAAAAGAAATTTTCGCCAACCATATAATCGCTGATGAAGATGAAGATGAAATATTTCTTTACGAAGGTGATGAACTGGATATTACACCTCATATTTCCCGGGCAATTATGTTGGAATTGCCGATGAAGGTAATGTGCAAAGAAGATTGTCAAGGTCTTTGCCCGGAATGCGGGATTAATTTAAATTTAAAAAAATGCCAATGTGTTAAAGAAACGATCGATCCTCGTTTCGCGGTATTGGAAAAGTTTGCAAGTCAGAGTTTTACTGAAGGGGGTGTTAGCAGTGGGAGTACCAAAGGGGAAAACATCGAAGGCGAATAAAAGAATGCGTCGGGCAACGCAAAAGATCAGTGCGCCTTCTTTATCTGAGTGTCCGCAATGTCATGCCTTTAAATCACCACACCACGTTTGTCCGGAATGTGGCTATTATAAAGGAAAAGAAGTTGTTTCCAAAGCAGAATAATCAGCAAATCATTAAAAAAGCACCTGTTCTCAGGCGCTTTTTTTCATCAAATCATTATGATTGGGGTTAGCTTTCCTCTTGATGATGCACAGGATGCTCTGATTCAGATTCACAATTGGGGGGCGTTTTTTTTACAAAATTAAGTTTTTCAAATACATTTGAGATATGCAGAGCCACAAAGATGAAGGCTACGGTGGCAAAGACTAAAAAGAAGTGTCCCAAGCCAACACCAATCCCTAATCCGGCCGTGGCCCAGATATTTGCCGCAGTTGTAACCCCTTGGACGCCCCCTAAAGGTTCCCGCCAGATGATTCCGGCACCCAAAAAACCGATTCCGGTGATAATCCCTACAATTAAACGGGCCGGATCCATGGTCGTCACACCGCGAAATTCTTCAAATCCATAAGCAGAAATAATGGCAATAGATGTGGTGGATATGCAGACCAGGGTATGGGTTCTAAGACCGGCTGTTTTGTGCTTTATGCTGCGTTCAATACCTAAAATGATACCCACGATGGTGGCCACCAGAAGACGTAATAAGATATCCTGATAAGATATTCCTATCTTCATCACCCCCCAGAAAAATAAATGATTGCCGAATAAATTTATAAGCCGCCTATTTTTTCTTATGGTATGAATTCTTTTACAAAATTATGATGCTTAAACTTGTGTTTTTAGAGAGCTTCTGCTATTTTTTGGTCGGACAATATTTTTTCTTTTTTGCCAATTAATTGATTCGGTCTGTTATAATTATAATGATATTATACATTTTATTTGCTAGCAGGAAAAAATGCAAGAAATTCAGTTTTTTTTGTTGAAATATTGAATTCTCTGATGCAATCCCTATGGAAATCAATGAATGGAGAATTTGGAAAAATGTCTACGGTTGAAGAATTAGTGCGCCGGAGCCAGCAAGGGGATATTGCCGCTTTTGAGGAGTTAATATCTCAGCACCAGCAAAAAACATACAATATTGCCTATCGTTTGATGGGCAATCATCATGATGCGGGTGATTTGGCTCAGGAAGCCTTGATAAAAGTTTATAAATCCATCGGAAGTTTCCGGTATGATTCATCTTTCAGTACCTGGGTTTATCATATTGTAACCAATGTCTGCCGGGACGAACTTAGAAAACGCAGCCGTCACCAGGTCTCCTATCTGGATGAACCTGTATCTCTCTATGATGGTGAGGTGCATAAGGAAGTAGCAGATGATACCTTTAACCCTGAAGATGCTTATGAGCGCAAAGAATCGGCAGAATACATTCAGGGACTGATCAATACCCTTAATCCGGAGTATCGTATGGTGATTATCCTTCGGGAAATGTTAGGATTAAGTTACGAAGAAATAGCCCAGGAATTGGACATTACTTTGGGCACGGTGAAATCCAGACTGAATCGTGCCAGGAAATATTTAAAAGAACGGATAGTAAGAGGCGGGGAAAACCCCTCATCGGATACGAGTCGCGTCCTTAGGGAGGGAGGAAATTAATGGCCAGTAGGGAATGGACCAAGCACCGGCGATTATTATTTCTGGCCCTTTTGTTTTGTGGTTTTTTTATTGTATCGGGGGTTTATGCGCTGCTGAAAGAAGACGGGAAGATGGGGCAAAGTGTTATGGATCAAACTGCTCTCATCATGGCTGGAACAGATCAAGAGAAGACGGGGGAGAAAGCTCAGATAGCAATAAAAGTGGAGCAGGAAGCGTTATCTCTTGTAGCTGTGGGTGATGTGATGCTGGGGCGGAAAATTGATGATGTGATGCGCACAAAAGGGATGGGATATCCTTTCTTAAAGACGGCACCTCTTCTGGGACAGGCGGATATTGCCTTTGCCAATTTGGAAACTCCACTCTTCAACCAAGGGAACCCCTCTCCGGAGAAGGAGATTTTGTTCCGGGGACAACCGGAATATGCCCAAGCCTTATCCCAGGCGGGTTTTGACGTGGTCAGTCTGGCCAATAATCATGCTTTGGATTATGGTATTCGGGCGTTGTCCCAGACCATGACTCTTTTGCATGGCTCCGGTATCAGTACCGTGGGTGGGGGGAAGAATACGGATGAAGCCCGCCAACCGGTCATAATTAATGAAAAAGGGATGAGCATTGCTTTTTTGGCTTATTGTAAGATCGAGGATATAACGGAGCTTCATCAGCAGATATCCAAAACTAAAGGGGGGCAAGGTATTCCGGGGATCGCACCTCTGATCATGGAAGAAATCAAAAAGGATATTCAAAAAGCAAAGGAAAAGGCCGATATTGTGATTATCTCCCTCCATTGGGGTGGGGAGTATCAGGATCATCCTAAGAACGAACAAAGGGAAATCGCCCATCAACTGATCGATGCCGGGGCAAATGTGATTTTAGGACATCATCCCCATACAATCCAAGGGTTGGAGTGGTATCAGGGAGGATTGATTGCTTATTCTCTGGGGAACTTTGTCTTTGATCAAAATCAGAATGCCAGAACCCAAGAAGGCTTGCTGTTACATTTGAAAATGCAAGAAGCTGCTCTCCGACAAGCAGAGGTTTTCCCTATCTATATTAACCAGGGACAGCCGGAAGTGGCAGAAGGGGAAAAAGGAGCGGGGATTATGAAGCGTACCGCTTATCTTTCGGAACAATTGGGGACCCAGGTGCGGATCAAAGACGGAAAAGGGCTCATAATGCCGGGGGACAGTTAGCAGGATGGAGGAAAATATTGATGAAAAAGTTCTTGATTGTAGACGGAAACAGTTTGATTCACCGGGCTTTTTACGCTCTGCCCCTGCTTTCTAATGCCCAAGGTCAGTTTACCAATGGGGCTTATGGCTTCACCACCATGTTTACTAAAATCCTTGACGAAGAAAAACCGGATTATGTTGTTGTGTGTTTTGATAAGGATAAAAAAACCTTTCGTACGGAGCAGTTTAAGGACTATAAGGGGCAACGCAAACCAACGCCGGCGGAGCTTGCCACTCAGTTTGCTTTGGTGCGGCAAATCATTAACGCCCTTAATGTGGTCTATGAAGAACTGGATGGATATGAGGCGGATGACATCATTGGCGCCATGGTAAAAAGGGGAGAAGAGGCAGGCTTTACCAATCTGATTTTAACCGGAGATAAGGATGCTCTGCAATTGGTATCTAATCATTCAACGGTTTTATTAATCAGAAAGGGGATTTCCGAGCTGGAGCCCTTTGACGAGCAGGCAATTTTCGACAAGTACGCTTTAAAGCCCTATCAAATCATTGATTTAAAAGGCCTGATGGGGGATTCTTCCGACAATATCCCCGGCGTACCTGGGGTAGGTGAGAAGACGGCATTAAAATTATTGCACCAGTATCAAACTGTGGAAGGTATCTATGAAAATTTAGAGGAACTGACCCCCAAATTAAGAAGCAAACTGGCCGAAAACCGGCAGCTGGCGGATCTGTCGAAGGATCTGGCCACCATTCGGACCGATCTACCCTTGGAAATTGACTTATCACGTTATAAGTCCAGTGCTCCTAATTATGAGGAACTTTTAAAGGTCTATCGGGAATTAGAATTTAAAAGTCTGGTGCCGGGTGTGCTGGACCGCATGGCTGGAGAACTAGAAAAACCTGTGATGTCTGGGGAGAAGAGGGAGGTTGTTCCTCGCGTTACGGTCCTGGAGGACAGAACATCCCTATCCAATATTATTTCTTCATCCGGTACCGGGAAGAAGCTAGCCATTTATACCCTGCACCAGGGGAATTATTTTCAAGGAGATATCGTGGCCCTGGCGTTGGCCTTTTCCGGGGAAGAATCTTATGTGATTTTCCTCGCCGACAAGGAAGAGGAAGAGAAAAGGCAAATTCTCCAGACTGTTTTTTCCGGAGCACCAGAGAAAAAGATTGTGTATAACGGGAAGGAACTCCTGGTAATGCTGGCCCGGCATGGGGTTTCTTTTTCAGGAGAATTCTCCGATGTGATGTTAGGAGCTTATTTATTGGATCCCGGGTCGTCAGCTCATTACAGCTTGGAAGCTCTGGCCTTGGAATATTTGCAGATACCTTTGCTGGCCAAGGAACAGGCGGAAGAGGATTACGGCATCAGGGTGCAGATCCTCTGGCAATTGTCGGATCTTCTGGAAAGGAAGCTTAAAGAGCAGGAGATGGAAGATCTCTACCGCCAGGTGGAGCTTCCCTTGGAGAAAATCCTGGCTCAGATGGAGCTGGCCGGGATTAAAGTGGAAAAGGCTCAATTAGAGGTGATGTCCAAGGAATTGGAAGCCGCCATCACTCTGGTGCGGTCAGAGATTTACCGGCAGGCGGGGGAAGAATTCAATCTTAATTCTCCCAAGCAATTAGGCGTAATTCTCTTTGAAAAACTGGGACTTCCGCCCCTTAAGAAAACAAAAACCGGCTATTCCACCAGCGCAGAGGTTTTGGATCAATTGGCGGAGCGGCATGAGATTGTGGCCCAGATCTTGGAATACCGCACCCTGGCAAAATTAAAATCCACCTATGTGGATGGGCTGCAGCCTTTAATTAACCCGGAAACTGGGAAATTACACACCTCTTTCAATCAGATGGTTACAGCTACCGGGCGTCTTTCCTCCACCGAACCTAATCTTCAGAATATTCCCATCCGCATTGAGCTGGGGCGGCGCATTCGCAAGGTCTTCGTTCCGGAGACCGAAAACAATATACTTCTGGCCGGAGATTATTCCCAGATTGAGTTGCGGGTATTGGCCCACATCTCCCAAGATCCGGTGCTGCAGGAGGCTTTTCGGGCAGATCAGGATATTCATACCAGAACAGCGGCCGAGGTTTTTGGTGTTCCTATGGATCAGGTGGATGGTGAAATGAGGAGAAGAGCCAAGGCAGTTAATTTCGGCATCGTTTATGGGATCAGTGATTATGGTTTATCCCGGGATTTGGGAATTCCCCGGCATGATTCCAAACATTATATCGAACAATATTTTAAACGCTACCCGGGGGTAGCCGCCTATCTGGAAGCGATTGTCGCGGAAGCGAAAGATAAAGGTTATGTAACGACACTGCTGAAGCGGCGGCGTTATCTTCCCGATATCTTGAGTTCCAATTATAATGTGCGCAGCTTTGGGGAACGCACGGCCATGAATACCCCGATTCAGGGAAGCGCGGCAGATATTATCAAGGTTGCCATGATTGATGTGGCCGAATTTATGCAGTCTGAGGGCTACCGGTCAAAGATGATTTTGCAGGTCCATGATGAATTGATCTTTGACGTTCTCCCGGAGGAATTATCATCTCTGGCCCAGGGGATTAAATCCCGGATGGAGCAGGCGATTTCCTTATCGGTACCTTTGAAAGTAGACTTAAAGACAGGCCCTGACTGGTACCAGATGGAGAAATATCAGGTAGAGTGAGTGAACTCTTTCATTAATCATCAAGGAGAGGATATCATGCCGGAACTGCCTGAAGTAGAAACTGTGCGCAGATCATTGGAGGAACGATTATTAGGCTTACAAATAAAAAAGATTACCATTAATCATCATAGTGTGATTGCCGCACCTGAGGTTCCGGCGTTCCAAGAAAATCTTTTGGAGCAAACTTTTCTGCAAGTGGGACGACGAGGTAAATACCTCATCTTTGACCTAACCTCAAATTGGAAAATGGTGGTTCATCTGCGTATGACCGGCCGGTTGGTTTATGGCGATGCCGGAATGCCGCTGCTGAAGCACACCCACGTAATTTTTTCCCTGGATAATGGGGCGGAATTAAGATTTACGGATCCCCGGCGTTTTGGCCGGATATGGCTGGTACCGGCACAGGATATTGCTCTGATTTCCGGTCTGAGCACCTTGGGGCCGGAACCTTTAGGAGGAGAGTTTTCCCCGGAAGTTTTTCAAGAGCAATTGCACCGGAGAAAAACAAAAATCAAGTCTCTTCTTTTGGATCAACGTTTTATTGCTGGCATCGGTAATATTTATGCCGATGAAATTTTATTCAGGAGTTGTATTCATCCGGAAAGGAGCGCGGATTCCTTAAGTGATGAGGAAATCAAGTGCTTGTTTCAGTCGGTTATTGATATCTTGCAGGAAGCGGTAGAGCATCGGGGCACCAGCTTCAGCGATTATGTGGACGGACTGGGGGCAAAAGGTACCCATCAAAATTATGTAAAAGTTTATCAAAGAGCGGGGAACAACTGTCTCCGCTGCGGCGGTGTCATTGAACGCATGAAAATCGGAAGCCGCAGTGCCTACTATTGCCCCCAATGCCAAAAGTGAACTCGTTCATCTAAAGCTAAATAAAATGTTTGGATCAGGTGTGATATTATTGAAAATCATTGGATTAACAGGAGGCATTGCCAGCGGTAAAAGTACAGTAACCGCTTATTTAAGGGAATTGGGTGTCAAGGTAATCGATGCCGATCAGATTGCCCGGGAAGTGGTATGTCCCGGTCAACCTGCTTACCAGAAAATTGTAGCGGAATTTGGTGGAGACATCCTTTTGCCTGACGGAGAACTGAATCGAGAAAAATTAGGCAGCATTATTTTTCAAAATCCCCTTGCCCGGAAAAAATTAGACCAAATTACCCATCCCGCAATCTTTCGGGAAATGGATAAGCAAATAGAGGAATTCAAGGTTCAGAAACCTGATGGAGTGGTAGTCTTGGATATTCCTTTGTTGATTGAAACGGAAATGCAGAAGAAGGTAGATGAGGTTTGGCTCACTTTTCTGCCGGAGGAGCTGCAGCTGCAGCGTTTAATGGAACGAGACGGGCTAACCCGAAGTGAGGCTGCAAAAAGGCTATCATCTCAGATGCCTCTTAAAGAAAAAATAAAATTTGCTCATCGAGTGATTGACACATCGGGAATATTATTGGATACTAAAAAACAGGCGGGTGATTGCTGGCAAAAGATTAATCAAGGTAAATAGCATAATAACCGGACAGGAAGGATATGGTTTATGAGAGGAACTACATTTTATTTGGGAGTGGGCAGGATTGTCTTTTATTTTTCGGCGGTTCGTTAAATTTTTTGTTAGCTTAGGCATTCTGGCTGGTTTAGCTTTCATTGTGTTTTATAGCGGACCGGTGCAAAGAATTTTTTATCCCATATTATATCGGGAATATGTTTTTAAATATGCTGATCAATATCAGGTGGATCCATTATTAGTGGCAGCGATAATCAGAAAGGAAAGCCGCTATGCTCCTACCGCAGTCTCTCCAACCGGAGCCAGAGGATTGATGCAGATTATGCCGGATACGGCGGACTGGGCTTCCAAGCAATTGGAGATCGAATTCCATCAGGATATGCTATTTGATCCGGAATATAACATCCGCATGGGATGCTGGTATTTGCGCAAGCTGCAAGATACCTTTCCGGATAATTTACCTGTCACATTGGCATCTTATAATGCCGGCCAGGGCAATGTGAGTCGTTGGCTGGAAGAAGGGATCTGGAATGGGGAACTGAGTCAGCTGGACCGAATTCCTTTTGCTGAAACCCGCACCTACGTGAGCACGGTCCTCACTTATTACCGGCATTATCAAAGGTTGTATCGAGGGGAAAAGATCCGTGGGGATAGCAATAGCATTGATATTGCCGCTATTACCAACAAAATTACGGAAAAAATCTTAATTATGATCTCTGATAAAAGCGGCAGTTAAGAAATCCTGCAGAAAAGAGATAAGGCTAATATGGAAAGAACAACGATCAAGTCAAAAATAAAACAAACCAGGAAGAGCTTTTTTATTCTTTTCTTTCTGATATTCATGGTCCTGCTTTTTTCAATCACAGGCTGCAGCAGAGGAAATGAGGCGGAACCATCGAGATCATCTGAATCCACCTCCTATCAGGAGAAGGGGGTAATTTTTGAATACCTGAAAACTCCGGTGACCACCATTGATCCGGCCTATGTACAAAATGACAGCGAAATTATGATTGCCAAGCTGATTTTCCAAGGATTAGTTAAGGAGAATCAGCAAGGGGAAACGGTACCCTGCATTGCCCGGGACTGGGAGGTTTCTCCTGATGGTTTGACCTATACCTTCCATTTAAATAAGGGAGTGCTTTTCCATAACGGGAAGGAAATTAAGGCCGATGATTTTAAGTTTTCCTGGGAAAGGGTTTTGCGCCTGCGGGCGCCTGCCTCTTATCTGTTTGCCAACATTCAAGGAGCGGAAACTGTTTTATCCGGTGGAGGGACATTGGTTTCTGGGATTACAGCTCTTAATGAATACATCCTTCAAATAAAATTGAACCACAGGCAAAATAATTTCATTAACCTTCTTACCCATCCGGCGGGGGCCGTTTTGGATCGCTATGAGCTGGTGGAGCAGGGAGTTCATTATGCCAAAGCAGGCAGTATGAAGAACCCGGCCTTAATGCCCAGCGGAGCAGGTCCCTTTCAGTTGATTGAATGGATCGGAGGACGCAGTCTGACCTTGGGGAGGAATGCATCTTATTTTGGGGAAAAACCATCTATCTTTCGATTGGAATTCTCCTTTGCCGGGAAAACGAAAGATGCTCTGCTGGAATTTTTAGCGGGGAATATTCATATTTTGCAGGATATTAACCCCATCGATATGACTTTTTTGCCAAAGACAGAGACGCTGCCGGACTTGGTGGATCAGCCCCTGCGTCAATTTAGATATGTAGGGATCAATGACCGGATCAGACCTTTTAATAATAAGGGAGTGCGGGATGCAGTGCTTTACAGTCTTAATGCTGGGGAAATTCTCCAGGCTGCCCGGGGTAAGGGCGGGGCGGAGATCAAGGGAACAGTGACAGATTATTGGTATGACCAGGCGGGGCAGGACCAGGCACCGATTTCCTATAACAAAAATCTGGCCATGCAGAGTCTGGTTCAGGCAGGATATCCGGAAGGAGCTAATTTACCGGAAATTTCACTTTACTGTGGTTCTACGGAGGAAGATCAAATTGTCGCTAAAAAGATGATGGAGAATTTAGCATCCGTGGGACTGAAAGTAAAGATCCATTATCTCTCCCAGAAGGATTTGCGTCAAGCGATCAAAGACGGGCAGGCTGCCTTTTATACCAGGAAGTATTCCGCCTTTAGCAATGAATTGGATGATTTTTTTCAGGAAGAAGTTAATTCCCGATGGCAGAAAACCTTCGTTAACTCCACTTGGGATCAGTTATTGACCAACGCCGTACAACAGGATCAGGCGGGCAGATTCAGACTTTATCGCCAACTGGAAAAAGAAATAATGGCTCAAAGCAGGATCCGCTATTTATATTCTTATCGCTCTTCCGTAGCAGTTTCCCAGAATGTGGATAATTTTCAGCTAGGCAGGGCAAACAATGTAATTTATGAAGAAATCCGTCTCAAACAATAAAGAACATCAGACTAAAAATATCTAATAAAAGAGACAAATCAGATACCATGTATAAATAAATAGCCTTCAGTGACATGCTATGGTAGAGATTCATCATGGGAGGAATGACCGTGATTGATTTTAAATACCATGTAACAGCACTGGTGGCTATTTTTCTTGCCCTGGGGATTGGTATGCTGATCGGCAGCCAGACTTTGGGGAATGAGTTTATCGGCAGCCAGCAAGAAGCCTTAATTAATCGTTTGGAAGGGGATTTTCAGCAACTGCGCATTCAAAACGGACTGACCCAAAGTCAATTGGCGGCAGCTAACGAAGAGGCAGATACCTATCAGGAAATTTGCCGCCAGATGATGCCCGCTTTGATTAAAAACAAGTTAGAAAACTACCGGGTGGTGGTGGTTCAAACCAACAGCAATCAAAAGAACAGTTTAAATGAGATTATTAATCCTTTGGAGCTTGCCGGAGCCCAGGTGGATGCGGTGATTTCTCTTGCCAATGATTTTTCTCTGGCCCATGTAAGCAGCTCCCTCACACTCCCGGAAACGGATGCAGAAAAACCGATCATGGAATTGTTGGGGGAGGCAATTCTATTTGGGGATGAAAATGGAATCATGTCGGATTTTGCCGAGGAAGGAATGATCAATATTTCCGGGGTGACAGGAAATTCTATTGATGCCGTGATCTTAGTCGGTGGCAGTGACAGGGAGTCGGAAGAACAGGTCAAAAACCTGGATTTAATCTTGGCGGATTTCTTTATCCGGAAAGATGTTAAAGTGATTGGGGTAGAATCAAGCTCAGTTTCTTATTCATATATCCCATATTATAATCAAAATGGCCACAGCAAGCTAATGGCAACCGTGGATAATATTGATGATATCACGGGGCAAATTTCGTTGATTTACTCCATATTAGGAGCAAAAGGAGATTTTGGGGTAAAGGAGACAGCTAAAAGCCTGATGCCGGATTTGCTGCAGATGGATTGGTAGAAGTGAAGATAAAAGTGGCAGTGCGTTATTAAACAAATTCACTTGGAATTTGGGAAGGCTTCTTGAATTACGAAAAATATGAAGAATATATTGAATAAATTCTAGTTGAATCATAGCCAGGCTTATGGTATAATACGTTTTGTGCATGAATTAATTTTAATCTGCACATAAAAAAATATGTCGGAGTGGCGGAACTGGCAGACGCGCACGTTTGAGGGGCGTGTGGGCAACCATACGGGTTCAAGTCCCGTCTCCGACACCATTCAAAAGCAACAAGGAGAAGGGCTTTCGGAAAACGAAGGTCCTTTTTTCTAACATTCTTCTAACGGATGAAAATTACCCACAGGCTCATTTAAGATTTGCGGTTTGTCTTCATCTTTGGAGTCAAGAAGTGGATCTTTTTTTGCTTCAATATTTTTTTAATTTTATTTCTCTATGAGTTTTGGAGAGCCTGAACAATCAGATGCAGGGAGTTCTTTTTTGGGACGAAAAAAAGCAGCCGGTCAGGGCTGCTTTTTGATTTTACGATAAGATTCCAGGCCAAGATGCTTTATTAAGGCATTTTGCAGGACACGAGAATAATTTACGTTTTCTTTTTCTGCAATAGAGTTAAGCCAACCCGGTATAGATAAAGTTTTCTTAACAGCCTTGTTTCCGTATTTCTTTGAGTATTCATCTAAGTCAACACTGATAATGCTTACAAAACCATTTTCGTATTCATCAGGGGTTACACCTTTAATATCCGAGGCTTCAGGAAATTTTTGATTTTGTTTTCATGTAAACATATTTATTGACATTGTAAATAAAAATATTTATAATGGATATAGCAATAAGCGAAGGAGTGATACGATGGCACAGACCAATATCAATATCCGTATGGATGAAGAATTGAAGAAGGAATTTGACAAACTTTGCACTGATTTAGGCTTAACCATGACGGCGGCGTTTAATGTTTTTGCAAGAACGATGGTCAGGCAGCAGAAAATACCTTTTGAAATTTCCATGAATGTACCCAATGCTGAAACGGTAGCGGCAATAGAAGAAGTCCAACAGATGAAAAACAATCCGTCTTTGGGCAAGACATACACCGATGTTGACCAGATGATGAAGGAGTTGCTTGGCTGATGTATGCCGTAAAACCGACTACGAAGTTTCAAAAAGACTTGAGATTGGCGGCAAAACGCGGGTATAGAATCGACCTTTTGACGGCGGTTATTAAACAGCTTGCCGCAGGGAAAACGCTTGCCGAAAACTACAGAGATCATTCGTTAAAAGGCAATTATACAAGCTGTCGGGAGTGCCACATCACTCCTGACTGGCTTTTAATTTATGAAATTGCGGAAGATGAATTGATTTTGTATTTGACCAGAACAGGAACACATAGCGATTTATTCTAATAAGGTGGCGATAGTCGGACGAAAAAAAGCAGCCGGTCAGGACTCTTTTTGTCTCGTATGCGCTACTCACCAGTCACACTTAACAAGAAAACTCCCTGGTTGATTAAATCCAACCAGGGAGTGACGGGGTATATATTTCAACTGAGCTCGCCTTTATTCCTGTTCTTGAGACACAGAATCCCAGTTTCTATGTCCAAATCCAAAATGATCGGCTTTCGGCATTTCCTCAGCAATTTTTTGTGCTTGTTCCTGACTGATGATCCCTTGATCAACCATTTCATCCAGTATATTCATATCCTTATTATTATTTTTGTTCTCTTCCATGAAGGACTTTCTTTCCTCATCGGTCATATTTTGCAGTTTATCCATCTGAGCTTTTCTTTCCTCAGCTTTATTTGCCAAAAAATCTTTTATTTGATCCGCTTGATCTTCAGAAATGACATCAGCTGCCACCCATTGATTAAACTTGTCGTCCATCATTGCTTGCTGTTTTGCTGCCATTTCCTCCCGTTGGGCTGTCATCTTCCCCTGTTGTTTTTCTTGGATAGCATCTGCTTCATCTTGATTGATGATTTTTTCATCAACCAGCTCGGTTAAAATACCTCCTTTTTTATCTCTGATCTCATTTTTTTCTGCTGCTCTGTCTTCCCTTGCTGCAGCCCTTTCTTCCGGAGTCATATTCTTCATTTCTTCCCATTGGGCCTTCGTGTCCTCTTCTTTTTGAGTGATGAAGCTGGAAATCTGATCAGCTTTGGCTTGATTAATGGTGCCGTCAGCTACCAATTCATCCAGAATAGTAGACATCCCTTCCTGACCTTTTCCCATGAATCCCGGTGCCATATGTCCTTTCATAACACCATCGCACCTCATTTCCATCACAGCAGGTTTTGTCTGCTGATTGGCATTGGCAGTGTCTGCCATGATCGGACCGGCAGAAACCAGAATCCCTCCGGCCAGTGCTCCACTTAAAACTGCGGCTACAATTTTTTTCTTCATTTTTTGTGCTCCTTTCATTTTTTAAATTAGCCTTACAAATGCAATTGTACCCACAGTTTGTTACAGATTTGTTACTGTTTAGTTTCAGTTTGTTGAGACTTTTCTGGCACCGCGTCCAGTTCAAACCAAAACCTCACTCCTTCATCCACATTTTCAACGCCGTATTTGTTGTTGTGCATTTCCATGATGCCTCTTACAATGGAGAGACCTAAACCGGTACCGCCCAGACTCCTGGTTCTTGCTTGATCCACCTTATAAAAACTAAGCCAAATTTTTTCCAGGTATTCTTCCGGAATTTGATTACCCGTATTAAATACTGATACTTCGATTTTATCATGTGTCTTTTCCGTGTGGATTTTTATGATTTTTTCATAATCAGCAAATTGAATGGCATTATTCAGAAAATTGACTAGCACCTGTTCCACTCGATACTGATCCGCCTCCACATATAGGTGCTCTCCCATTTCTATTTGGAGATTGATTTTTTTCGCGTGGAAAACTGACCGGAATTTCCCCGCCACTCGGTCAATAAAAGGGGAAAGATCAAAAATGCTTTTTTCCAGATGAGAAAAACCTGATTCCAATTGACATAGTTTTAATAATTCTTTCACCATTTTATCCATCCGGGAGGCTTCATCCATAATCACTTCACAATAAAAATCTTTATTTTCTTCATCCTCGTTGACATTTACCTTTAAGCCTTCGGCGTAACCCTGGATTAAGCTGATGGGAGTTTTTAATTCATGAGATATATTGGAAATAAATTCTTTCCTCATTTCATCAATCTCCCGTTCTTTGGCAAGGTCTTGTTCCAACTGGCTGTTTTTGATATTTAATTCTCCAATCATGCGCTCTAGGTCTTCCGACAAAACATTAATACTCTCTGCCAATTCCCCAATTTCATCCTTGCTGTTCACCTGGCATTTTCGATTAAAATCAAGGTTGGCCATATTGCGTGCGATCTCATTGATATGCAAAATTGGCCGGGTGAATTTCCGGGAAAAGAGAAAAGCAAAGATGATTCCAAAACCAATAATAATTAAACCGGTAAAAAGAAAAAATTTATTCATGATCCGGATATTTTGCGTTACGGCAGCTAAAGGGACAATAACGGTCAATCGGTCCTCGTTATCAAAACGATAATTGAAGGTTAAAAATTCACTATTAGACATGTGGTCCCGATTAATTTCATACTGGTATTTATTAATCCAGGTTACCGGCTCCCGGACAAAGGGGAAAGGGGGAGAGCGCCTCGGTCTTTCAGGACTATCCGGTTCAAAGAAAGAGCTGTAAATAATTCGCCCTTGGGGATTAATAATAAAGGTATAACCACCCGATTCGCTTTCCGCTCTTTTAAGAACCGATTGAATCTCCCCGGGATCTCCCATATATACCTCTTCAATTTTTTGAGCATTCTCCAACAACATAGATTTTTTTTGGCTAAGATAAAACTTTTCCATAAATCCGGCATTTATCAGCCAGGAAAGCAAAATAAATGCAATACCTAAACAGCCAATTGCTAAAAATAACTTAAAGCTTAATGACTTCTTCATACATTGGCCTCAAAACGGTAACCCAAGCCACGCACAGTTTGGATTAATCCGCTTTCCTTCCCCAGCTTGGTTCTTAACCTGGTAATATGGGTATCAACTGTTCTGCTTTCTCCATAATAATCATAACCCCAAACAGCACTTAAAATTTGTTCCCGGCTTAAAGCCAGTCCTTTGTTTTTTATTAAATATTGAAGCAGATCATATTCAGTGGGGCTTAATTCAATTTCTTCTCCATCTAAAGAAACCAGATGCCCCATTAGGTTAATTTCCAGACCGTTGAACTTCAATAAAGACTCCTCCTGCTTTTCCAAGCGGCGCAAGATGGCATTAACCCGAGCAACTAAGATGTTGGGACTAAAAGGCTTGGTTACATATTCGTCCGCCCCTAATTCAAAACCGAAAACTTCATCTGTTTCCTGGCTTTTGGCAGTGAGCATGACAATTGGCACGGAGGATCTTTTTCTGATTTCTCGACATGCAGTCCATCCATCCATTTCCGGCATCATTACATCTAAAATAACCAGATCAATCGGATGCTTACCTTTGACGGCCTCTACTGCCTCGCGTCCATTAGATGCTTCCTTGATCTGATACCCTTCTTTTTTCAGAAAATCCGCCACTAATTTTCTCATGCGCGGCTCATCATCTGCAATCAGTATATTTTTTTCAATCATATTCTCACGTCCTAAAATTCATAGTGCCTATATTTTACCATTAAATTTTAATGATTATTTGTTACATTTTTGTTACAACCCTCTGTAAAAAAAACCAACCACCTTTTGAGGTGGTGGTTGTTCACAAAACCGGTTCTTTAATTAAGCTGCCGCGGACATAACGGTGCAAAATGTGACGGTCATCCCCTACATAAATAAATCTTTCCAAGCGTTCTTCTAAAGTATAATCCAGATAATTTAATTCTCCGTCATCAATGATCAAGGCATCAAAATCATAACCTTCTTCAAAGCTGCCTACCTTGCCGAAGAAACTGCCTCCCCCTTTGGTAGCAATAAAAAAGGCCTCAGAATTGGTGAGAAAATCCATTTGTTTCTCCGAATTTACCCAAAAGATCTTTGATGTTTGAATGGCATAAACCATCGTTTTCATCAGGGAAGGAGTATGCCCGCCGCTTAAGTCTGAGCCTAGCCCTAGCTTAATCCCTCGATTGATGAACTTTCTAATCGGCATCATGCCGCTGCCCACATTGAGATTGGAAGCGGGGCAATGCACGGCGAGCACATTGTTTTCTCTCATTAAAGTCATTTCCTCTTCCGAGGATAAACTGCAATGGGCCATTAAGGTGGGGGTATCGCCAAACAAACCATACTGCTTATAAACATCTCCGTAAGAGTCGGCATCAGGAAACAATTCCTTCACCCACTGTACCTCTTTTCTATTTTCCGACAGGTGAGACTGGACGGGAATACCATGCTTTTTACCTAAGTCCCCCAATCCTTTTAAAAGCTTCTTACTGCAGCTGGGCGCAAAGCGGGGGGTGATGATCGGTTTGACTAAAGAAGATTTGTCCCCATACTTAATAATTATTTCTTCCGTATCCTTCAGGGAGTCTTCCAAGGTTTCACAGATATAATCGGGACAATTATTGTCCATATTTACCTTGCCGACATAAGCGCCCAGCCCTGACTGAATAAACATGTCCAACAATTTCATGGTCGATTCTTTATGAACGGTAGCGAAGACCACAATCCGCGTCGTACCCTGTTTCCAAATTTCTTTAATAAATCTTTGATAAATCTTTTCAGCATATTTAATATCTTGGAATTTAGCTTCCTCAGGAAATGTATAGTTCTCCAGCCAAGGAATCAATTCTCTATCCATTGCCATGCCCATATGTTTATACTGGGAAGCATGGCAGTGCAGATCATTCATGCCCGGAATAATTAATTTATCCTGGTAATCTATGATTTCAAGGTTGCGATATTCTTCCGGGAGTTTTTGATAAACAGCCTTTACCTTCCCCTCGCTTACCAGAATATGTCCATGGGGTATGATAGTAAACTTTTCCGGCGTGGGGGTAAAAAGAATATTTCCTTTGAATATCTTTGTCATTTTTTCTTCCTGCCTTCTACAATATTTTGCGGCCTGCCAATATGTTAGTATCATTTATAAATATCGACTTGTGCTAAGTTATAATTAATTATTTTTCATTTAAAAATCTATCACTATTATCCATCTTTTACAAGGGGTAATACATTCAGATAGCATAAGTGCTTCCGGCTGCTTTTTTTGTTATAATTATAATAAATAGAAATCGGTTTTTCTTAACAGCTGAAATGGAGGATTGGAATTTTACATGACATATTTTGCATACGGGGATACCGAAATAAGGTATCTGAAAAAGAAAGATCGCAAACTGGGGGAGGCAATAGATCGGATTGGTTATATTCAGCGGGAAGTGAAACCGGATACTTTTTTGGCTGTGATCGATTGTATTATCAGTCAGCAAATCTCTAGCAAGGCGGCAGATACAGTATTGGAGCGGCTGCAGTCCCTCTTGGGCAGGATTACGCCGGAGAATATTGCCATGGCCGAAGAGACCTCCATCCAAAAATGCGGCATGTCTATGAGAAAAGTGAACTACATCAAAGGCATCGGACGGGCGGTCCTCGACGGAACACTGGATCTGGACGCCCTGCGCACAATGCCGGATGAAGAAGCAATTAAACATCTTGTTAAGATGCCGGGTATCGGGGTGTGGTCTGCGGAAATGTTGCTTTTATTTTCCTTTTGTCGTCCAGATGTAGTCAGTTACGGCGATCTGGCTATCCGGCGCGGTATGATGAATTTATATGGGCTGGAAGAGTTGACGAAGGATAGATTTCTCTACTACCGCAAACGTTATTCACCCTATGGATCGGTAGCGTCATTATATCTTTGGCGATTATCTGTCAATGACTTAAATAAAGCGGGAGGAATCTGAGGATTTTTTAATGGTGAAAAGTGAAGATACCAGGTTTTGAGGTCGGGTAGACCGAAATTCATACTCTTGATGAAAACTTCCTCTGGCTGTGAGAGCTGTGATTGGACAAATACTTGAGAAAAGGTGTAAATTGTGGTAGAATTACATTACACAATACTTTGTGATTAAATTGTGATTAAAATGAAGGAGGAAATATAATGCAAAGATTTACGATACCGCGGGATGTTTATTTTGGAGAAAATGCTTTGGAGTATCTAAAATCAGTAAAGGGAACTAAAGCGATGCTTGTTATTGGTTCCCAAAGATTGATCGAGGACGGAACAGTTCCAAAGGTACAAGAATTGTTAAAGGAAGCTAATATAGAAACTTCAATATATTCAGGAATTGAAAATGACCCTTCTGTTGAAATGGTTATGAAAGGGTCTCAGGCTATGAAAGCATTCAATCCTGATTTAATAATTGGCATTGGCGGCGGTTCACCAATCGATGCAGCTAAAGCCATGTGGATATTTTATGAGTATCCGGATTTTACTTTTGAAGAAGCGGCCAAGCCATTCAACTTACCGGAATTAAGACAAAAGGCTAGATTTATCGCGATCCCGACGACAAGCGGCACCGGTTCAGAAGTTACGGCCTTCTCAATCATCACTGACGAAAAAACAGGTATTAAATATCCTGTAGCCGACTATAACATCACCCCGGA
Organism: Dehalobacterium formicoaceticum; assembly: GCF_002224645.1. Lineage (NCBI taxonomy): Bacteria > Bacillati > Bacillota > Clostridia > Eubacteriales > Peptococcaceae > Dehalobacterium > Dehalobacterium formicoaceticum. The sequence goes on along the minus strand of NZ_CP022121.1, from coordinate 2,953,064 downwards.
CGTTGCTATCGTCGATACGAATTTAGTACAAAACATGCCGAAGGTATTAATAGCTAATACGGGAATGGATGCTTTAACTCACGCTTTTGAGGCTTATGTTTCAACAGCTAAAAATCCAATCACCGATGCTTTGGCAATGAAATCAATAGAAATGATTGTTGACAATATCGTCAAATCCTATAACGGGGATGAAGAAGCCAGAAAAGAAATGCATCTGGCTCAATGTTTAGCAGGAATGGCATTTTCAAATGCAATATTAGGAATAGTTCACTCCATGGCTCATAAAACAGGAAAAGTATTCGACATTCCCCATGGCTGTGCCAATGCCATATATTTACCATATGCGATACAATATAACGCCAAGGACGCCGCAGCTATTTATGCTGACATAGCTAAGAGATTAGGTTTAAAAGGGGAAACAACAGATGAATTAGTTCAGTCCTTAATTCAACTGGTGAAAGATTTTAGAACTGCGATGAATATGCCTACTACATTAAAAGAATTCGGCATATCAGAAGAGGACTTTAAGGCTAATTTAGATAAAATTTCTGAAGGTGCTATATCCGATGCTTGCACAGGTACTAATCCAAGAGAAATATCCGTAGAACAAATGAAAAAATTATTTGAAGCTACTTATTACGGAACTGAAGTAAACTTCTAAATATTTAGAGGGTTACGGGGACAGGCAGAGGTGCTCTGTCCCTTTCTTTTTGACAGCCAATGTTGATAGGATTTATCATGAACAAGGAATATAAAATATGATGTGGAAAATAATATGTTGTAAATGCTTGATATCCTAAACGAAATTATGCATATTAAAGGTTGGCAGAATAAAGACAGTGAGTATTATTCTATTCTTAGTTAGGAGGTTCCTATGAAAACCATTCTAGTGATCGCCCCCCATCCGGATGATGATATCATCGGTTGCGGCGGCAGCATGGCCCGGCATATCCAGCAAGGAAATCATGTCGCTATCTTATATATGACTTCCGGAGAAGACGGGAGTATGCAATATTCGCCAGAAGAACTGGGTTTGATCAGAGAAGCAGAAGCCAAGAGTGCTGCTGCTAAACTTGGCGTCACAGATCTGACTTTTCTGCGCTGTCCCGATGGTTATCTTGAATTTAATAAAGAAAATTTAGATCGGATGGTAACTATCATCAGGGCCATAAAGCCGTCTAATATTTATCTGCCTAACAGTAAGGATGATGTGCCGGATCATCAGATCACTTACCGCTTGGGTCTGGAAGGATGCCGCCGGGCAGCAGGTCCCTGGCATCAGGGGTGCGGCCAGGAGCCCTGGTCAGTCAAAAATATCCTGGGCTACGAGATTTGGACTCCGCTGCAGACAGTTGGCCATAGTGAAGATATCAGTGAGTTTATAACCGCTAAAATTGAGGCCTTGCAGCTTCACAAATCACAAACCAGGCACATTAACTATCATGAAGCCATTCAAGGTTTGAACCGTTACCGGGGTGTCATGACCGGGAAAGGAAAATATTGTGAATGTTTTCAATTGATCCGGGCTCAAATATGTGAATAGTGAGATTTTTCTTTTCAAAACAAATTTTTTGATGGGTGGTTTCAATCATTGCTAATAAAAAAGTACTCATAATTACTCCCTTTGATAAAGACCAGCGAGGCAACAGTATTACCACAGCCCGCCTCTTGGTTGGTTTAACCTCCCGGGGATTTCAGATTGATCGGTTATCCTTGGAAAGGGAAAATTGGCAGGAATATCTCAAAGATGCTTTAGCAAAGTCAAAATATGCTCTGATCCATGGTTTTCATGCTCGGTATTTCGGAGAAGTCCTCCAGGCAATACCCCAAATGCGCAATATTCCCTTAATCTTGACTACTACCGGAACGGACATACATTGTGATCTGCTGGGGGAAAAAAGATCTATGATCCTGGACACTTTCCAAACTGTGCAAAAAATAGTGGTCTTTAATGATGATTTTCATCAGATTATTCAGGACGTTTACCCTGGTTTTCAGCATCCGGCAAGACCATCCCTTTCTCTTGCTGAAAAACTGGTGACGATTCCGCAGGGCGTATTTCTAGAACCGGGTGCGGAAAAAAACCGTGGTGAACTGGGTTTATCGGAAGACCAGGTGGTATTTCTCTTGCCCAGCGGTCTGCGCCGCATAAAACATATCGAACTGGCCATTGATTCACTATCTGCTGTACAGGATGAATTTCCTGAGGTTCGGTTGCTGATTATGGGTGCAGCGATTGAAGAAGATTATACCAGAAAGATCTTGAACCGGATGCGCGGTCTGGACTGGGTGATCTATCTGGAGGAGATACCTCACTCAGAGATGATGAGCGTACTTCGTCTGGGTGATATCGTAATCAATACGTCATACTGTGAAGGTCAACCCCAGGGGGCTTTGGAAGCCATGAGTCTGGGCAAACCCTGTATTTTAACCGGGGTACCCGGGAACCTTAATATTATCGAACAAGGCGTTGAAGGATTTTATGTGAGTAATCAGGAGGAACTTGTAAAGGATGCAAAAATATTAGTGCAAGACCCGGTAGAGCGGCATCTGATGGGACAGCGTGCAGCTCAACTGACAGCATCTAAGTTTACCTTGGGGCAGGAGCTGGATGCTTACAGCCGTATTTATCGTCAATTCCTGAGACAGGCGAGAGATTGATTCAAACTTTGGAAAAAAATCTGATGGGGGAATATTCATGCCCGGCTGGGGCACGAAGGAGGTAATCTTTTGACTGATGTGATGACAGAAAAAGAAAAAATGTTAAACGGGAAACCATATCAATCTTTTGAAAAAGAATTATCAGGCGAACGACAACATGCTAAAGAAATGCTCTTTGATTTTAATCACCTGCATCCGGCTGAGATTGAGCAGAGAAATGAAATTATAAAGAAACTTTTTGGCAAGATCGGAGCAAATTTTACGATAGAATCTCCCTTAAGATGCGATTATGGCTATAACATTTTTATCGGAGAAAATTTTTATGCCAACTATAATTGTATTATTTTAGATTGCAGCAAGGTCACCATCGGAGATAATGTTCTGTTTGGGCCAAGTGTGTCTCTTTATACTGCCGGTCATCCTGTTCATTTCCAACTGCGTAATGAGGGGATAGAATATGCTTTTCCCATTGAAATCGGTAATAATGTATGGATTGGCGGGGGAACTTTTGTCAATCCGGGGATTACCATTGGAGATAATGTGGTGATTGGTTCCGGCAGTATCGTAACAAAAAGCATTCCTTCCAATACAGTAGCTGTGGGTAATCCATGTAAGGTAATAAGACAAATTACTGAGGAGGATTATCATTGCTATTTTAAAAATCTGAAGATGGAATGAAGATGGAATAAGGAAAGCGGAAAAATAAATTCCGGTACAAGATTCATTTCTGCCATTACTGAATAACTTGAATATGATAATTCAGAGTTATTTTTAATGAAGGGATGGATTTTATGCTTTCAAAAGGGGAGTTTGTGAGACAATCTCTGGAGCTGAACCTATTTTTCTTACGCATTATGAAAGAACACGCTATTTTTATTGAAGGGGGTTTCACACCAAAAAATCGGGATCTGTCAGCCCAGGCGGACCAATTCAAAAATGAGTTGACAGCATTGTTGCAGGAAACAGTTAATCTATCCTACGGGAAAATAAGCCCGGAAGCAACATTATCAGGAGAGTTTGTAACTGATTTCACTTTAAATGCGGAAAAAATGACCGAATTTTTCACCGGAATCCAGATTGATACCTCGGTTACCATGGATGAACTTGAATTAAGAGGTGAACAGTCTGTAAATCAGGAAAATGTCACGGCTGCCGTGGTCGAAAGACTTAACACCAGGATTATCAATACCGTGCAGCGTCTGGCAGATTTTAAAGAAACGGCTTATCAGGATGTTTTATCGTGCCGGCTTTATACTCATAATTACGTTTCCATGATTGAACACATAAGAGAGGAAGCATTGTATTATTTGAATCACTTAGAAAGGCTTCAAAACAGACGTGAAAATGATACGATAAGGAGTGCGGCCGAAACAGAGCATTTTTGGAACCATATTATCGAAGAACATGCCCAATTCATTAGAGGTATGCTTGATCCTTCAGAAGAACACCTGATCGATATTGCTAATATGTTCGCACAAGAATTTGAAAGACTTACCGCTTTAGCTGCTAATGCACTTCGTAATCCGGCCTTGCTGCCAAGGGTGACAAAAGAAAGCAGGGAGGAAACGATAGAAATCAGAAATTTTAAGGCTCAGGGTACCAAGGGCATATTGGAGTGCCAAATTAAGTCGATCATATTACCATTATTGGGCGACCATGTTTTGCGGGAAGCTAATCATTATTTACGCTTATTAAAACAAGTTTAACCCTTGGGTTTAAAAAATAAGGCGGCAAAAAAGGAAAAGATGATCGCTGAAGAAATCCCGGCACTGGTTATTTCAAAAATTCCGGTAATGACTCCAACAAGACCGTTTGCTTTCAATTCCTGCATCGCACCTTGGAACAAAGAATTGCCAAAACTGCATATGGGAACCGTGGCTCCGGCACCGGCAAATTCAATAAAGGGTTCATAGAGGCCTAATCCTCCGGTGACGGCACCTAATACCACCATAAAGGTCATAGTGTGAGCCGGTGTTAATTTAAACACATCAAATAAGATCTGTCCCAAAACACAAATCAAGCCTCCGGCCACAAATGCCCAAAAAAAATCCATAAACAAATGTTACGCCTCCCCTCTTTCAATAGCTACGGCATGAGCAATACCGGGGATGCTTTCACCTTGCTGAAAGGATAAGGGAGATAATAGGGCACCGGTGGCCACCACCAGCATGCGGTTAAATTCACCTTTTTGCAGCCTTTTCAACAGATGTCCGTAAGTGACAACAGCCGAACAGCCGCAGCCGCTTGCTCCTGCTTGTATCTTTTGTTTTTCATAATCGTAAATCATCATGCCGCAGTCAAAATACTGGGTATCATTGATGGGGATCTTGTGTTTATCAAATAAGTCACGAGCCAATTGATAGCCTAATTTTGACAGATCCCCGGTTACGATTAAATCATAATAACCCGGACCAATCTGCAGGTCCCGCAGATGAGCCTGGATTGTGTCTACGGCTGCAGGAGCCATGGCTGCGCCCATATTAAAAGGATCTGTGATACCCATATCTACCACCCGTCCGATGGTTACCGATGTGACCTTGGGGCCTTTTCCTTCCCGGGCCAGAACAGCAGATCCGGATCCGGTGACAGTGAACTGGGCAGTGGGAGGTTTTTGAGATCCGTATTCCGTGGGGTAACGAAATTGTTTTTCGACACTGGCATTATGGCTGCAGGCAGAGGCCAACACATAATTTGCCGAACCTGAAGCAATCATTAATGAAGCCAAAGATAAACCTTCCATCGAACTGGAGCAGGCGCCAAAGATTCCGATATAAGGTACGGACAAGGTTCGGGCGGCGAAACTGCTGCTGATGATTTGATTCATCAGATCTCCGCCGATATAAAAGTTAATCTGCTCTTTGGTTAAACCGGCATTTTCGATGGCCAGCTGATTCGACTCTTCTAATAATGTCTTTTCTGCTTTCTCCCAGCTGTCTTGCCCTAACATTAAATCACCGTGAATAATATCAAAATCGTCGGCCAAAGGCCCCTGACCCTCAAAAGGTCCCACAACGGCAGCCCTGCCTATTATTGCAGGCTGGTTTTCATAGACCCAGCTCTGATAGCCCTGGAGCATATTACATCAATCCTCCGATACCAGGTTCAAATATCCAATGAAGCATAGCCATGATAAAAGCGGCAACCGTGCCAAACACAATCACTGGGCCGGCAAGCTCAAACATTTTACCGCCCACCCCCAAAACCATGCCTTCGCTTTTATGCTCAAGAGCGGAAGAAGTCATGGTATTGGCAAACCCTGTAACAGGAACAGCCGTGCCGGCTCCGGCCCACTGAGCAATTTTGTCGTACAACCCCATGGTAGTTAGTAACGTTGACAGAATAATCATCACGGCCACAGTGGGATTTCCTGCCTCTTTCTGCTCAAACCCGCCCCAACGAATAAATCCTGTTTGAACACCTTGTCCAATTAAACAAATCGTGCCTCCCGCGATAAAGGCACGGAGACAATTGATGAAGACCGGCCTTTTTGGTTCTTGTTTTTGAACTAACTTTTGATACTCTTGCTGTACAGGTGTTAATTTTTTCTTTTTCTTATTAGACATCTATAAGCTCCTTATCTGGATAAAATTGGATAAAGGGAAGCGATGACGTTCTGAAGCTGCTCTGAACATTCTTGATACATTTTTCTGGCGAAGCTATTGTTACTGCTGAGACCAAACATTTCAATATCGGCTTCACATTTTTTCAGAGTTGCCAATAACAGAGCCTTTTGCTGGGGTTGGGGAATCTTAATCTTGTCATCGAAGCAGTCAACAAATAGTTCTCCGTAAGCATCCACTTGTCCCAAAAAAACGTTCTCTATTGCCACCCCGATTTTATCAAGTTCCGTATGCAGCCACTCACGGCTTAATCCGATGGTCGCCAGGGGCTCATCCATGATCTTACCATCGATAATAACTGTTTGCGGCTCTCGTTCTGGCACCGTTTTGAGACCTAAGTCTTTGGGGGTTAAGGGTTGATTCTCTTTATTTAACAGGACGTTAAATTTTCCATTTGCTTCTAACACGGCAAATTCTACATCAGCCACTTTAAAGACATTTTTTCCCCTCATTTCCTCCAGAAGATCATCAGCTGTCAGATGAAGTTTTGTTAAGTTATCCTCCATGATTTTTCCATCTTTAATGAGCACAACACCTTTTCCATCGATAATATCCCGGACAAATTTACTCTTTAGGGTGATAGATTCTAAACCATATACCACTGCCGTCCACACTACCATGGCAAGAATACCATAGTACCAGGTGATATCCAGATCCATAGAAACATAGGCCGCAATGCTGCCAATGGTAATACCGGTGATATACTCAAAATAGGAAAGCTGACCAAGCTGTCGTTTTCCTAATAACTTCGTTAAAGTAAAAAGTATGATGATTACCAGAATGGTGCGCCAAATAATTTCCAACCACTCCAAGAAAAACACACCTCCCCGTGAATCATTTATTCATTCTATTATTTCATAGGAAAGGAAGTTTCATGCTTAGAAAAGGTGCCATATAATTCCACTTATTAGTTTTTAAAAACGAACAAATACTAATAAGGTATCAAAGGCAGGGAGGTGATCAAAACTTGACAGTTTCTTCCGATGTAAAAACTTGTCTGGCATCATTAAAAGGCGCTCAGGCCAGTCTGGAGCAATTTGCTCTCAGCACTCAAAACCAGGAAGCAAAAACAATCTTTGAGTACGCAGCCCAGACCACTCAGCAGGTTATTCACCAAGTGGAAGGCAGGGTTCAGCAAATTGAACAGCAGGAGCCGCAATACAAAGGATTTTAAGAAACGAAAAAACGCTGACAGAGCTAATTTCATTTTTGCTCATGTCAGCGTTTTCTTTAATTCATATTTTTTTATCGGGAGACTTAATAAGAATGTTGATAATTTCGAGTTCGGATTGATCCTTGCTGAGGGTAAATGTACCTGTTTGAAATTTATCAGCCATATCTAATTGGTCCACTGCGTCCAAAAATGCCTTTTTATCTGTGATGATGCCTTGCTGCACCAATAAATCAGCAATTTTTCCTGCACCTGCTCCACTGGGTACAGTAAACTGAATCTTTTGGGTAAGAGAAGGATCAATTTCATTTGAGGATTTCTGTTGAGAATTATTAGCAGAGTTATTTTCTTGCTGGAGGGATACATACTCTGCTTTGAATTTCTCCATTTCATCTGCCGAGAGCCAGGTTCCGCTGCCCAACATGATAAAAATAATCAAGGAGCTGATGATTAATCCTGATCCTAATCCAAGAAAATATTTGCGAGAAATTTTCATGATTGGTTCCCCTTTATATATCTCATTACAATCAGACGCACGGATCCGATATTCATATTCAGCATATCGGAAATTTCACCATAAGAATAGCCTTGATTATGCAATTCTATCACCTGTAAAGAATTAGCAGAAGGAGTCTTATTGATCATTTTTTTTACTTTTTTTTGCAGAATATTAACTTTGGCATCATTACTTTCATTGGATTTTGGGTTCATCAATCCATAGACCAGAAGCCCTATACCAACGAACAGCATTATTACCGGTACCGTATACAACAATATCCCTCCCTGTGTGCATGCAATCGAAGTATAGATTTCATTCTATGCTATAATCATTCGAATTAAATAAAAAGCTCAGGTTCATGTCTTACCATGCTGAATTTTTCAATCAGGTTTTGGGTAATTTTTTGGACAAGCTCGTGATTGTACGCTTTCGCATCAACCGGGCATTTTTTCACACAGCTGCAGCATCTGATGCATTTTGCAGCATCTACTTCGCTGTAATCCTTCATGTCAATCGCTCCCGTTGGGCAATTTTCCGCACAAATGCCGCAAGAGATGCACTGATCACTTGTCTCCGGCTTAGTAGGCGGCATCGAAGTTCTTTCTTTATAGGGATAATTTCCTTTAACAGCTAGTGCAGCCGTTTCAGTCCCAGGATGATCCTTGAGTTGTGTTAATTTTTCTCTAATCTTAATGCCGAAATTCCGAGCCAGTTCCAAATCAGCCTGATCCGGTCTCCCGGTTCCAACTTTGTTGGTATAAGAATGTTCCCCGATGAAAGCACCGGCTGCGATCCCCATAAAACCACGTTCCTCAAAGATGTTTTTCAGTTCTAACAAAGCATCATCATAATCCCTGTTCCCATACACCACGACGAATATAGCGAGGGTATGGTTCCCTTTTATTTTTGTAAAGTAATCGGACAATAATGCCGGGACTCTTCCTGCGTAGACAGGCACTCCAATGATGACCACATCGTTTTCATTAAAAATGATCTCCGAATTACGATTATCAGGCAAGGTGATATTATATTCGCTGAAATTTTCGTTGATTCCATGGGCGATTGCCCGGACAGTCTTAGCTGTCGTGTCGGTAGGGCTAAATATAAGCAAATTCAATTTATTATCCATAATCCATTTTACCTCCTAAGTGCGCAACTTAAATTTTATTATAGCATAACTCGGTAAGATCATGACGATTAATTTTTGCAGATCTAATATGGAGTAAAGAATTTCCAAGGTGGAAAAATCCCGTGATGACCAGATGGTTTTTAAATATTAAAGAGACCGGCCTTGATGGGTTGTTACCCTCTCGTGACCGGTCATATTTTTTACTCGTATTTTTCTATTATGCTTCCACCTGGGGCAGGGTGGCAAAGCCCTTTTCCAGTTCTTCATCACTGGGTATGTGATCTTCCATGGTGCCGTCGTTATAGCTCATATAGGCAGATAAATCAAAGTACCCGGTACCGGTTAGTCCGAAAAGAATGGTTTTCTTCTCACCGGTTTCTTTGCATTTAATAGCTTCGTCCATGGCCACTTTTAAGGCGTGGGCGGATTCTGGTGCCGGGAGGATGCCTTCGCAGCGGGCAAAATAGGTCGCCGCATCAAAGACCTTGGTCTGCTCTACAGAACGGGCGCTGAAATAGCCGTCATGGTATAGCTTGGAAACGATGGGGCTCATCCCATGGAAACGCAATCCTCCCGCATGGTTGGGAGAAGGGATAAAGCCGGAACCTAAGGTGTACATTTTCATCAAAGGTGTCGTTTGTCCCGTATCGCCAAAATCAAAGGCATATCTGCCCCGGGTCAGAGAAGGGCAGGAGGCCGGTTCTACGGCAATGATCTCCATATTATTTTTGCCGGCAATTTTTTCTCCCATAAAGGGGGCAATCAAACCGCCGAAATTGGATCCGCCGCCGGCGCAGCCGATCAGGATATCAGGTTGAATCTCATATTTTTCACAGGCTGCTTTCGTTTCTTCCCCGATAATGGACTGATGGAGCAGGACATGATCCAGCACGCTGCCCAGGACATAACGGCAGTTTTCTTTCTTCATGGAGGTTTCCAGGGCTTCAGAAATGGCACAGCCCAAGGAACCGCCTGTGTCAGGATGCTGAGCCAGGATTTTTCTGCCAATCTCCGTGGTAACAGAGGGGGAGGGGATGACCTTGCCGCCATAGGTTTCGATGACGGCTTTACGGTAGGGTTTCTGTTCTGCGGAAACCTTCACCATATAGACCATTAAAGGCATATCGTAATAAGCACAAGCCATCGCCAAGGCGGTTCCCCATTGGCCGGCACCTGTCTCTGTGGTCAACGAGGTCAGCCCTTGCTTCTTTGCGTAAAAAACTTGAGCGGCAGCGGAGTTCAATTTGTGGGAACCGGAGGTATTGGTGCCCTCAAATTTATAATAGATTTCCGCCGGGGTATCTAATTTTTTTTCTAAGCAATAAGCTCTGACTAGAGGAGAAGGACGATACATTTTATAGAAATTGTGCACTTCTTCGGGAATGTCAATGAATTGATCCCTTGTGTTCAGTTCCTGATCCACCAGTTCTGTGCAGAAAACATGATTCAATTCTTCAGCTGTGCAGGGTTTTGAGGTCGCAGGATTAATAAAAGGGGGCGGCAGTTCTTTCATCACAGCTTTCAAATTATACCATGCTTTGGGCATCTCCTCTTCCGATAAATAAATTTTATAAGGTATATTTGCCATTTCTGTTCCTTCCCTTCTTTTTGTTTATTATTTTAAATAAAAAAAGCCTTTATCCTAAATTTTAGGACAAAGACTATGATCTCTGCGGTACCACCCAAATTGCGTAAAATACGCCCCTCATTTCGTGTACAATCATACACGCTCCCTTGATAACGGGTGAAGCTCCCGGCTCGCATACTTTTAAAATCATTTCTGCATCGCCCTCTTGAGTCCATTCACAATAAACATTATCGCCGCAATCCCACCATCTGCGACTCTCTGAAGATAAACTGCTTTAATGTTACTATTCTCAATCAACGGTTTATAAATATCTATTTTCAGGGATTTTCAGGTTCATAAACAAAGTTCTTGGCATCATCCTATTATGAAATAAACATTTTGTCAAGAACAAAAGAATAAAATCTACTTTTAATTTACTAAATTTGCTTTATAATATTTATCAATAAGAAGATATCCGGATAAAACTTGGATTATCTCCGAATATTTTTCAACTTTATCTTAATCTATGGGAGGAGAAGAGATCATGAATACTTCAAATACTTCAAAGCTCAAGCTGCTCGTTTATTCCGGATTAATGGCTGCCCTTGTGGTGGTAGGCACCATGGCGATACGCATCCCCACCCCTACCAAAGGGTACATTCACGTGGGAGACAGTGTCGTCTATCTCTGCGGCATTCTTCTAGGCCCCCTCTATGGTGCTGTCGCTGCCGGATTAGGATCCCTGCTGGCAGACATTTTGGCGGGTTACGTGATTTACGCCCCGGCTTCCCTGATCATTAAGGCAATGGATGCCATGATCGTAGGTCTGATTTATCTATCCTTGACCAAACATAAGCCTAGTCAGAGCAAGAAAATGATTGTATTTTCCTTGGCGGTGTTTTCAGGCAGTTTAGTGATGGTCTTGGGCTATCTGGCCTTTGAGAGCATTCTGTACGGATTTCCTGTGGCAGTATTAGGAGTCATTCCAAATATCACCCAAGGAGTGACAGGGGGTCTGCTTTTGGCACCAATCTTATTTCTTTTGGAAAAACAGAACCTATTGGATAAATTAGTCAAATGAGGTAATTAATACTGAATTATTAAAAATATTTTAATAATTATCTGGGAACCCTTTTGCCAAAATCTACGTCTAAGATATAAACGCTAAAAAGCGATTTATTGAGAGGAGGCTTTATTATGATTTTACAAAGGAAGTACAGCAAGGTATGGGCTTTGGTTTTATGCTGCGCCTGTCTATTCTTGCTCACCGCCGTGGGGAGTCTGGCAGCAGGATCCAACACGATTACCAAGGTGATCATTAACGGTACCTCCTATGACAGAAATCAAATCAATGGGGAGACCATTGACCAGGATTTTGTCCAGAACTTGGAGTACACTTTAAGGGCGAATATTGATGTAGCAGGTTATGACAGTTATCGTATCAGCCTGGCTATTCAGGATCCCGGGACAGGGAATCTCTCTACGGAGCGGGATATTTCCGGGAGTTCCATCACTTTCTCTCCCTACACTTTTTCTGCCGCAAACAGAGACTATAATATTGAACTAGTATTATATGGGATGAAAGGGAATAACAAAACCTTATTAGATACGGTTTCTTTCACACTGGCCATTGGAGCTATGGATACCGCAGCACCAAGAATCAGCAGTCAGTCTCCCGCCGGCGGTGCCAAGAATGTATCAGTCAACGATGTGGTTGAGGTCACCTTTAATGAAAAAATCGACCCGAACACGGTGACATCTTCGAATATTTACATTTCTGGGAAATCTGCCAGCATTAGTCTGAGCAATGATCAACGGACGATTACCTTGACTCCGGGCAGCAGATTTTCCTATAACACTTCTTATAATGTGAACATAAGAGAAAATGGACTGAAGGATTTAGCGGGAAATGGAATTTCCGCGGCCACCTGGTCCTTTACCACCGGTTCTGACCCCTCAAGCAACCCTACTATCGAAGAACGGTTACCTGCCTCCGGGGCGAAGGATGTACCGGTGACGACGGATATTGTGATTACCTTAAGTAAACCTTTGGATGTAAACACAGTGACCGGCGGTGCCGTCACGCTAAAAAAAGGTAGCAGTACGATACCGGCAACCATTGTTCCCCGCAGTTCCAACAGCGCAGGTCAGGGGACGATTACCATTGATCCCATTTCATCTCTGGAACTTGGCACTCAATATACGGTAGCGGTATCAGGCAATACGATCAAAGATACGTCTGGGAAGACGCTGGGTGCAAGCTCCTGGAGCTTTACCACCACCGCCGGGTCGGCACCGACTGTTCAGAGTCAGTATCCCGCCTCCGGTGGGAAAAATATTCCGTTAAATGCCACCGTTACCTTTAAGTTTTCCAAAGCCATGAATTCCGGTACGATTAACGGGAACAATATTTATCTTACCCGTGCAGGCTCCAGTTCGAAAATATCCGCTGATCTGAACTACAATAGTTCGACTCGTACTGTTTCCCTTGATCCCAGATCAGATTTAGCAAGATCCACCTCTTATACTGTTTATGTCACTAGCGGTGCTAAGGATTCGTCAGGAAATGGTGTTTCCGCCACCAACTGGAGCTTTACTACGGGAAGTGCCAATTCCGTGACGATTTCCAGTAAAAATCCGGCGCCTAATGCCAAGAATGTACCGGTGGAAAGCACTGTGAGCTTTAAGTTTTCCCGTGCGATGAATACTTCTTCCATTGATAGTGACAGCATCTATCTGAGACGGTCCGGAAGCAATACTGCTGTCAAGGCGGATGTGAGTTATAACAGCTCTACTCGGGTCGTAACATTGACTCCGCGCAATGAATTGGATTACGATGAAACTTATACCGTTTATGTTACCAGTGATGTACGGGACTCTGATCGTGATTATATTGCGGCAGAGCAATGGTCCTTTGATACGATAAGTGAGGATGACCTGCATATCAGAGATCGGGATCCGGAACCGGGAGAGGATGATTTTCCGGTAGACAAGGAAATCACGATTAAATTCTCACAAAAACTAAGGTCCTCTTCCATCACAGGAAGTACGGTTTATCTCCGCAAAGCTGGAAGCTCCACTAATATCAATGCCACCTTGTCTTATTCAAATTCCAGTCGGACGGTGACATTAACGCCGAAATCCAATCTGGCAAGCGATACGGATTATCGCATCTATTTAACCAACGGGATTCGGGATGAGGACGGCAATAGATTGTCTGCCACCAACTGGATCTTTACCACAGAGAAGGAAACATTGGCAGCCGGCAGCTTTGTACCTTCTTCCGGTGCCCAAAATGTGGCGGTGGGGCAGAGTATCAGAGCCACTTTCTCCCAGGCCATGAGGGCCAATACCATTGACAGTTCTTCTGTTTATCTGAGAGAAACGAGAAGCGGTCAGTCGGTCCCGGCGGATGTGAGTTATAATTCTACCAACCGTACGGTTACCCTGAACCCTAAGAACAATCTGAAATTTGACACTCAATATACTGTTTACATTACTGACAAGGCCAAAGGTTCTAATGGAATCAGTGTCAAGGCAGTAAATTGGTCCTTTACCACGGTGAGACTGCAAGGAACCTCTGCTCGTCCCCTGGTCCTGGTGAACGGTAATAATGTAGAATTTACCGATGCCTATCCTTATTTGAAAAACGGCCGGGTGATGATTCCTTTCCGTGCCCTGTTCGAATCCTTAAATGCCACTGTGGATTATCAGCAAACGGAGAAAAAGGTTACGGCGAAATTAGGCAATAACACGGTGGTTCTTTATGTAGGAAGAAGCACGGCCTATCGTAACGGCAAGGCGATTACTCTGGATGTACCTCCTGTTTCCATTGACGGCAGGGTGATGATTCCCCTCCGCTTTGCCGGAGAATCTTTAGGTGCTGATGTGCGCTGGGATAACAATGTCAAGACTGTGTTTATCAACACGAAATAAGCTTTATATACAATAAATCCAGAAACTAGCGCTAAAGAACCTCCACTCTTCCTCCGGTGGAGGTTCTTTGTTTTACTTTCAGAAGGTATCAATGAGGTCATTTTTTCTGATTTCTCATGATAACATTGATACGAAACTTTCCTGGTTACTCCGAAGATAAAAACATATTTTGTCAAAGTTTGTATTTTAACATTATTTAAGTGAAAAAGAATTGAATTTTCTTCTCTATGAAATATAATGAAATAATATACCTTTACCATTCGGTTATAATTAAGAACAGTTAAGAGCAGAAAGGATGAGGATCATGGAGATATCATTTTCCAGACGCTGCTTAAGCACAGCAAAAAGAATCGTGGTCAAGGTGGGATCGACAACATTGACCTGCAGCACAGGGAAAATGGATTTGGACTTAATTGATAAATTGGCACGCAAATTAACTAATGCCGAGCATCAGGGCAAGGAAGTCATTTTAGTCACCTCCGGTGCCGTAGGGGTTGGCCGTGATAAGCTGGGGATGTGCAAAAAACCCAAAAGCATTCCGGAAAAACAGGCAGCTGCTGCTGTTGGCCAAGGCCTTTTGCTTCATATGTATGAGAAAATGTTCAGTGAATACGGACAAACGATTGCTCAGATTTTGCTGACCAAGGGGGATATTGCCCGGCGCAGGAGTTATATCAATGCCAGGAATACCTTGCATACCCTTTTGACCATGGGGATCATCCCCATCATTAATGAAAATGATACGGTAGCCTGGGAGGAAATCCGTTTTGGGGATAACGATACTCTGGCGGCCATGGTGGCCGGTCTGGTAGATGCGGATTTGCTGATTATCCTTTCTGATATTGACGGTCTATATACCGGGAACCCAAAAACCTGTCCTGATGCTCAACTGATTCCTTTGATTCGGGAGATTACACCGGAGATCGAAGCTCTGGCCGGGGGGGCAGGGAGCCAATTGGGAAGCGGCGGGATGCAGACAAAAATTCAGGCAGCCAGAATTGCCGGTAATTCCGGTATTCCCACGGTGATCACCCAGGGAAAGGATCTGACCCTATTTGATGATATCCTGGAAGGACGGGAGGTGGGCACTCTTTTTCTCCCCAAAGAATACAAGCTGCACCATCGAAAAAGATGGATTGCCTACGGAGCTGAAATTCGTGGTGTTTTATTAGTGGACCAAGGAGCCCGGGAAGCTATCTGCACAGGAGGGAAAAGCCTTTTACCCATTGGAGTGGTCGGCGTGGAAGGGCATTTTGAACCGGGAGATATCGTTAGCATTCAGACAGCTGATCATCAGGAATTAGCCAGGGGTATTGTAGATTATGATGGGGAAAACGTGCGAAAAATTATGGGACATCAATCACAGGATATTGAAGGAATCTTAGGCTTTAAAGATTATGATTATATCGTCCACCGGAATAATATGGTACTGAAAGGTTAAGGTGAAAAAAATGAATTGGCAAGAACGTTGGCAAGAAATCGGCAAAACGGGACAGGAGGCAGCACAGTTCTTAAACCTGGCATCTGCAACGGAAAAAAATCAGGCTTTGGCAAGAATGGGCGCAGCTTTGGTGCAAAACACCTCCTGCATCCTGGAGGAAAACGAAAAGGATATGGCTTTAGGACGGGAAAAAGGTTTGCCCGGCCCTCTGTTGGATCGCTTAATGCTCAATGAAAAGCGTATTCAGGAGATGGCGGACGGTCTTCAAGCTTTGATCAATTTGGACGATCCCATTGGTGAGGTTCTCGGCATGCAAAAGAGACCGAACGGTCTCGTGATTGGCAAAAAAAGGGTGCCCTTGGGAGTAGTGGGCATGATTTATGAAGCCCGGCCTAATGTCACGGCAGATGCCGCCGGTTTATGCCTAAAAACGGGTAATGCTGTGATTCTGAAAGGAGGCTCCGAGGCTTTTTTCTCTAATCAAGTTCTAACAAGGATCTTGCGTCAAGGGCTTAAGGAATCCGGATTTCCAGAAGGTTGTATTCAATTTGTAGCCTCCCGGGATCGGGAAGAAGTGGATCGCATGATTCAAATGAAAGAGTATCTGGATGTGATCATTCCCCGGGGAGGAGCGGGGTTGATTCAGCATGTGGTGCAGCATGCCACTGTACCTGTAATTGAAACCGGCGTGGGCAACTGTCATACCTATATTGATCAGGATGCGGATCCGGAAATGGCAGTCAGGATTGCTGTCAATGCCAAGACTCATCGGCCGGGGGTGTGTAATGCCATGGAAACGCTTTTGGTTCATGGTGAAATTGCCCCGCTCATTCTCCCTGCCCTTCAGGAAAAGCTGGAGGATCTGGGTGTGGAATTAAGGGGCTGCGCCAGAACATGTACCCTTCTCCCCGGGCTTACCCCGGCACAGGAAGCGGATTGGAGTACGGAATATCTGGATCTGATTCTGGCAGTGAAAGTGGTGGAGAACTTGGATGAGGCTTTGGCTCATATCCACACATATGGGACGAAGCATTCTGAAGCCATTGTTACCAATCATTATGGCCGTGCTCAAAAATTTCTGGAAGAAGTGGATGCAGCGGCAGTCTATGTCAACGCTTCCACTCGTTTTACCGATGGTGCCCAATTTGGTTTTGGCGCGGAAATCGGCATCAGCACTCAAAAGCTTCACGCTCGGGGACCTATGGGATTAGAAGCTTTGACCACCATCAAGTACATTATTTATGGGAGCGGGCAAATAAGATCTTAAGCATAGGAAATATCTTGGTTTTGATTTTTAGCTATAACAATATGGGGGATTAATGATATAATCAAATATAAAAATAAAAGGGAGGAATAAAAGATAATGCCCATAACAGAAATACTTGCCCGCAATGCTAATTTATATGGAGATGAGGTTTGTCTCATTGAAATAAATCCGGAGCTGAAAGAGAAGCGGGAAGTGACTTGGCGGGATTACGAGCTGATTGAACCCAATCCGGTATCAAAATACCGTTGTGTGCTTACCTGGCACGAATTTGACGAAAAAGCCAATCGATTTGCCAATCTTCTTCTCGAACGAGGAATTAAAAAAGGAGATAAGGTAGCTATTCTCTTGATGAATTGTCTGGAGTGGCTGCCCATTTATTTTGGGATTCTAAAAACCGGGGCCTTGGCCGTTCCTTTAAATTATCGTTATACGGCAGAGGAGATCAAATACTGCCTGGAATTAGCGGAAGCGGATGTACTGGTTTTTGGTCCGGAATTCATTGGCCGGGTAGAGAACATCAGTGATCATATCCCTCAAGTGAAGCTGCGGTTCTTTGTAGGTGAGGATTGTCCTTCTTTTGCGGAATGTTATGAACAATTAGTGGGAAATTTTAGCGTTTCCTCACCTGAGATCCCATTGTCAGATGAAGATGACGGGGCAATATATTTTTCCTCCGGAACCACAGGTTTTCCGAAAGCAATCCTTCATAGTCACCGTAGTTTGGTTTCCGCCTGTGAGACGGAACAAAACCACCATCAGCAAACCCGGGAGGATAATTTTCTCTTAATTCCCCCACTCTACCATACCGGCGCCAAAATGCATTGGTTTGGCAGTTTTTTGGCGGGCAGTAAAGCCGTGTTGCTGCGGGGTGTGAAACCGGAATGGATTTTGAATGCAGTTTCTGAAGAAAAAGCAACCATTGTCTGGCTCCTTGTGCCTTGGGCGCAGGATATTTTAGATGCTTTGGATCGGGGTGATGTAAAGCTGGAGGATTATCAGCTGGAGCAGTGGCGTCTGATGCATATCGGTGCGCAGCCGGTACCGCCCAGTTTGATTCACCGCTGGCAAAAATATTTTCCCCATCAACTCTATGATACCAATTACGGGCTAAGTGAATCCATTGGCCCCGGTTGTGTTCATTTAGGAATGGAGAACATCCACAAGGTGGGGGCGATCGGAAAACCTGGGTTTACCTGGGAAGCTATGATTGTTGACGAGGCAGGCAACCTGACTGATCAGGGCGAGGTAGGAGAACTGATTGTCAAAGGACCGGGGCTTATGAAATGCTATTATCGGGATCCGGAAGCTACCGAAGCTGTACTTAAGAACGGCTGGCTTTTTACCGGGGATATGGCCCGTATGGATGAAGATGGTTTTATTTATTTGGTAGACCGGAAAAAGGATGTTATTATCAGCGGCGGTGAAAATATTTATCCGGTGCAGATCGAGGATTTTCTTCATAAACACGAAGCCATTAAAGATGTGGCGGTCATTGGTCTTCCGGACCACCGTATTGGTGAAATTGCCGCAGCCATCATTGAACTGAAACCAGGTTTCCAGTGTACAGAGGAAGAAATTATGGAATTCTGTATGGATTTACCCCGTTACAAGCGTCCCCGCAAAATTATTTTTGATGTTGTGTTACGCAATCTCACGGGGAAAATTGAAAAACCGAAACTGCGGGAAAAATATTGGGGTGGGAGCGCGGTAGAGGCTCAAATCAGCAACTAAGCAAGATCCTGGTGCCGGGGAAAGGAGGCTTTCCATGGATCGTGATTTCAAAAAAGAGATCGACCCGGATATAGACGGAGATTTGTTAGAGGAAAATGAAGCGGAAGATATTGGGGAAAATATTTCCAATGATGGCTCTGATGAATACTTGGAGGTTCCCGGTCGCGGCAAATGGTTCTTACGCTTGGTCGGTATCTTGATTATATTGGCTTTTACAGCCATGCAAATGCCGAATCTTTCTTCTCTTTTGTCCGATAGAATGACCTTTTTAAGTCAGAATCGAGAACTTTTAAAAGATGAAATCGTCCTGGCGAGCAAGCCGGCGGTCGTCAGTATTGAGGCTTTCCGCACCAGAGAAGCGGATTTAGGCATCAGTCGCGGTACAGGTTTTAATATTTCTCCAAGCGGCAGGATTATTACCAATCATCATATTGTTACCAATGCTGATAGAGTTACAGTCTCCTTTGGAGACGGCAGAAAATATTTTGTCCAGTCCTATGAAGTCGTTCCCGGAGCAGATGTGGCTGTGATTGAGCTTTCGGCTGATAATCTGCCTACCTTGCCCCTTAATAAGTCAAAACTGGTGCAAAGAGGGGATACAGTCACCATTATCGGTAATCCCCTCGGTTTTGAAAAGATTTCTCAGCGGGGTCAGGTAGGGCAGTTTTACGATTGGGGAGAAAACAACGTGCCCATTTTTGATATTGACATCCCGATCAATCCAGGAAACAGCGGAAGCCCAGTGCTAAACAATCAGGGGGAAGTGGTGGGCATTATCTTTGCCAGCACGTCTTTTGAAAGGAACGGTCAAAAAGAGTACCGTGCCTTGGCGATCCCCGTGCAGCTTTTGGAACTTAAGCAGTCTTAATTGTAATCAGGAGGAATCATATGGATGATGTAGATCATAAAATCCTTAAATTATTAGAGCATAACGGCAGAATGTCTCATGAAGAAATCAGCAAAAGACTGAATATTTCACGTCCGGCCATTCACCACAGGGTGGCCAAACTGGAACAAAACCATATTATCAAAGGCTACTGTGCGGAAATCAATTGGAGTCAAGCCGGTCAGGGAATACAAGCGGTAATCTTTCTTAATGTGCATACGAAGGATTTTAATGACATGATGGAACAAATCATCCGGATCCAAATTCCCGGTTTAACCATCGAAAAATGTTACCGTGTTACGGGACAATGGTGTATCATGCTGAAGATCAGGGCCGGGATCACTGATCAAATTACAGCCCTCCATGATGAGATGCTGAAAATCGATGGGATGTTAGAAACCTTTACCATGCTGATATTATCAGATACCGATAAAAGCCAGATAGAATGATTAAAATGAAGCAGACTCCGCAAAACGGCGAAAAACTGCATCGTCAACATGGCGGTAAGCTGATAGAAGAAAATCAAGAAAAAAGGGATGTTGCTCCCCATTATTGGGGAGTATACATCCCTTTGCTTTCCATGTATTTAAAAATGGCATCACCGTGTTCCTGTTCTTCTTTCTGAATATGATTTAGAACCTGGCGCATCTGGGTGTCCCGGGATTCAAAAATCGTGGTGTCGTAGGTACCGGATACATATTTTTCTGTCATCAGCAGATCATTGCACATTTCCATATCTGTTGGCTGGAAGGCTGGCGTCCCATATGCCTGGAAACTGTTCGTGCTTTGCTGGGTTTGTTGCTGAGATTGTTGTTGGCCTTGCCCTTGATTTTGCTGTTGATTCATCGCGGGGATTTGACCGCTTAGCAGCTGGTTAATCGTGTTTAAATGTTCTTGTTCGATTTTAGCATGATTTTGAAAAAGGTTTTGCAATTGAGGATCCGAGGCCTGCCTGGCATAACCAGTGTATTTTTGGATGCATAGCTCTTCATGGCTTTTTTGATCTTCCAATAAAGATCGTTCTTTTGATGTTAAAGAAATAGTCATATCAACACCTCCAATGCTAGTATTTTCAAATAAAAAAAATCTATACGGAATTTTATGTTGTACCAGGGAAGGTGCCCTTCTCATGGACTTGAACTTTATGTTATAATCATGAGTAAATAAAAAGGAGGCGTTTTAATTGGCTGAATATAAAGGGTTGTTTCATATTGATGAAAGTGCAAAATGGGGTTTGTTGCTTACCAATGTGGAAAATACCCTGAAATCCGGGGAAGAAATGGAATAGTCGGTGGTGGCAAATGCTGAAGCGGTACGGGATTTTGCCCAGGAAGGTGCAATAAGAGAACGTATGAGCAAGCTAGCTGCCCAAGGAGTGTCTTTTTCTGCCTGCCGTAATGCTCTTCAGGGCAACAATGTTGATATTCCCTCTTTACCTGATTTTGTACAGATCGTTCCCGCCGGCATTGTGGAATTAATAAAACTTCAAACGGCTGGTTTTTGCTATATTAAACCTTAAAATGGTTTACATTAAAAGGTGCCGAATATCAGGAAATGAAATGAGGAACTAAACTGAATGATTAATTTTAAAAAGGTTGAGCTTCAGGATAAAGCTTGGGTGGACCCCTTGTTAAGGGCGGCTGATTTTGGGAGCTGCCATCAGAGTTTTACCAATTTGTTTGCCTGGGTGAACATTTATTGCTATCGCATCGCCCAGGTAGAAAATCATCTGGTGGTAAAAGGTACCATTACAAATGATTCCGGAGAAGCAACTCCATATTATTTCTTTCCCGCAGGAGGGGGAGATCCTCAAAAGGTGCTGGAAGAAATGAAAAAGGATGCAGATGATGCCGGTCATCCCTTTGTTTTGTATGGACTGTCACCGGAGAATGTGACGGACATGAAGCGTATCTTTCCAGAAAAATTTGAATTCAAGGAAACCCAGGAAAGTTTTGACTATGTTTATCTTTTGGAGAAGTTAGTGACCCTTTCCGGGAAAAAACTATCGGCCAAAAGAAATCATATCAACCGCTTTAAAGAGAATAATGATTGGACCTTTGAACCGATTACCATGGACAATATTGAGGAATGCTGGGAAATGAACGTTCAATGGTGTCGTCTTAACGGCTGCCTGGAGGATCAACATTTATCTGATGAGTATTGTGCGGTACGCCGCTGTTATAAATATTTCCAGGAACTAAGTCTGGAAGGGGGATTGATTCGCTCCGCGGGCCGGGTGATAGCCTATACCATGGGGGGGCAATTAAATTCAAATACCTTTGATATTAATGTAGAAAAAGCCTTTGGGGAAATCCAGGGTGCTTATCAAATGATTAACCGGGAATTTGCCGCCTTGATCCAAGAAAAACATCCTCAAATCCTTTATGTCAACCGGGAAGAGGATATGGGCTATCCGGGGTTGAGAAAAGCCAAATTATCTTACTATCCTGTAAAATTTGAGGAAAAATACTTAGGTAGATACATTAACTGATCAAAGCAGGTGTTCGGCAGGAGGGAAAGACCGGGATGATAAAAATAAGATTGGCCGAAGATGGAGATATTGGGGAACAGAAAGAAATCTGGCGCCTTTGTTTTGGGGATAGTCTATCTTTTATTGATTATTACTATCAGCATCGTTATCGGAAAGAAGAAACCATGCTTTTATGGACTGAGGAGAAACTGGCTGCCATGTTGACCATGATCCCTGTTAAGCTGCAGCTTCCCCGAGAGGAATCCCTGACCGGCCGCATGCTTTATGCCATTGCCACCCATCCTGCGTTTCAAAAAAGAGGCTTGGCCACCCGGCTGATGGACTATACCCATCGCTATGCGGAAGAAATGAAAGATGATTTTACGGTTTTAGTGCCTGCTCATCAGGCACTATTTGATTTTTATCGGAAACAAGGATATCGGGAAGGGTTTTATTTGAGGGAGGCCGTTTGGAACAAGGATGAAGGGATCAAAGAAGAGAAACAATTTCCTTTGAGAATGACAAAGATTACACCTGATCTTTATAATAAAAGGAGAAATAAATTTTTACTGGATAAGATTTATATTTCCTATGAAGAAAGAGAAATTTTTTACCAACAATCTTTGTCCCAAAGCTCAGGAGGGAATCTCTACGCTTTGGACATGCCTGGGGTTCAAGGATGTGCGGCTATTGAAGGGGTAGGTAAGTCGGAATATCTTATCAAAGAAATTCTGCTTCCGGAAAAGTTCCTTGCCGAAGCTCTGAAAAAAATTGCTCAAATTCTTGCTGCAGAGAAAATCATATTTCGTACCCCCGGAACTCAGCGTCCCTTTGCCATGATCAGAGAGACAGGAACATTTCCTTTAGGGTTGGGGTCAGAGCGGGGAGCTTATTTAGGTCTTGCCTTTGATTAGGGAGAAAAGCAGGAATACAGGAAAATCTGTCGAAAAAGATAAAAAGAGGAGAAAAAGATGAATAAAGTATTAAAACAACACCTTGTGAAATGACATAATGGGGGTTTCTAATATGGAAATGTCAGTTTTTCGTTTAATTTTTTATGGCATTCCTGAATACATTGCTTTGGTGGCGTTAGCTTATGCCATAGCCCGGATTAATTTTGAATGGCCAAGAATTGCACTTATCGGAGTATTTTTGGCTTTTACCACCTTTTTGATTCGTTTATTACCCATCACTTTTGGGGTTCATACTTTAATTATCGTCGGCTTATTTACCTTTTATTTGACTGTTTATGCAAAAATCGATGTTCTGCGCTCCGTTTCTACAGTACTAATTACATATTTTATGCTTGTATTTATAGAGGCAGGCTCCCGCTCTTTAACATTATCCCTGTTAAACTTATCAATGGATGAGGTAAAGAATAACGATTTTTTAATTATCGTTACCGGTTGGCCGGAGATCTTCATTATTTTAGGCTTGGCTTATGGAATCAAAAGATTTATATGGAAGGAAAGATAAAATGGGTTATTCAAAATTAAGCACGGGGATCGCCAGTTATCTGGGTCAGGAGCTCAACCTGGATCAGGAAAAAGAAACTGTCATTGCCTATTCTCTTGATAATATCCTGTTGGCCATCACCGGTTTTGTGCTGATCGTCTTGGTAGGTGCACTTTTTGGGGCGGCTTTGCCGGCAGCCATTACTGCTCTGGCCGGAGGTGTGCTGCGCAGGTTTTCCGGCGGTGTACATGCCGCCACACCTATTAAGTGTATGCTTTTCAGCTCCTTAGGATACGGACTGGCCTCTGCCCTTGGTTTTCAATTGTCTCAAAGGGTAGCTCCGGCAATGGGATTCTTCATACTGCCATTTGTTTTTGCCCTGATTGTGGTATTCCTTTATGCTCCGGTTGATTCCCCGGCCAAACCCATTCATGACTTAAAATTAAAAAAACGATTAAAACTGGGATCGATTCTTTTTATACTCTTGATGCTGCTGTTGGTCATAAGCCTGGAATCAACAACGATCAAGGTTGCAGTGACTGTAGGGATTTTGATTCAATCATGTACCCTTTTTCCTGTTTTTAATACCCATTGAGCAAGAAAGGAAATTAAAAGCAGGCAGATTAAAGAGAATGGAGGTGGAGAATATGAAGAAAACTTTATTAATTGCCCTATCCTCCCTATTAATGCTTCTGGCCAGTGCCAGTTCTGTTTTTGCATGTGCTTTCTGGGGATATCAGCCGGAGGTACCGAAAAGCTTGCAGAAATAAATGACTAATATCATCATGATAGATGCAAAAGAGAAACCATACCTTATCATAAAAAGAGGCGCTCCAGGCCGCCCCTTTTTTTGTACTTTCAAAAAGTATAAGTGCACCGAAGGCTTCCCCTAAGCCTTCGGCTTGCGTAGCGTAACCAAGTTTTCTTTACGATACGGAAGGTTAATTTGTGCTGTTTATTTCATCACTTAAGAAAGTTGGGATATAATCGCATGATGAAATATTTCCAAATCAAAAATCATGAATTTTTATATAAATATATTATTTTAACACAAATTCTCTTTTTTTTATTGACGGGAATTTTATTATTTAGAGTGTTTAATTTATCTTTCGATAATATATTATTTCATAAAGGAAATCTCT
Source organism: Dehalobacterium formicoaceticum (assembly GCF_002224645.1). Classification (NCBI taxonomy): domain Bacteria; kingdom Bacillati; phylum Bacillota; class Clostridia; order Eubacteriales; family Peptococcaceae; genus Dehalobacterium; species Dehalobacterium formicoaceticum. The sequence continues at coordinate 2,928,089 of NZ_CP022121.1, read as the reverse complement.
TCATATTTGTGTTCTTATTTACCCTCTGTCCTTTGCTCCAAAAGATAGATTTAAAAGTGCCCCATTACATTGTTCTTTGGGATCTTCTCATTATGACCTTTTATATCGGAGTGGTGGGATATTTTTTAATCCAGGAGCAGGAGTCCCTGTTTAAAATCGTTTTATTTATGCCGGTCATTACCATGGCCCTGAAGTATGGAGTGCGAACTGCTTATTTCTTTGCCTTAGTTTCGTGCGTGCCCTTGTTTACCAGCAGTTATGCCCACCAATTTATTACACTGGATATAGATATTGTCCTCGCCGGCGTTATCTTTTTACTGGCTTGGCTATTAGGTAATCTGGCGGAAAATGAATTTGCTTACCGCAATGAGTTGGAACGTCTGGCCACTCATGACGGTTTAACGGATATTTTTAATCATCGCAGTTTTCAAAGTATTTTAAAGCAGGAAATCAAAAAAGCAAGTAAAAAGGATTCCTGCCTAACTTTAATGATGCTGGATATTGATTATTTCAAACAGTATAATGACGCTTACGGACATCAGGAAGGGGATAAGGTTCTCTGCGATTTGGCCCAAATATTTCAGGAGACCATCGGAGAAAGAGGCTTTTGTGCCCGATACGGCGGTGAGGAATTTGCCGTGATTTTACCTGGAATTAATTTGGCACAGGGAAAAGCTGTAGGGGAAGAGCTGAACCAAAAGATTCAAAATCATGTTTTTTATGGAGCTGAGATCTTACCCCAAGGAAGGCTGACTATCTCTATTGGGGTAGCAGCTTACCCTCTCCATGCACTTAATAGAGAAAAACTAATCAAAAAGGCTGATGAAGCTTTGTATCGAGCCAAATTTATCAGCAAAAACCGGGTCGAAAGCTACTACTCTGATTTTGATCAAATCTCCTTATTCTTAAAGGATGAAGAAAAGGAACTCTTTAATTCCATCAGCGCTTTTACCATGATTATCAATGCCAAAGATGATTATACTTATGGTCATTCTCTCCGAGTCATGGATCTGGCCAAAAGACTGGCTCTGCGTCTGGAATTAGAGGGATTATTGATCCAGCAAATTACCTCCGGGGCTTTACTTCACGATATCGGTAAGATGGAAATTCCCCGGGAAATTTTAAATAAACAAGGTAAGCTTACCAAGAAGGAATGGGAATTGTTTCGTCTCCATCCCGGGTGGGGGGCAGATATTATTGCACCCCTTAAATCTTTGAATATTTTAGCGGATATTATTTGTTACCACCATGAAAATTTTGATGGGACAGGATATCCGGAAGGGATCAAAGGTGAGGTGTCTATGGTAATCTAATAGTAGGCCACCGTAGTCATTGAAAAACCGGCCACAATAGATTAACCTACTTGAGAGGAAATTCAACAGGTAGGGGCTGGGAGAGATGATCACAATGAACATCAAGCAACAAATTTTAATGATGCATATTCATGAAGGGAAATCGCGCCGGGAAATTGCGAAAATAACAGGGATCAATCGGGACACCGTAGGAAAGTACATTGGACAATATGAGGAAGGGAGACAGCAATTATTGTCGAGCGGGTCGGCAGATATCCAGGCACTAGTCGACACCCTCACTTCTGCCCCCAAGTATACTGTGGGCATTCGACCCAAAAGAAAAATGACTGACGAGGTTGTGAACAGGATCCAGTTCTATCTTGACGAGAATGAAACTAAGCGAAATCAGGGGCGGCACAAGCAGCAAAAAAAAGCCATTGATATCTTTGAAGCACTGGAAGCCGAGGGTACTCAACTAAGTTACAGTACCGTTCTTCGAACCATTAGAAGCTTGGAACGGAAACCAAAGGAAGCGTTTATTAAGGCTCTGTATGAACTTGGAGACATTTGCGAATTTGATTGGGGTGAGGTTAAACTAAAAATTAATGGAAAATTTCAAGTTTTTCAGATGGCCGTATTCACAACGGCTTACGGGAACTATCGCTTTGCTTATCTGTTCACCAAACAAACAACAGAGTGTTTTCAGGAAGCACACGCCCTGTTTTTCCAGCATATCGGCCAAGTGTATCGTACCATGGTGTACGATAACATGAAAGTCGCGGTGAAAAGGTTTATTGGAACGGAGAAGGAGCCGACGCAAGGATTGCTTCAATTGTCGCTCTACTATGGTTTTCAGTATCGGTTTTGCAATATTCGCAAGGGCAACGAAAAAGGTCATGTGGAGCGAAGCGTCGAGGTCGTTCGCCGAAAAGCCTTCGCTTTTCGGGACGAATTTGAATCCCTGGAGGAGGCAAATCAATATTTGCAGGATGTGTGCACTAAGCGTAATCGTAAGTCCCATGATGAGTACAACGGCCAGACGGCGGAGGAACGATTGGAAGAAGAGCGCCCCGCATTGCTGCCCACCCTTCCACCATTTGATGCAGCTCGCGTGATTTATGGACGGGTGAACAAATATTCCACCATCATCGTTGATCAGAATCGTTACTCAGTACCGGATCATTTGGTAGGTGAATCGATCATGATTAAAGCATATGCGACCCGGGTGCGATGCTTCCATCAGGAATCCTTGGTAGCGGAGCATGTGCGATTAACCGGCAACCACGAGTGGCGGCTTGATCTGAATCATTATTTGGATACGCTAAGGAAAAAACCTGGTGCATTTGCCGGTAGTGCGGCATGGCAGCAGGCTCCTAAAAGGATAAAAGAAATATACGAAACATATTATACCAAACAAGACAAGGAATTTATACAGCTATTGCAATATATTCGAGACGATGTCCCATTTGCGGAAGTCGAGCAAGCTATTCGGGAGCTGGAGAAAATTCATCCGGCTCAAGTGACTACGGATAAAATTAAAGTGCTTTGTGCTAGGAATCGTGACGCGATGCCTGTTGTTCAACCAAATCTCTCGAAAACGGGAAAAGAGATTGTAGAGCGGTCAGCACAGCAGCTTCGCATGTACGATGACATGTTTGATACCCATACACCAAAAGCAAAGGAGGACGTTGCATGAGTAACGCGCCGCGCAAGGCGTTTAAGGAAGCGATATTGGAATATAGCAAAGAACTGAGACTCCCTATGATTCGTAAGCATTTGGATGAGCAAGTTCGGGAGTCAACGCAGCAGGATGCCAGTTATGAAGCATTTCTGGCGCAGTTACTGGAGAAGGAATGTGATGCTCGTCGGGAAGCCTCGCGGCATAATCGCATTCGTCTGGCTGAATTTACACATAAAAAGTACCTTGAAGATTTGGTCATCGCGGATTTGCCAGATGATGCCCAAAAGAAGTTAAAGCAGCTGAAAACATTAGAGTTTATTCAGGAGGGGCGCAACATTATTCTGGCGGGGAACCCGGGAACAGGCAAGACGCATGTGAGTATTGGGCTAGGCTTAAAGGCCTGCCTGGAGGGATATAAAGTATGGTTTACAACTGTTCCCCTCCTCATTAACCGGATTAAAGAATGCCGAGCAGAGCAAACTCTTCGAGCCTTCCAGAACCGCTTTGAAAAATATGATTTGGTTATTGCCGATGAAATGGGTTATATATCTTTTGATAAGGAAGGATCTGAATTATTGTTTACCCATTTGTCGCTGAGGGCTGGTCGCAAATCGACAATCATCACAACCAACTTATCCTTCGAACGATGGGGTGAAATTTTTCAGGATCCCGTGATGACGGCGGCCATGATTGACCGGTTGACGCATCAGTCATACATCGTCAACATGAATGGAAACTCGTACCGCATGAAAGAAACGAAGGAGTGGTTACAACAACAGCAACTGGCATGAAGAAAAAAACAATAACCCTGTATAAAGGTTTATCATGTTTTTGATAAACATTTATACAGGATGTAACAAGCGATAGCGCGTTAGCATTCATCGTGAAACAATGCTCTTTGAAAACTAAATATGCTTATGAAACGACTAAATTTTTTTTTCTTAGTGGCCGAAAATTAAATGACTATATGGCCTAATTTTAAGTTGACAAATACAGTGAGGAAATTCCCTTGGGGGCGCGCATTTTACGCATTGTGGACAGTTATGATGCCATGACCACCAACAGGGCGTACCAATGCGCCATGTCTATAGAGGCAGCCCTGGAAGATTTGGCAGGTTACAGCGGAACCTATTATGATCCATGGATTTTAAAGGAATTTATCCAGATGATGAAAGAGGCAAATTTCCCTCAATGACTTGGTAAGAGTTCAGGTTAAAGGTTATCAATCAGCTGTTGCCGGAATAAATTATCTTAGAGGACTAAACCAGGATGAATTTTATTTCATAGCTTTGACTGGAGATCAAAGCTACTATGAATTTTTTGTTAATTGAAGGTATTTAATCCCTGTTAATGATAGTTGCTGGCGAAAAAAATGATTATACCGTATAATAGAGATATATATAATTAAGAACAAAAAGTACAAATTATCAGGATTATTAATATCTTAAGTTAAGATAAGATATTAAAAAAGATATTTGAGAAAGTTGTTTAGTAACTTCAATTACGTAGAGAGAGATACTAGGAGAGGTGATCCCATGGGGAGTATGTTTCATGTTGGAGTTGACATTGGATCGACAACAGTGAAGATGGTGATCTTGAATAGTAATAATAAGGTGATTTTTAGCAGATATGAAAGACATTATGCTGATATTAAAAAAAAGCTGGAGGAGATCTTAAAGGATGCTTACCATGTAATTCAGCATGCCCATTTTACTCTTGTCATTACAGGGTCAGGGGGGATGGGACTGGCCCAGAGCATTGGAGTACCTTTTACTCAAGAAGTAATCGCCTCCACCAAGGCTATCAGGACTTATTTTCCTCAAACAGATGTGGCGATTGAACTGGGAGGAGAGGATGCCAAAATCACTTACTTTCATAATGGGATCGATCAGCGCATGAACGGAACTTGCGCCGGGGGTACCGGTTCTTTCATTGATCAAATGGCCTCTCTTTTGCATGTAGATGCCGCGGGCTTAAATGAACTGGCAAAAAATGCCCAGACCATTTACCCGATTGCCGCCCGGTGCGGCGTGTTTGCCAAGACCGACGTCCAACCGCTCTTAAATGAGGGGGTAGCCAAGGAAGATATCGCTGTCTCCATATTACAATCGGTAGTAATTCAAACTATCAGCGGATTGGCCTGCGGTCGTCCGATTAAAGGAAACGTCGCTTTTTTGGGAGGACCCCTCTATTTTCTTTCAGAGCTGAGAAACCGCTTCATCGAAACCCTGCAGTTAAAGCCGGAACAGGTCATTTTTCCCGATAATTCCCAGTTGTTTGTTGCCTTGGGGGCGGCTTTGTCTTCGATCGAAGAGGAGCCCATCTCATTTCAGACTCTAATTAAGAGACTGGAAGCTCTGGAGCAGGTTTCCCTGCTTGAAACCAATAAATTAGCACCTCTTTTTGCCTCCCGGGATGATTACGCATCTTTTAAAGCACGCCATAGTCAGACTGCCGTCCCCAGAAATGACTTAACCACATACCAGGGCGATTGCTTTCTGGGGATTGATGCCGGATCCACTACAACTAAGGTTGCTTTGACAGATGATCAGGGTGCTCTTCTCTATACGTATTATGGCAGTAATGAGGGGAGTCCCATTAAATCCACCATTAAGGTATTGAAGGAGATGTACCGCCAGTTACCTACTGGAGCCCGAATTGTTCATAGTGCCGTTACCGGGTACGGGGAAGGTCTATTGAAAAGTGCCCTGAATATTGATATCGGGGAAATTGAAACCATCGCCCACTATAAGGCGGCAGACTTTTTCTGCCCCGGAGTAGATTTTGTCCTGGATATCGGCGGTCAGGATATGAAATGCCTCAAAATCAAAGAAGGGATCATCGATAGTATTTTACTAAATGAGGCCTGTTCTTCAGGCTGCGGTTCCTTTTTAGATACCTTTGCTAATTCCCTGGATATGGGAATTGAAAAATTTGCTCAGGAAGCTTTAGGAGCTGAAAAACCGGTGGATTTAGGTTCCCGGTGTACTGTTTTTATGAATTCCCGGGTTAAACAAGCCCAAAAGGAAGGGGCAACTGTTGCCGATATCTCTGCCGGTTTATCCTATTCGGTGATTAAAAACGCTTTATTTAAAGTCATCAAGGTGAGAAATCCTCAGGAACTGGGTGAGAAAATAGTTGTCCAGGGCGGTACCTTTTATAACGATGCCGTTTTAAGGAGTTTTGAGCTCCTTTCGGAGCGGGAAGCAGTGCGTCCTGATATTGCCGGCATTATGGGTGCTTTTGGCGCTGCCTTAATCGCCCGGGAACGATATATACCAGAGGTTCATACCCGGTTGTTAGGTGCAGAGGAACTGGAATCTTTCCGGTTGGATACTTCCGCCGCCAGGTGCGGCCGCTGTGCTAACCGTTGCCTTTTGACCATTAATAAGTTCGGAGACGGCACAAAGTTCATTTCCGGAAACCGGTGTGAAAAGGGAAGCGGTGCCGCCAAAACCGAAAGCAGCATACCCAATCTTTTTCAGTATAAATATGAGCGTCTTTTTAGCTATCAGCCATTAAAAGAAGAAGAAGCAAAACGAGGTCGGGTGGGTTTACCCCGGGTTCTCAATATCTATGAGAATTATCCTTTTTGGTTTACTTTCTTTACTGATCTGGGTTTTCAGGTGGTACTTTCCGATCGCTCCTCCAATAAGATTTACGAGAAAGGGATTGAAACTATCCCTTCGGAATCCGTTTGCTATCCGGGAAAACTGGTGCACGGTCATGTGATGGACCTGGTGGAAAAGGGGTTGGACTTTATATTTTACCCCTGTATCACCCATGAAAGAAAGGAAGATGAAGGAGCTCCCAACCATTTCAATTGTCCTATAGTGATTTCCTATCCCGAGGTGATTAAAAATAATGTTGATGTGCTGCGGGAAAAAGGGATCCGCTATCTGAAGCCCTTTTTACCCTTTGCCCATGAGAAACGCTTGATCACCCGTCTCTATGAGGAATTAGCGCCTTTCCACGTGACCAAAAGGGAAGTCAAGGCAGCAGTGCAAAAGGCTTTCCGGGAACAAAATTCCTTTAAAAATGAGATTGAACAGGCTGGGGAGGAAGCCCTTTCTTCCATCCGGGAAAAGGGGGTAAAGGGTATTGTCCTGGCGGGACGGCCTTATCATTTGGATCCCCAGATTCATCACGGCATCCCGGAAATGATCAATTCCTTGGGGCTGGCGGTTTTTACCGAGGATTCTCTGGCCCATTTAGGCCATGTGGAACGTCCTCTCCGGGTGGTGGATCAATGGGTCTATCATTCTCGGATGTACCGGGTGGCCGGCTTTGTAGCCCAGCAAACTGATTTGGAATTGGTACAGTTAAATTCCTTCGGCTGCGGATTAGATGCGGTAACCACGGACCAGGTTCAGGAAATTCTACAAGGAAACTCTAAAATTTACACCACATTAAAGATCGATGAGGGGAATAATCTGGGGGCTGCCCGCATTCGCATCCGCTCCCTAAAAGCAGCTATGGCGGAACGGGAGCAAAACGGTTATCAATTAAAAGCAGTAGATAATAAGTATCGACCAAATCCTTTTACTGAGGAGATGAAGAAAAACCATACGATATTGTGTCCGGAAATGTCCCCCATTCATTTTCAATTTTTGGAGGAAGCTTTTCGTTTGAACGGATACAATTTGGTAGTGCTCCCCTCCATTGACCATAAAGCCATTGATGAAGGTTTAAAGTATGTCAATAACGATGCCTGTTATCCGACGATAATCGTGATCGGCCAATTAATTGAAGCACTAAAATCCGGAGAGTATGATTTAAATAACACTTCTGTGGTCATGTCTCAAACCGGTGGCGGCTGTCGGGCAACCAATTATATCAGTCTTTTAAGAAAGGCTTTACGGGATGCAGGTTTCCCGGAGATTCCCGTAATTTCTGTCAATCCCAACGGTATGGAGAAAAACCCGGGTTGGAAGTATACCTGGCCTCTCTTGGACAAAGCCATGATGGCCATTGTTTACGGGGATCTGTTGATGAATGTTTTATACCGGGTCCGTCCTTATGAGCGCATTAAAGGCTCTGCCAATCAGCTTTATGATAAATGGGTCACCCTTTGCAAAGCATCTCTTGCCTCCAAGGATAAAAACATCTTTAAAGAAAACATCTGGCAGATTGTGCAAGAGTTTGATAACCTGGAAATTACCAATGAGCAAAAGCCGAAGGTTGGCCTGGTAGGAGAAATTCTCGTCAAGTTTCATCCCACCGCCAATAATGAGGTGGTTCAGGTAGTTGAAAACGAAGGTGGGGAAGCGGTGATGCCCAGCCTGATGGATTTCCTGCTTTATTGTCTATACGATAAGGAGTATAACTATAAATATTTAGCAGGGAGTAAGCTTTCTCAAATCGTAGGCGCGGGCGTGATTAAAATCATTGAACGTTATCAACGCCATTATATTGAAGCATTAGCCCAAAGTGATAAGTTTTATACTCCGGCCAATATTTATGATTTGGCTGAAGGAGCTGCTCCTGTAGTGTCATTAGGACATCATACGGGAGAAGGCTGGTTTTTGACCGGTGAAATGGTAGAGCTGATTCATAACGGGGTGAAGAACATTATCTGCATGCAGCCCTTTGCCTGTCTCCCCAATCATGTAACGGGAAAAGGCATGATTAAGGAATTGAAACGGGTCTATCCCGGTACCAATATTGTGGCCATTGATTATGACCCCGGGGCCAGCGAAGTGAACCAACTGAATCGGATTAAGCTGATGATTGCCACCGCCTTTGAAAATCTCTCCAAAGAAAAGGAAAAGAGCCTTTTGGAACGAAAGGATTTCGACCAGGATTTGTATCAGCCGAACTCCAGCCTGGTAAGCTTTACCAGAAGTTAAAAAGGTGAATTTGACAACACTTTTCATCTCAGCTAATATGAGATGGAAAGTGTTTTTAAATGAGAAAGGTGGTAAAAAGATGAACCATGATCCTGGAAATTTGCGTCGATCACATATGCCTGATAATCCCAACCTGGGGGTTGACTTTGATCCGACTGCCCTTAAGGATATCTGGTTTGCCGGGGGATGCTTTTGGGGAGTAGAGGCCTATTTTGCCCGGATTTACGGAGTGGCGGAAACTTCCGTGGGCTATGCCAACGGGAAAACGGAAAATCCCTCATATTATGATTTATCATCCAGCGGCCATGCCGAGACGGTGCATCTCAGGTATGATCCGGAACGGGTCAGTTTGAAAACCTTGCTGCACCACTTTTTTCTCATTATTGATCCCACCACCTTCAACCGCCAGGGTCCCGATGTGGGGACTCAGTACCGCACCGCCATCTATTATCAGAAGGAAGAGGATCGTCCGGTGCTGGAAGAAGCTTTAGCTGCTCAGAAAAGAAAATATCAGGCGCCTATTGCCACCGTGATCGAAAAATTAGAGAACTATTACCCGGCAGAAGAATATCACCAACAATACTTAGAGAAGAATCCAGGGGGATATTGCCATATCAGCTTTGCCACTTTGCATCAGCCGATAGCAGAAACAGATACATCCCGGTATCGTAAGCCTGAGCTCGCGGAATTGAAAAAGAATCTTTCCCCGATACAATTTCGGGTGACCCAGGAAAGTCATACGGAGCCGCCCTTCCAAAATGAGTTTTGGAACCATCATGAACCGGGGATCTATGTGGATATTGTGACCGGAGCGCCTCTCTTTCTATCCGCGGATAAATTTGATTCCGGCTGTGGATGGCCCAGCTTTACCCGCCCAGTGGATGAAAAGGTGTTAAAAGAGGTGGCTGATCTTAAGTATGGTATGAGCAGGGTGGAAGTACGAAGCACGGTTGGGGATTCTCATTTAGGCCATGTCTTTCCTGACGGGCCGAAGGAAAGAGGGGGTTTGCGATATTGTATCAATAGTGCTGCCCTGCGTTTTATTCCTTTAAAGGAAATGGAAAAGGAAGGCTATGGCGCATATGTCTCTCATGTTGAATAGAGATATGAGAGCCCGGTTAATTTTTTAACTGCTTGCAAGAAGAGGGATTAATATGATATAATTTGTTTTGGCAAAATTGCCATGAGATACGGACGGTCCTCTGCTGCGTCAAATTTAGCATGCGGTTATGAACGTCTTGGAAGGAAGGAGGAAAAAAGATGGATTTACTTAAAATGATCGAACAAGAGCAGATTAAAACCAATATCCCTCCCTTTAGAGCCGGTGATACTGTGCGGGTACACGTTAAGGTTGTGGAAGGAACCCGGGAAAGAATTCAGATTTTTGAAGGTGTTGTCATCAGACGCAAAGGCGGCGGAATCCGCGAGAACTTTACGGTGCGTCGGGTTACGTACGGGGTTGGTGTGGAAAGAACTTTCCCGCTTCATTCGCCCAAAATTGAAAAGATTGAAGTAATGCGGCGCGGTAAGGTACGCCGGGCAAAATTATACTACTTACGTGAACGTACCGGTAAAGCAGCCAGAATTAAGGATCTCCGATAGAAATAAAGGGACTGAGTAAAATCAGTCCCTTTTTCTCATTAAATGTGAACTTTAGTAACAAAGTCAACCAATATCAAAATATTTAACTTGTTATTATTGTTAGACAAAATTAAACTTATGATAAGGATAAATGGATTATTATCAAAATGGAGGCAATATCTCTTGGAGAAATTATCCTCTTCTTTTTTTCAGGGATTGAAAGGCAGCCGGGGGGAAATAGTGGAAGCCCTTTCTTTGGCTGTAATCTTGGCCATCCTGATGCGCTTGTTTTTGTGGGAGCCCTATTTTATTCCTTCTTCCTCAATGGAACCGGTACTACAGCCTGGAGATCGCATTTTGGTTAATAAATGGATTTATCGTTTTCGGGATCCGAAGCGAGGCGATATTATAATTTTTCGCTACCCGATGGATGAAAGAATTCAGTATATCAAAAGGATTATCGCTCTCCCGGGAGAAGTTATCCAAGGGAGAAATGGAGAAATACTGATTAATGGACAGGTTTTGGAGGAATCCTATATTTCTGAGGCGGGGACAGCTTTCGATTTTGGACCGATAACCATGGATGAAGGAGCATATTTTGTCTTAGGGGATCATCGGGATAACAGCCGGGACAGCCGGGTCTTTGGCATGGTAACCCGAGACAAAATCCTGGGAAAAGCATCAATCACATATTGGCCTTTCAATCGGGTCACCAGCCTGCCATAGGGACAGTCTATGAATGTCTATGACACTCTAAAGCAAATGGAAGCGGCAGCTTAGAGAAGAAAAATAGAGTACAAAAAAAGGGCGGTGATTTTAATGGAAAAGTCTCCACCTATTCAATGGTATCCCGGCCATATGGCCAAAGCAAAGAAGCAGATTCAGGAAAACCTGAGCTTAGTGGATGTGGTTATTGAAGTGGTGGATGCCCGGCTGCCCCAGAGCAGCAGGAATCCCATTATAGATACATTGTTAAAGAACAAAAAACGGGTCATGGTTTTAAATAAAAAGGATTTGGCTCAAGAAGAATCCACCAAAAAATGGTTGTCTTATTTTAAAAAACAGGGTATGGGTGCTGTGGCCATCGATAGCATCGCAAAACAAGGAATCAAGGAACTGATTGTCGAAGTAAAAATGGCGGCAGAACCGGTGCTGAGTGCTTTGGAAAAGAAAGGGCGCCGTCGGCGAGCAGTGCGGGCGATGATTGTCGGTATTCCTAATGTGGGAAAGTCCACTGTGATCAATGCCCTTGTGAACCAAGCATCCACCAAAACCGGCAATAAACCGGGTGTGACCAAGGGAACCCAATGGGTGCGCGTGGTAACTGATTTGGAATTAATGGATACCCCCGGCTTGCTATGGCCAAAATTCGAGGACCCCGTCACCGGCTTTAAATTGGCGGCAACGGGAGCGATCAGTGATTTGGTTTATTCCCTGGATGATGTCGCCTACGATTTATTGGTCTATATCCGGGAGCATCACCCGGACGCTTTAATGAAACGATATAAGCTTGGGGAGTTTCCTCAGGACACATGGGCCCTTATGGAAGAGATTGGGCGAAAGAGAGGCCTTCTTGCTGCGAAAGGTGCGGTAAAAATGGATCAAACGGCGATACTCCTTTTACAGGAATTTCGCGTGGGGAAATTAGGTCCCTTTACCCTGGAGGAGCCGGGAGAATTTGAAGAAGCGAGATCTTCCTTATGAAATAAAGAGGAGGTAAGGGAGGATGATGGATTTATCAGCAGAGAAATATTCCCGGGAGATAGAGCGGATTCATCTTCTCAATCAATATGAAGAATCTTTACATCAAAGAGGAATTCGATATATTGCCGGGGTAGATGAGGTGGGGCGAGGCCCTTTGGCAGGACCGGTTATTGCAGGAGCAGTGATCTTACCTCGGGATTGCAGGATCTTAGGACTAAACGATTCTAAAAAAGTCAGCGAGAAAAAAAGAAAAATCCTGGAAAAGGAAATTAAAGCCAAAGCCCTGTCGTGGGCCATTGGCGGGGTCATCCCCCGGGAGATTGATCGTATCAATATTTATCAGGCAACAAAACTTGCGATGAAGCTGGCGGTTCAGAAACTGCATCTTCCTCCGGAACACTTGATAATTGATGCCATGAAGCTGACGGAAGTAGATTTACCCCAGACCAGTATTATTAAAGGGGATGAGAAAAGCGCATCTGTCGCTGCCGCCAGTATCCTGGCCAAATGCCACCGGGACCGTTTAATGGAGCTTTATGAGAAGCGCTTTCCCGGTTATGGTTTTCAGCAACATAAGGGATATCCAACTCAGGCTCATAGAACAGCTATTCTTAAATTGGGACTATCATCGATCCACCGGGTCACTTTTCAGGTAAAAGAGATTTAAATAAAAGCAAGAAATTAGGCAGGAGTTAGTGAATGGACCAAGAAGTTAAATATATTTGACAATTAATCAAGTAAGAACTTTAATAACCTTTTCTCTTTGACTTTTAAATACAATTCAAGAAATTTTATATAAAGGAGGTGAAAACATGTTAGAGCAGTATGGTCAATTAGGCATATATCTTATTGCTTCGATTATCTTTCCTTTTATTGTTGTCTTTGTACCCATTATTTTGCGGCGCAAACGTCCAAACCCGGAGAAATTAACGGCTTTTGAGTGCGGGGTTGATACCCAGGGCCCCACCTGGGTACAGTTTAAAATCCATTATTTCATGTATGCTCTGGTTTTCGTAGTTTTTGATGTAGAAACAATTTTCCTTTATCCCTGGGCTGTTAAATTTCAATCCTTGGGATTATTTGGCTTCATTGAAATGATCATTTTCATCGGAATTTTAGTAATAGGCCTATGGTATGCCTGGAAGGAAGGAGCATTAGAATGGATGTAAGCACAAACATTGAACAATTACCGGACAATGTGATCTTAGCCTCTGTGGAAAAGGTCCTGAATTATGCCCGCGGGCATTCTCTCTGGCCGGTAACCTTTGGTCTTGCCTGCTGCGCAATTGAAATGATGGGCGCCGGAGGCGGGCGTTATGATTTAGCCAGATTTGGCTATGAGGTTTTTCGTCCCTCTCCCCGTCATGCCGACCTCATGATTGTGGCCGGAACGGTGACAAACAAAATGGCACCTTTGCTAAAAAGGATTTTTGACCAAATGCCGGAACCTAAATATGTTATTGCCATGGGTAGCTGCGCGATCAGCGGCGGTCCTTTTGTGGACTCTTACAATGTGGTGCCCGGTGTGGATCAATTGATTCCTGTCGATGTCTATGTGCCCGGTTGTCCGCCACGACCGGAAGCGTTGATTTACGGCATGCTTACGTTGAAGCAAAGAATTCTTAATCCGAAAATTACGGAGTTGAAGCCAAATGAATAATATTAAAGACGTGGCGGAAGGTTTAATCACAAAGTTTGGCACAAAAGTTGGGCTGAGTGAAGACGAAAAATCTCTCGTTGTTGCTGCGGAAGATATCATTGATGTTTTACAGGAAATCAAGGAGAACACAGATTATACCTTTTTAGAAGATGTTACGGCTGTAGATTATCCCGAATGTTTCACGGCAGTCTATCATTTATTAAGTCTTCAGGATGGACAAATATTGAGAGTTAAGGCCAATCTGGATAAAGAAAACCCCCAAATAGAATCAGCCGTATCTGTTTGGAATTCAGCTAATGTTATGGAAAGAGAAACCTATGATCTCATGGGAATCATCTTTACGGATCATCCTGATTTAAAGCGTGTCCTTTGTCCCGATGATTTTGAAGGACACCCTTTAAGAAAAGATTTCAAAGTGGAAGCTGCCCCGCGGCAGTAGAAGAGAGGTGTAGAAATGGTACTTGCCAATCAAGAAGGGAATTTTCGCACCCAGGAATTTATCTTAAATATGGGACCTCAACACCCCAGTACCCACGGTGTTTATCGGGCTGTTCTGACGATGGATGGGGAATATGTTGTGGATGCAGAGAATGTGGTAGGGTATCTGCACCGGGGTATGGAAAAGATCGCAGAAAGCAGAACCTATACTCAATTTATTCCTTATACCGATCGTATGGATTATCTGGCAGCGATGTTGAATAATTGGGGCTATGTTTTGACTTTAGAAGAAGCTCTGAACCTGGAAATTCCTGAACGTGCGGAATACATTCGCGTCATTGTAGGAGAATTACAGAGAATTGCCAGTCATTTAGTGATGGTAGCCAGCTTTGGCCTGGATATGAATGCATATACTGCCTGGATGTATGCTTTTTATGATCGGGAAAAAATCCTGGATCTTTTTGAGATGATCTGCGGTTCCCGATTGACTACGAGCTTCATGCGTGTGGGCGGGGTGCCCAATGATATTCCGGAAGGGTTTCTGCCTAAGCTGGAAGAGTTTTTACAGCGAATGCCCAAGAGAATTAAAGAATTTGATGATGTTCTGACAGGAAATGAGATCTTTTTAGCCCGTACCAAGAATGTTGCTCCCATCAGTGGTGAAGAAGCGTTGGATTATGGTCTTACCGGCCCCAATTTGCGTGCCTCCGGAGTGAACTTTGATTTGCGTAAAGTGAAGCCGTACAGCATTTATGACCGATTCGAGTTTGATGTAGCCCTGGGGGAAAATGGGGACAACTTCGACCGTTATAATGTGCGCATGGAAGAAATCCGACAGAGCTTAAGGATTATCCGTCAGGCGATTGATCAACTGCCCGAGGGCGATATAATGGCGAAAGTGCCCAAGGTATTGAAAATTCCTGCGGGAGAAACCTACGGTCATATTGAAGGAGCCAAAGGCATTCTCGGCTTTTATTTGGTAAGTGATGGAGGAACCAAGCCTTACCGCATGCATCTTCGTTCACCGTCTTTTATCAATTTAGGGATTTTTCCCAAGATGGCTCGAGGAACAATTCTCCAGGATGCTATTGCTTCCTTGGCTTCCATTGATATCGTTTTAGGTGAAGTCGATCGGTAAGAAAAATCGGTGATATAGGGGAGAAGATAAATGAATAATTTATTTTTGAATATTGCCGGCGCATTAAGTGAATGGTTAGCAGGATTCCTATCCGCCTTTTGGGTGGGGATGGTGATGATCTTAGTCAAGTTTGTTGCCATTGTTGTATTTGTCCTGCTGAACGTCATGTTCCTGGTTTATATGGAACGTAAGGTAGCCGGTTTCTTTCAGGAACGTGTCGGCCCCAATCGGGTCGGCCCTAAGGGAATTTTTCAGATTGTGCTGGACGTATTAAAGATTCTGGGTAAGGAAGATATCGTGCCTGCCGGAGTCGATAAAATGGTATACAAAGCAGCAGCATATGCCATGTTTGTACCTTCTTTATTGGTCTTTGTCGTCATTCCTTTTGGTCAGGGAATGAATGCCTTAGATTTTAATATTGGTATATTTTATATTCTGGCTGTTTCTTCGGTAACCACGATGGTGCTTTTGATGGCCGGCTGGGGCTCGGGCAGTAAGTATCCTCTTTTAGGGGGGATGCGGGCCGTAGCCCAAATGATCAGTTACGAAATTCCCTATGTATTTTCCTTTTTGGGCGTAGTCATGATTACCGGTTCTCTGCAAATGTCCGCGATTGTGGAAGCTCAGCAAGGGGTTTGGAATATCATCTTGCAGCCGATTGCTTTTATCATTTTCATGATTGCCGGTAATGCGGAAATCAACCGGGGTCCCTTTGACCTGCCGGAAGGGGAGCAGGAACTGGTTGCCGGTTACCATACGGAATATTCAGCCGGTCGTTTTGCCCTCTTTTATTTGGCGGAGTATGCTAATCTGTTGCTTATGTCCGCCATTGGGGCAACTGTCTTTTTAGGCGGCTGGCAAGGGCCGTTGCTGCCCGGCTGGTTGTGGTTTATTATTAAAACCTATGTTTTAATTTTTGTCTTCATGTGGGCACGCTGGACTTTCCCCAGAATCAGAATTGACCATATGATGCACTTTAATTGGAAGGTGCTTCTTCCAATCTCCTTGGCAAATATTCTGGTTACGGGCATCGGCATAAAAGCTTATGAGATGATCCGTACCATGGGGTGGTGGTAAAAATGAACGGTGAAGGTTTATTGAAAGGACTTGGCGTGACCTTTAAGCATTATGTGGCACCGAAGGTTACCCAGGAGTATCCGGAAGTGAAGCCTAATTTGCCTCCGGCAGTGAAGTCCCGTTTTCGCATTGATCCGGAAAAATGCATTTCCTGCGGCATGTGCGTTAGGGCTTGTCCAAATGAGGTGATCACCTTAACAAGTGAAAAGGATGAAAACAATAAAAAAGTCTTAACGGAATATATAATGAACCTGCAATATTGCCTCTTTTGCGGTCTTTGTGAGGAAATTTGCCCGACAGATGCTATTGCAGCTGATCAGAATTTTGAGCTGGCCGCTTATACCCGGGATAATACCAAGAACATTATGTATCGTAAATACCCGGCAGGGACGAGCGCGGTAACTCCTAAAGCCCCCACGGAAGAGGATGCAGAGGATAAAGGAGGGGATGCTTCATGACCGTTGCTTTCGGCGTGTTGTCCGGGGTGATCATTATTTTTGCTCTTGCTATGGTCCTATCCAAAAACCTGGTGCATAGCGCTATCTATATGGTGGTCACTTTTCTGGGTGTAGCGGGGATTTATCTGACTCTTTCTGCCGACTTTCTGGCGGCGGTTCAGGTTCTGGTTTACGTAGGAGCGATATCTATTCTCCTGGTTTTCGGGGTGATGTTGACTCCCCGGGGAGACATTAAGGAAAGTAATCTTTACAGCAAGCACAAATGGGGCAGTATTTTGGTTTCATTGGGACTCTTTATCATTTTAGGTCGTTTGATCTTTACCAGTTTTTGGCCTGTTTCCAATGGTTCTGTACCGGAAAGTACCGTAGGTCCCATTGCAGAGTTAATGATGAATGTTTATGTAATACCTTTTGAAACGGCAGCTTTGCTGCTTTTAGCCGCACTGGTGGGAGCCATTATTGTGGGGAAAGGAGCGAGACAAAACCGATGATTACCTTGGAACATTATTTGATGTTAGCGGCGGCACTTTTTTGTATTGGACTTTTTGGTGCCATTGGTAAACGAAATGCGGTGGCTGTTTTGATGGGCATTGAGCTGATGCTCAATTCAGTGAACATTAATCTCATTGCTTTTAACCGTTTTCTCGTGCCCAATCAGCTGGTAGGACATGTCTTTGCCATTTTTGTCATCGTCGTGGCAGCGGCAGAGGTTGCTGTAGGCTTAGCCATAGTCCTAAGCATTTATCGTGACCGTTACTCCACTGATTTGGATAATTTAGACTGGTTGAAGTGGTAAAAATCAAAGTATAAGGCAGGTGAAATTACAATGATAGAAAATGCTTGGTTAATACCCGTTTTTCCTCTGATCGCCTATACCTTGATTATTTTTCTCACGAAAAAGGCGAAGAGACTTAGTGTTGGCGTGGCTTTAGCCGGGGTCGGCGCCTCTCTGGTGATCTCCGTGGGTGTGCTGATTGAAACAATCCAAAAAGGCATTTCCATGGCCGAGCCTTATGAGGTATCTTTGCCATGGTTAAGGTTGTCTGCTTTGGAACAATATACGGGTTTAAATATTGATATGGGTATTTTAATTGACCCGCTTTCCGCAGTTATGTTGTTTGTGGTGACATTTATCGCCACTTTGGTGATTATCTATTCGGTAGGATATATGCATGGAGATCCTGGTTTCTCCCGTTATTTTGCCTATATGTCCCTTTTTGTATTCTCCATGTTGGTCCTGGTGATCGCCAATAATTTCTTTGAAATGTTCTTTGGCTGGGAATTGGTGGGTTTATGTTCCTACCTCCTGATTGGTTTTTGGTTTGAACGGCCCTCCGCTGCCAAAGCAGCCAATAAAGCCTTTATTACCAACCGATGGGGCGATTTTGGCTTTATGATGGGGATTATTCTCCTTTATGTTAATTTTCAGACCTTTAATTTTGGGGAATTATCTCAGATTCTTACCACGGGCAACCACGGAATAGGGGCTGCCACTCTGACTTTGATCACTTTGCTGATCTTTGCCGGTCCTATGGCCAAATCTGCCCAATTCCCCATGCATGTTTGGCTGCCCGATGCCATGGAAGGGCCGACACCCGTTTCTTCCATCCTGCACGCCGCGACCATGGTAGCCGCCGGGGTTTATCTCTTAGCCAGAGGCTTTGTCCTTTTCCAGGGATCTCCGGAAACGATGACCTTCATTGCTTATATCGGAGGCTTTACTTCCATATTTGCTGCCAGCCTGGCTCTGGTACAGCGGGATATTAAGAGAATTTTGGCTTATTCTACCTTAAGCCAGTTGGGTTACATGGTGATGGCGATCGGAGTTGGAAGTATTACCGCCGGTATGTTCCATCTGACTACCCATGCATTCTTTAAATGTATGCTCTTCCTTTGTGCCGGCAGCGTGATTCATGCCGTCCATACCCAGGATATTTTTGAAATGGGCGGACTTTCTAAGAAAATGCCCATTACTACCTGGACCTTTGTCATCGGGGCTTTGGCTTTAGCCGGAATTTTCCCTTTAGCCGGGTTCTGGAGCAAAGATGAGGTTTTACTGGCTGCCTACAGTGCAGGCTATACCGGACTTTACTGGGTAGCAACGATTGTGGCAGGTATGACTGCTTTTTATATGTTCCGTTTGATTTTTGTCGCCTTTTTTGGTGGGAAAAGAACGGACCATCATGCCCATGAATCCTCTCCCTGGATGACGGTTCCCCTGATCATTTTATCTTTCTTTGCCATCTTTGCCGGTTGGGGATTACTGCAAATGGGTTATGGAGAAATGGTTTTCTTCGGTCATCCTCATCACGGGGAAATCAATATGACCATCGCTCTAACCTCTACACTTTTTGCTCTAGGCGGTATCCTCCTGGCTTATTTGATCTACTACAAGAAAATGGTGGATACAGATCAAATGGCTGCGAAATTTGGTCCGATTTATAAGTTGCTTTGGAACAAATTCTATATTGATGAGCTTTATGCCTTTCTCTTTGATAAAGTGATGATGGGTATTGCCTGGCTCTGCAACCAAACGGATCGGAAAGTGGTGGATGGAGTGGCTGACGGCATCGGCGATGGCGTACGCTATACCGGTGGCTGGATGCGCTTTATCCATACAGGTAATTTGCAGAATTATGCTTTAGTGATCTTTGGAGCAATTATTTTAATTGTTCTCTTGATGACGACTCCTGTGCTGGGAGGTGTGATGAAATAATGTCCTCTTTATTATTAGCGATTATTATTCTGGCACCGATTTTCGGCGCTTTGACGATTTTGTTTATCCCGGATAAAGAAGAGGTGATCATTAAATGCACCGCAGCCCTCTTCACCTTTATCTCACTGGTGGCCTCTATTGTTTGTTATTTGAACTATGATGTGGCCAAGGGAGGGATGCAGTTCAACCTGGATATTCCCTGGGTTAATGAGTTTGGGATTCGCTTTTCCTTAGGAGTGGACGGAATCAGTCTGCCATTAATCCTTTTGACCGCTTTGGTGATCTTTACGGGAGTTTTTGCTTCCTGGGATATGCACCATCGCATCAAGGAATTCTTTATTTTCCTCCTGGTCCTGGTGTCCGGTGTTTTTGGAGTTTTTGCTTCCAGGGATCTGTTCTTCTTTTACCTCTTCTTTGAGGTGGCGGTGATCCCTATGTATATCCTGATTGGGGTTTGGGGTAGTACCCGCAAAGAATATGCGGCCATGAAATTAACCCTGTATCTTTTGGTGGGGAGTGCCTTTATTCTTATGGGTGCCATCGCCATGTTCCTCTATGTGGCGGATCCGGTGAAGGGGTTAGGCATACGTACCTTTGATATTGCTACCTTGGCCAGTATTAAGTACGATCCATTCTTCCAAAAATTTGCTTTCTTCCTGATGATGGTCGGATTTGGCTTCCTGGTTCCCATGTGGCCTTTACACACCTGGTCTCCCGATGGTCACGTGGCGGCACCTACGGCAGTGAGTATGCTGCACGCCGGAGTATTGATGAAACTGGGTGGTTATGGTTTAATCCGGGTAGGTCTTTTCTGCTTCCCGGAAGGGGCTCATTATTGGGCACCTTTAATTGCTACCCTTTGTACGGTAAATGCCACCTACGGCGCATTTGTTGCCATGGTGCAGAAGGACTTGAAATTTGTCATTGGATACTCTTCCGTGAGTCACATGGGTTATGTGTTGTTAGGGATCGCCTCCTTAAATACGGTGGGTATTGATGGCGCCGTGGCCCAAATGTTTGCCCACGGAATTATGACCGCTCTATTCTTCTCCATTGTGGGTAATATTTATCATAAGGCTCATACCAGGCAGATTGCGGATTTTGGTGGTTTAGCTCACCAAATGCCCCGGGTGGCTTATAGTTTCCTGATTGCCGGTTTAGCCTCTCTGGGGTTACCTGGTCTCTTTAACTTCGTCGCGGAGTTTTCCATCTTTACCGGTGCGATCCAGGTTTATCCGGTACGAGCGGTGATTTCTATTTTTGCCATTGTAGTTACGGCCATTTATGTTCTTCGGGTTATGATGCGGGTCTTCTTCGGCCCCAGAAATCCTCGTTGGGATGCATTGCCGGACGCCAAAGGAGTGGAGATTGTTCCCTTTGTGATTCTTTCCGGGACTTTAATCCTATTGGGGGTTTTCCCTGATTTGTTGATGAACTTGATTAATAACGGTGTCGTACCTCTCGCGGAGAAAGTCGCCGCCTTCAAGATGGGAGGGATATTCTAATGAATCTGGAACTCTTAACAACTGAAATAATTGTTGCCCTATTATCTCTGTTTATTTTGGTGCTGGGTCTTGTGACCCCTGCCGGGCAAAAGAAGGGCATTGGCTATTTTACCTGTTTCAGTTTAGCCGTTACCCTGATTATTGCTTGTACTCTGCACGGTGTTTCAGGTACGGCCTTTGGAGCTATGTATGTGGTGGATCCCTTCAGCAGTTTCTTTAAGATCACTTTCCTCGTGGCCGCTTTATTGATCGCCATGTTTTCCGTAAGCTACGTGGAAAAGCTGGGTTATCATCAGGGTGAGTTCTTCGCGTTGATGGTCTTTGCTTTGCTGGGCATGATGCTCATGGTTTCGGCAGCAGATTTTATCATCTTTTACGTTGCCTTGGAAATGATGACAATTCCCTTTATCGTGCTTACCGCTTTTCGTCATGGGGATAAAAAGTCTTCCGAGGCAGGGATGAAGTACATGCTCTTAAGTGCCATGTCTTCTGCAGTTCTTCTTTACGGCTTGAGTATTCTTTACGGAATGGCCGGTTCCACCCAATACGCTGATGTACTGGCCATGCTTTCAGCCGGTTCATTGCAGCCTTTCACGGTGATGGGACTCGTTTTCTTAATTGCTGCCTTCGGTTTTAAAATCTCGATGGTGCCTTTTCATATGTGGTCTCCGGATATTTACGAAGGTGCACCGACACCTGTTACGGCTTTCCTGGCTGTGGGCTCTAAAACGGCTGCTTTGGCCGCCATGTTGCGTATGTTTATGACCGTTATTCCGGATACCAGGGATGTATGGATGATTTTAGTGATTATACTATGCGCTTTAACCATCGTTTTGGGGAACTTTGTGGCGATTCCTCAAACCAATATTAAAAGAATGCTGGCCTATTCCAGTATTGCCCATGCCGGTTATCTCTTAATGGGCTTAGTGGCTTTCACCGATTTAGGTGTTTCCGCTATTATGTATTACGCCCTGATCTATGTCTTTGCCAATGCGGGGGCTTTCGCCTGTATTACTGCATTTGGCAATTACACCGGGAGTGACGAAATCAAGGATTATACCGGGATGTGGAAACGGTCTCCGGTGATTTCAGCCGTGCTCTTATTATGCTTGCTTTCCCTGGGGGGTATTCCTCCCATGGCAGGGTTTGTAGGTAAATTTTATCTCTTTACCGCCGTTATCGACCAGGGTTATCTTTGGCTGGCTTTCTTAGGGATTGGTATGAGCATGGTTTCTGCATATTACTACCTGATCGTAGCCAAGGTGATGTTCTTTGGTGAACCGGCAGAAGAGACCACCATTCCTATTCCGGTGGGTACCAAAACGGTCATGTATGTCTGTGCTTTTTTCTCCCTTTTCTTAGGGGTTTATCCAGCACCTTTGACCAGTATCGTAACTAAGGTAGCTCAGTTGTTTTTTCCCATGTAAGAAGTTCACAGAGACACTTTCCTTTTAAGGGAGGTGTCTTTCCTTTTGTACTTTCAGGGAGAAAATATTATTTTAATTTTAATGAGGGAGTATAAGTTTAGGGGACCAGATAGGTTCCCCTTTTTTGTGTTTCTGATAAATTTTGAATATAGTATTTACCCTGTCTTATTCTTAACATTATTACATTGGGACTTTAGCCCGGTTTTTCTTGTTTGCATCGCGCGCATGGCGCATAATGCATAAATCAGAGGGGCAAATCAAGGAAACGTTCTCTTGGTTGAAAATGTCGATTATAATCATTATTTGTCAAAATATGTCGTAAATTCATAAAAGGGAATCAATGGTAAATGCCGAATGTCAAATATTGTACAAATTGCGTTTTTTATAATTAATAAGAATGGCGGATCCATGATGATGGAAAAATATGTGTACATGCTTAAAAAAGTACTAAAAAGATAATTGCGGTGGATGGAGAAAGAGAAAATATGAATAGTAGTTAATGATAATCAATTACCTCAAATTTTAAAAGATTGTTTTCGCTCCCTGACAACTATTGTAACACAGAGGGGTGGGTACCCTAGTCATTATTCGTTAGATTGAAAGCGTAACAATCAGATATAATCGAGAATTGAAGGAGAGGACCAAGGTGAAAAATAGTATTTGCAAAAACTTTCTTATAATTATTGTGCTTTTTAGCCTGATTATGTCAAGTATTTCTGTATTTGCAGTTGAACAATTGAATACTGAAGACAACAAAACAGCTGAGCAGGAAAAATTATTAAATGACGTGGAGAAGTTACGAGATCTTCAAATGAACATTCAAGCTGAGGAAGTACCCGAAGCATTTTGGACTAACCGCTTCATTGTTAAGTTTAAAGACAATAACAACGATCAAGGTAAAGATAAAATATCCGGAAGTCTGAAAGACATGGTTAAAAGTTACAAAAAAACAAAAAAGAAAAATATCGAAGTGATATATACCACCAAGAAACTTAACCCTAAAAAGGTCATAGATAAGATATCCCTTAACGAAGAGATAGAGTTTATTCAACCCGATTATAAATTGAGCTTGGCTTCCGAGGATATGTATTTTGGGGAACAATGGGGATTATTTAACCAATATCCAATATATATGGAAACAGAGCCTGTAAATCAGGAAATTGACGAAGAAAATAATGATCTTAAAAATAACGAAGCGAAACCTGTTTTACAGGGAGATAAATTACATGGTTTTGATGCTAACGTAGTTCCTGCCTGGGGGGAAAGCACAGGACAGGGAGCAGTTGTTGCTCTGCTTGATACCGGTATTGATGTTTCACATTATGACCTAGAAAATAATATTTGGAAAAATAAAGGGGAAATAGCAGGTAACGGTATAGATGATGATGGCAATGGGTATGTTGACGATGTTAATGGCTGGAATTTTACTGATAATTCCAATAAAGTTCAGAATGTGAGTAAAAATGAATGGCACGGAACACATATTGCAGGAATAATTGGGTCAGAGAAGGATAATGAAACTGAAATTGCCGGTATCTCTCCCGGGGCAAAGATTATGCCACTCAAAGTTTTTGCAGATGGTGAGGCTTACACCAGTGACATTATTGACGCAATAGAATATGCCTCTCAAATGGGAGCTCAGATTGCCAATTGTAGTTGGAGTTCTGCTTTCGAAAATAATGCCTTGAAAGGGGTAATGAGAGAATCAAACTTAATTTTTGTAGCAGCGGCGGGCAATAATGGTTGGGATATTGATAAACAATCAGTTTTTCCTGCTTCCTTTGATTTAGATAATATAATAACAGTTGCTTCGATAAACGATGAAGGGTTTTTATCTGCTTTTTCAAATTATGGACAAGCCTCTGTGGATATTGCAGCTCCCGGAGAAAACATTATAAGTACGATCCCGGGGAACGATGTGGGCTTTAAAGATGGAACTTCAATGGCAGCAGCTTTTGTTTCTGGAGAAATAGCACTATTATTGGGACAAAATTCACAATTAAGTAAAGATGAAATCAGAAGTAAAATCCTTAATTTCTCTGACAAGATGTCTTCACTAATAGGAAAAACTTATAATAGCAGTAAGATAAATGTTGAAAATGCGGTGAAAGGTATTGTTAATGATGAAGTGATTGACATAAACGGGAGCACCGGTATCATAAATACTACTGAGACATATTCAACAGAACCAGAAGTTCAGATTTTCACTGAATCGACTGTGGGATATGAATCTAAACAAATATCTGCAGGGATGAATCATAGCCTTTTATTACAAGATGGTATTGTATGGTCATGGGGCGGTAATGAATATGGTCAACTTGGGGATGGAACAAAGCAAAATAAGACAGTACCTGTCCAGGTCTCAGGTTTAAATAATATAACTGCAGTTTATGCTTGTTTGCATCATAGCATAGCATTAAAGAGTGATGGCACAGTATGGACATGGGGATTCAATAGCTACGGACAGCTTGGCGATGGGACAATAACAAGTAGAAATACCCCGGTTCAAGTATCAGGACTGACCAATGTGATTGCAATTTTACTCCGGTTCAAGTATCAGGACTAACCAATGCTATAGCAATTGCGGAAGGAATTTAGCATTAAAAAGCGATGGAACGATCTGGTCTTGGGGAAAAAATAATGAAGGACAGCTTGGCGACAATTCGACAACAAACAGATATTCACCGGTACAGATAGAAGGTTTAACCGGAGTAGTGGGGGTTGCTGCCGATGATGGTCATTCCCTGTCTGTCACATCTGATGGATCGGTTTGGTTTTGGGGCTGGTCAGGGGATGGAGCAGTACCCGTAGAGGTACCTACATTAAGTGACATGACCGCAATATCCGGGGGGTTAGAACATAATTTAGCGTTAAAAGACAATGGTAAAGCTTACGCTTGGGGAATGAATTATTACGGTCAAATTGGAGACTGAACCACATCGCCAAGAAATCCTCCGGTAGAAGTAATGAATCTAAGTAATTTAGTGGCGATATCAGCGGGATATGGTCATTCTCTTGGTCTAAAAAGCGATGGAACTATTTGGGGATGGGGCCATAACTACTATGGGCAGCTTGGTGACGGGACGATATATAACCGGCTATTGCCAGTACAGGTAAAGATGGGCGGTGTAACTTATCAGTATGATGCTAATAACCGTCTGACTTCAATTATTCGTAATGGTCAGGTTATATGGAACTATCTGTATGATGATGAAGGTAATTTGATATCAAAACAAAGGATGAATTAAATCAAATAAGACTATATATAGCCTGGTATTAGATACAGGGAGAGGAAGTTTGGTATGCGAAAAGATCTATTATGCTTATTAATATTGCTGGTATTCTTATCATACGGCATTGTTCCGGCATTGGCAGAGAATTCTGGAATGACTCCTATGGAAGATGCAGTTGATACAATAGAGAATAGTGTAAATGAACCAGTGCATAGTGACGAGGAAAATATCATTGAGAATATTACAGATGATACCGATCAGCTAACAGATGACAATGTGGAAAAAGAAGCTGAACCGTTTGAAGAAGAGCCAATAAAAGATGAGGAGCCAACAAAAATAGTAGATGAGGAAGAGCAACAGCAACCAAATGATTCTTTATCAGCTTTCCAATTATTATCGCGGTTAAAAAGCTTTAGTGAAGCAACAGATGAAGAAAAGAAAATTATTTGTGATTTTTTTGGTGTGGATCCCAGCACAATGACTAATTGTGCGCAAGATGGTTATAATCTGTTGGAATCATTAAAAATTGCAAATATAACAAAAGAATTTGAATTTAGTATTGATGAAGCTGCTCAATTATTATTGAATAACAATGATCTGGTTGAACTGAACAAAGAATTGAGAAGATTTCAACATTTAATTCGTACAAGTAAAAGTAATGAAATAAAAACAGAACAGGCCAAAGGCCTGTTTTTGAAGGGCTATACTACGGATCAAATAAAAAAAGCGCTGGCTGCAGCAGAAGCCCTTGAACTTGATGTAAATGATATTATTAAAGATGGGACAGCCCGGAAGGATTTGAATATAGAGAACTATGAAGAACTTCTGCCGGAGGATATTGAAACCTTAAAAGAATTTGCCGATGACTATTTCGTGGATCTTGAGCAACTTATAAACGGCGTACAGGAAAAAGGAATTAAACCCCAAGATCTGAAAAACAAGGTTCTCTATTACGAATTTATTCAGAACAGCTCTGATGGGACAGCTTCAATGATGAGCGGGAGTGAAATCCAATTTGATCGATATTTTACATCACCCTTTCATTTTCAAGCAAATCAAGAAGAGAAAATCGTTGCAAATAACGGGACACTGCAATATGATGTAAACCTGCTTGATTTACCGGGGAGAAACGGCTTAGACCTAAATATCACTCTCCAGTATGATTCAGCACAATCAAGTTTATATAAGCCTGTATGCGGCGCTGAGATAGATTATTCTTATCAATACGAGGTATGGGGTGGCGCTGAAGGTTATTATTACCGTGATGGTATTGGAACAGGGGACTATAATCAGGCAGATATTGAATACCAATTAATTGGAATATATGATACCTTGTCTCAAGCGGAAACTGCCTTAAATAATTGGGTAGATCAATCATACATTGTTTATGATTATTGGTCTGATGGTACCGATCTTATTGTAGACTACTATGGAGATATATATCAGGTTGTCTCAGATGTTGAGTGGGATTATTATAATGATACGGAAGCCGATACTTTTGCAGAATTAAACAATAACTTGGGTTCCGGGTGGTCCTATGGATTTCCATCCATTGAAGATGATGGGGATAAGGAGTACTTGCATTTGGGCGATGGGAGTGTATACGAGATAGATATTTCCCCAGGATCATCAAACAATCTGGTAGATTATTATCTTGAGGACATAAAAATTGAAAGGGATTACGGCAACTTTTCCAATGGACAAAAGAATTCATACTATGTTTTAATACATAAAAATGGGGCCAGAGAATATTTTGCCAAAGACGGCCGGTATCTTGGCATTAAAGATCGTTATGGCAATACCATTAAATTTGAACATTCCCCGATTAACGATCACCCTGTTATCTCAAAAATTACCGATACTCTGGGCAGGGTTGTAACCATTAATTCCCGATCAACATCTCCGGGAAAGACAATAAAAATAACTTGTCCTGATAATACTTATATTGAATGTATCTTAGATCCTGTACCTAACAAGTCAGGTGAATATGTTTTGAAAAAAATTAAAGACCAAAAAGGCAGAGAGACCAGCTTTGATTATACCTATGACACAGGTAAATTTACCTTTTTCAGCAAAACATACAGGGGTGAGCAGAATATTTATGCCAACCTTGGGAAAGTAACTTACCCCACATCGGCATCAACGGAATATACCTTTGAAAAAGCAGTAGGTAATTTCGGCAACGAGGGTTCCTACGAATATTATCGGGTAATTAAACGTGAGGATAAACAAAGCAGTCTGGCTTACAACACAATTAATTACAGCTATAATGGGGAGTATAGCGGTTATCCGACATATCCGGATCCGAAAGAGCTGCCGGATACCTTCACTTACCGGGTTCTGGAAACAGATGCCAATAATACCCAGACAGAATACTACTTTAACAGCAAACACTTGTTAACGAAAAAAACAGTCAAGAAAAATGGTACTACCTTGCTTAGAGAATATATATACGAATATGACTCGAATCAATTGCTATCAAAAGAGAAAGTAAAAAAATTAAATGAATCAGGTAATTCAGACACAATTGAAACCAGCTGGAACTATAACTCATTTGGGGATCTTTTAACCGTTACCGATCCATACAGACATCAAACTGAATATACCTATGACAACAAATTTCATATCATGACCAGCATGTCCAGCTTCATGGACGCTGAAACCGAACAAAGAACGGAGTTTACCATAGACCATGAGACCGGTAATATGGAGCGAAAGAAGCAAATACTAATACAAAATGGTGCAGATGAGTCAATCATAACCGATTATGGTTACGATGATGACAATGGGAACCTTATTGTAGAAACGACATCCAAAGCTGACGGAACAGATATAATAACGAATTATACCTATAGTCCGGCGTATGATAAAGGATACCTGACCGGGATATCTGTAGAAACCACAGATTATAAAGGAAATAAAGCAACAATTGAAGAAAATTATGATTATGATTTTAATACAGGCAGAGTATCGGATTACTGGGATGGAGCAGACAATCATACTCAATATGAATATGATAACCTTGGAAGGCTGACTGCAATCATTAATCCTGATGCAACAGAACAGGTTCTTGTCTATGATGATGTCCTTAATATTGTTACAGCGACAATGGAAAATGGCTATCAAAAAAGGAATATCTATGATGGGCTTGGTAATTTGATTAAAGAGCAGGAGAAGCAAAATGGGACATGGGTTACCATAAATGAATATCATTATAACCTATTCTTTCAAAGGGATTGGATGGAGGACGGCAAAGGGAATAAAAATGAATATCAATATGACATTTTTAACCGGATCATTAAAATTATTAACCCCGATCTTACATATAGTGAAATTGTTTATGATGATGTTCAGCGAAAAAAAATAATTATTAACGAGGAACAGGATCTGACAATTGAATACCATGATAAGCTGGGGAATGTAACTCAGGAAACATCAATGCTAAATAGTATAGCGGTGAATAATTACTATAGTTATGACTACATGGGTAATTTAAAATATGTTAAGGATCCAAATCTGAATCAAACCGAATATTTCTATGATTCCTTAGGCAGAATGACGGAAGTAAAAAATGCCCGGGGAGAATCTACAAAATATGAATACGATCACCAAAACAATATAACAAAAATCATTTATCCGGATGGATTTTTTGCCCGAAAATATTATGATGAATTAGGGCGTCTGATTGCAGCAACAGACCCCAATCAAAAGACGGAGTACTATATTTATGATCACGGGGGGAACCTGGAAAAGGCAATTGACCGAACAGGCAGGGAAACCTTTTATACATATGACTCCAGAAACCGAATTTTAAGTGAAAGCAGCAGCGGCGAAAGCATGGTATATACTTACAATGATATTACAAATATCAGAACAGTTACTGACAGCAGCGGAACGACATCCTATGAATACTATGATAATGGACGGTTAAAAAAAGAAAGCCGGCCGGGCAATATCATTACCCAATATGCATATGACAATAACGGGAGCAACACCCGGATCACAGACCCATTTCTTTTAGCGGCGGATTATGATTATGACACCCTTAACAGGCTGGATAAAGTAACCGTTGACGGCAAGGTATTTGATTATCAGTATTATAACGACGGCATGATTAAAAGAATAGTTTACCCCGGATCCTTGATAACTACTGACTTTACCTATGATGATCTTAACAGATTAACAGGAATCGTAAATAAAAAAGGAACCACAGTCATTTCCAGCTATAGTTACAGCTATGATTATAATGGAAATATCGTGACGGCAAATAATAACGGAAGCTCCGTCACCTATGATTATGATCAATTGAATCGCTTGGAAGAGATTACGAACAGCAATGGTCTTACCAAATATAGTTATGACAGCCGGGGGAATCGGGAGTTTGTAACAGGAAATTTACCCTTTGAAAATGAAATAACGGGAACATTTACCTATGATCCATTTGACAGGCAGGACACCTTTGTTACCGGGACCAAGACATACAGTTATGAGTATAAACCGGAGGGAATACGAAGTAAAAAGACCGGTCCAACGGAAACGGTACAATATTACAGTGATTACAATGGAAGGGTAATCGCCGAGGGCAATGCATCAGGCCAAGTGACAGCTCAAAATGTATGGGGACATCAGCCATTAGCAAGGAAGATAAATGGAACATATTACTATTACTTATATAATGGTCACGGAGATGTGGTGCAAGTAGTAGATGAAAACGGTAACATAAAAAACAGTTATACCTATGATGAATGGGGCAATATTCTGAATAAGACTGAACAAATATCAAACCCGATAAGGTATGCCGGGGAATACTATGATGATGAGACTGGGAACTATTATCTCCGGTCAAGGTATTATGATCCGAGTATTGGGCGGTTTATAGCGGAGGATTCCTACGAGGGTAGTATTACAAACCCATTGAGTTTGAATCTGTACACCTATTGTGAAAATGATCCTATTAATTATAGTGATCCGACAGGCTTTAAAAAGGCAGATGACGGAAAATATCACCAGGATGTTCAAGATTCAATAAAAATTTATAGCGATTTTTGGTGGGATGCTGAAAAAGCATATAAAAGGGGAATAATTACTAATTCAGAAAAAGTAGCAATTCAAACTGCCATGGAATATGAGGCCGACCAAATAAGATTCGCAGCTGACCATCCAATTAAGACAGGTGCTAGCAAAACTGCAGAATTTGTGATTTTTGACGTATTTTTAGGAGGTGTTAGTGGGAAAGCTGGGCAAGGTGGAGACAATTCTGATGTAGCATTTAATAAAATGTTAATTGGGATGGCTAATAATAATGGATTTACTGGCGGAAATTCGCGAACATTGGGTAACAAGGAGATAAGGGGTAACAAAGTTAGAGTTGATATGGAGATGCCAACAGGTAAGAGTACTGGTAATGTTCACATACAAATTAAAGGTAAAGGCGGACCACAAAAGATTTATGTTAATTCAATTGATGATTTAACAAATCTATCGAAAACAATTGGAAATGATCCCGATATAATTAGATGGGTAAAAAAGGCTTTTAATCTTTTAGATAAAATGAGATAAAATATTTCATGGAGCGAAAAAAATGAAAAAAATTACAGAAACAATTGAAGTAGATTTAAATTATTTTATTGGTAAACAGGATGAACTTAAAGGTATTTTTAACGGAGGTGTCAAAGAACCGTTATTTACTGATGAACTAAAAATTGATGTTTCTGAAGATGAAATTTTTGATGAAACAAAAGATGATTTTGTTAAGAATGGCAAAATTAATATTTCTATCGCTGGAACAGACAATGCATTGTATGAATTGGGAAAGTTTTTAATTGCAATTTCAAGATACGAAACGTTAGATAAGGAGTATCATGAACACCTAGATAACATACGTAATTCAAATCAGCAACACGTGATTAATTTAACCATTAGAAAGGGATGAATTAGGGCTTGCTAACCATATCCCCAATTTTGCTTGGCTATTTAAATATCTCAATTTCTGTAATGCAAAAATACCTCTTCAGTAGGGGACGCGGGTACAGGTACCATGTCCCCCTTTAATTGTTGTCTTAGATGAGATGAGAAGCGGATATCATCGAAGACAAGGTAAATTAACCCCTTTAGTGGCAGCTGGTAATAGGGCTAGGCTAGCGAAACCGCGCCTTTAGGCGCAGCAGGTACTATGCCCTTATAGGGCTAAAATCAAGCCACCCGTTGAACGGGTGGTACCGTGACATATTCTTGTAATTCCTTAAATGACTTAAGTAGCCTGTCACAAGGGGAAAAACTGTTTGAAATCCAATTATCCCATGGACTTATGGTGGATAAGGCAGACGACCATGAGCCGATATGCAGGGACTTTGATGCAAGTATGCTCCCCGAATGATGGAAAGGTGGGGGTTTAGCTGAAGAGTCATCATCTTGCTACTTTTTGTTTAAGGGTCAAGAGGAAATCAAATTTATGGGTATGGCCAGGTGGAATAAAAATTTAAGGCTACGTACCAGAACATTCAATGGTGTAGATCTGTGGATGAATGTTCCTAAAAGTATCAATGTAAACAAGTTAATCCAATCAGATGATAACTTATTTATATGGTCCTGATCAGTTTATGGATACATATCTGAGGTCACAAAAGAAAAGTTTGTTGAATCTGAGATGAAACCGGGGGTTACCACGGGTTGCCGGGCTTTATATGGGTGAATTATTTTGGACCCACATTTATAACAGAGCCTGTTTTTTATTTGTTTTTTGATAAGACATTGTGTAAGGTAAACCGGACATAAGAATTAACAATCTGATAATAAAAATTTCCCCTGTTTTTGATAGAATAGGATACAAGATATAAGGATTTGATATGAAGGACGATTAGTATTATTCTATTAAAATGATATGCCTATTTCATTAAATATTATAAAAAACGGGGGGAATTATAATGGTAAACCTTGATCCTAAAAATTTTAATGCGGATGAAATGATCAAAATGGATAAAGACCACTTTTGGCATCATTTAACACAACATAAGGTCTTTGAATCTAAGGATCCCATGATTATAACGGAAGGGGATGGCTTGATTATCAAGGACATCCGCGGCAAAGAGTATGTGGATGCTACTTCCGGCGGCGTATGGTGTGTCAATGTAGGTTATGGCCGGGAATCTATTGCCAAGGTGGTTTATGAACAATTAAAAACTATGGCGTATTATGCCGGCTCCGCCGGAAATATTCCCGCAATTCTGTTAGCAGACAAAATTATTTCTAAAATGCCAGGGATGTCTAAGGTTTATTTCTCCAACAGCGGTTCGGAAGCCAACGAAAAAGCTTTTAAAATGGTACGTCAAGGGAATCGAAAAAAATATCCCGGCAAAGATAAAACCAAAATTCTCTATCGGGATCGTGATTACCATGGCACCACGATTGCTGCATTAAGTGCCACCGGTCAGGAACAACGTCGGGAAGATTATGGGCCGTTTGTACCGGGCTTTGAAAAAGTACCCCATGCCTGCTGTTATCGCTGCCCCTTTGGCAAAGAATATCCCGGTTGTGATATCGACTGTGCTAAGGCTTTGGAAGATGTGATTTTAAAAGAAGGTCCGGATACGGTAGGTGCTTATATCGTTGAGCCTATCACTGCCGGCGGCGGCATTATCATGCCGGTCCCTGAATACTATCCCATGGTACAAAAGATTTGTCAAAAATATGATGTCCTGCTGATTATGG
This sequence comes from Dehalobacterium formicoaceticum, assembly GCF_002224645.1. Lineage (NCBI taxonomy): Bacteria > Bacillati > Bacillota > Clostridia > Eubacteriales > Peptococcaceae > Dehalobacterium > Dehalobacterium formicoaceticum. The sequence continues at coordinate 2,894,623 of NZ_CP022121.1, read as the reverse complement.
ACGAAGTAGTTAATGGTTTTGGCCGCACCGGTAAATGGTTTGGTTATCAGCATTTTGATGTAGATCCGGATATGGTGACCATGGCCAAAGGAATGGCCAGTGCTTACGCTGCTTTGTCGGCTACAGTAACGAAACAAGGAGTGTTTGATACCTTCTTGGAAAATGCCGATAAGCCTATGGATTTCTTCAGAGATATCTCTACCTACGGCGGATGCACCGGCAGCCTAGCAGCAGGTTTGGAAAACGTGCACATCATGGAAGAAGAGAATCTTCTTGAAAACAGTACTAAAATGGGTGAATATTTAATTGGCAGGTTAAATGAACTGGCTGATCTGCCGATAGTAGGTCAAGTGCGTGGTAAAGGCTTATTTGCCGGAGTTGAGTTGGTGGCGGATAAAGCAACCAAGGAACCATTAGACGAAGCAAGAATGGGCAAAGTCATGGCTGATGTTACGGCAGAGGGCGTGCTCATCGGACGCACCAACCGCAGCTTCCATAATAATTTGAACAACACCTTAACCTTTGCCCCGGCTTTAGTTGCCGATGAAGCGATTCTGGATCGGATTGTGGATGCTGTTCGCGTGGCTCTGGAAAAAGCCAGTAAATAAGGATTGTCTTAAAGGACTGATTTAATTGGGTAGAAAAACATGTCTCAATTGTATGAATGGCGTTATAGTTCATCATAACAATTCTCCTTGGGATCAAGTCTCTAAACCATATGAGATCGATTGTACTCTCCGTGAGGAAATTATTAAAAGCGGTAAAGTACATAAGTGGAATGAGACCTATATGCCGGAGGTTTGCGGATCATACCGTCCTAAAATGGTGGAGAAATGCGCTTATTGTAAAAAAACCATTGATGCAGCGGAATATCTCTGGGACAAATGGGGTGGCATTAACGGCCGTCCTGTGTGCAGCAACGACTGTGCCGTGAAACTAGAGGCTGCGGAAGTGGGAAGCATGTTTTATGATTAATTTATACAGAGTAAGAGCAGGGAGCAAAATATGCCCTGCTCTTTTCTCTTTCATCTTATCCGGCCAGTCCTTCAAGTTGATGAATGGGTATCGATTACCTTTATCATCTTTTTTAAATTTGTAATGAAAAAGTAAACAAATCAAGAGATATATGTGATATTATATATTAATAGAGAATTAATCCGATAACTAATTCTAAGCATCAGATGGAATAAAAACTCCACTTGATACCAAGAAATCATTGGGTAATTAATTGTCCCTAATCCCAGTTTATTGACTTGGGGGGTAAAGGATCCTAAGTTGCTGGGCAACGATTTCTTAGCATCAAAAGGACTAAAACACTATCTGATGCCGGGAATTCTGTTAATATTATAGATGTCGCAGAAGGAGTGACCATATTATCATGGATGAAATCAAGATTCAAAAAACACTACAACCTAAGGAAAAGCCTCAGCTGTCCGAATTAGGTTTCGGAAATTATTTTACAGATCATATGTTTGTTATGGATTATAAAGAGGGAAGGGGATGGCACAGCCCCCGGATCATCCCTTATGGTCCTTTAGAACTTGATCCTTCCGTCATGGTTGTTCACTATGGACAGGCTACATTTGAAGGTTTAAAAGCATACAAAACTAAAGATCATCACGTTTTGCTCTTCAGGCCTCATGCCAACATGGAGCGCATGAATATCTCCAATGAGCGTCTTTGTATTCCTACTCTTGATGTAGAATTTGCTGTTTCCGCGATTCGCAAGCTGGTAGAAATGGAACAGGACTGGATTCCTGAGGGTGAAAACACCTCCCTTTATATTCGTCCTTTTGTTTTCGCCACGGATCCCCATTTAGGTGTGAGACCTTCCCATACGTACAGTTTTATGGTGATACTATCTCCGGTGGGATCATATTATCCTGAAGGGATTGATCCGGTAAAAATTTATGTGGAAGATAACTATGTGCGTGCTGTAAAAGGAGGTCTGGGATATACCAAGACTCCCGGGAACTATGCAGCCAGTATCAAGGCGCAGGAAGTTGCCAAAGAACGAGGTTATACTCAGGTTTTATGGCTGGATGGGATTGAAAAAAAATACATTGAAGAAGTTGGTACGATGAATGTATTCTTCAAAGTGGGCGGTGAAGTGATCACTCCGGCCTTAGAGGGCAGCATTCTGGCCGGGATCACCCGTGATACCACCATAAAACTGCTCAAGCACTGGGGCATTCCTGTTCAGGAAAGAAGGATCAGTATTGATGAAATTTATGAAGCTCATGCCCAGGGCAAACTAGAGGAAGCTTTTGGTACCGGGACTGCTGCTGTCATTTCTCCCATTGGTGAACTCAATTACCAAGGAAAAATCATTTCCATCAATGATGGAAAAACCGGAGAAATAGCAACCAGGATATACGATACGATTACCGGTATCCAGACAGGTGTTTTAGAAGATCCCTTTAATTGGACATTAAAGATAAAATAGTTATTTTAAGAACCATGGTTTATTAAGCCATGGTTCTTATCAAAAATAAGGTATACAGAGCCGTTGTTGCAATATAATGATGATTATTTCATCAGATGAATGCCAAGATATTTTTGTCGAAAAATAATGGATGGATATTAAAGGAAATCAAGCAATATCGTTGAATATTTAATAAGATGTGAGCAGTACCCGGCAGTTTTCGGGTATAAGTCATGCTTTTTAATGGAGGGCTGTAATATGAACCAATTCAACGTGAAAGAACTGATTGCAGAACAGGATTACCTTGAACTATTGTCTCGCAGATTTCCTACCATCTCCAAGGCTGCCACTGAGGTGATCAATCTCAAATCCATTTTGAATCTTCCTAAAGGGACGGAGCATTTTCTGACGGATCTGCATGGAGAATACGAAGCCTTTAACCATGTAATGAATAATGGATCCGGCGTCGTAAAAAGAAGAATTATTGACACCCTGGGTAAGTTTCTTTCCCAAAATGAGATCAATGACTTAGCCTCCCTGATCTACTATCCCGAAGAAAAGCTTCAGCTGGTGAAAGATCAAGAGGAGAACCTTTCTGACTGGTATGAAATCTCCATTTACCGGTTGATTCAAGTATGCAGGGATGCTTCATCAAAATATACCCGTTCCAAGGTGCGCAAGGCACTGCCGGTGGATTTTGCCTACATCATTGAAGAGCTGCTTCATGAGGATGAGTACCGTTTTAATAAAAAAGATTACTACAATCAAATCATTCAAACCATTGTAGAATTGGATCGGGCGGATGATTTTATTATCGCGATCTCCGCAGTAATCAAAAGACTGACAGTGGATCATCTTCATATTATCGGCGATGTTTACGACAGAGGGCCGGGACCCCATATTATTATGGATACCTTAATAAATCACCATTCTGCGGATATTCAATGGGGCAATCATGATATTCTCTGGATGGGTGCAGCGGCAGGGGATCGCTCCTGTATTTCCAACGTCTTGCGTATTAGTCTTAGATATGCCAACATGGATATCCTGGAAGAGGGCTATGGCATTAATCTCTTTCCTCTGGCCACTTTTGCCATGAACACTTATCAGGGAGATAATTGCCAAAAATTTAAACCGAAATTAAGCGCCGATGATATCGTACCTGATGCAGACATAGATTTACTTGCCAAAATGCATAAGGCGATCTCTATCATTCAATTCAAACTGGAGCACGAAACGGTTTTAAACCATCCGGAATATGAAATGCAGGATCGGTTGCTTTTGGATAAAATCAACTACGATGACTATACCATTACCATTGGGAGCGATGTCTACAAACTTAATCTCCGGACCTTCCCCACCATTGACCCCAAAGAACCCTGGAAGCTGACGGCGGAAGAAAAATCAGTGATCGACAAGCTTAGATATTCTTTTCTAAAAAGTGAAAAGCTGCAAAAACATATTCGGTTTATGTTCGCCAAAGGGAGCATCTATCTGAGATATAACAACAACCTGTTATTTCATGCCTCCATTCCCATGAATCCGGATGGAACCTTTAAAAAGATCAAACTGAAGGGTTTGGAAAAAACCGGTAAGGAACTGCTGGATCAAATGGAGCAGATGGCCAGGGAAGCATACTTTGGCAGAGAAAAGAAAAATAATTCTACTGATTTTCTCTGGTATCTATGGTGCCATCAGGATTCCCCCCTCTTCGGCAAGGATAAGATGGCCACCCTGGAAAGGTATCTCGTAGATGACAAAAAACCCCATAAAGAGAACTATACCCCTTATTATTTGTTGGTAAATGAGGAAAAGACTGCCAAGATGATTCTGGAGGAGTTTGGATTGGATCCTGAGACGGGACATATTATCAACGGACATGTCCCGGTAAAAGTGGGTAAAGGGGAAAATCCAATCAAAGCCAACGGGAAGCTTTTGGTGATTGACGGTGGTTTTGCTAAAGCTTATCAAAAGGAAACAGGAATCGCCGGATATACCTTGATTTATAATTCTTACGGTCTTCTACTAGCAAGTCATGAACCTTTTGAATCTGTAGAAAAAGCTGTGAATGATGGCATTGATATCCGCTCCACAGTCCGGGTAGTTGAAAAGGTAGTTGATCGGAAAAAGATCTCCGATACCGATATTGGCTCGAATCTTAAAAAACAGATCTATTACCTGGAAATGCTCTTAAGTGCATTCCATAAAGGCGTGATTAAGGAAAAAATTTAATGAGGAGATGATAAGGGGAGGATGTGGATTATTTTAAAAACTGATTTGTCCTCCCCATTTTATATGCCAGCGAAATCATGCTTTGCTCCTCCGCTGTCATCTCCCGGGCATACATTTTTTCAAATTGCTTGATCAGCTGATCAAAATCAATCTCTCTTTTTTGTAGTTTTGGTCTGATCCTAATATGAGACGGATCATAGAGTTTTGGTTCCATGGAGGGATGATATATTTTTTTAAATACTTGAGTAGTGTAATAAGCATCATGAAAGGCATCATGGAATGGTTGGGTCATGGGAATCCGGAGCAGTTCAACCGCATGTTGCAGGCGCAGCATGGTTTTCTTGGGCAGATTAAAATGACTGGCCATAAAAGGCTGCAGATTCAGATACCTTTTGGGTAAGAGCTCCGGATTTATGTGATGATATTTCACATTATTGAAAATTTCTTTTATATCCGACATACCCCAAATACAAAATATGGAATCTGCTCCGCCGATAAATTCTGCATAGGATTGATAAACGGCAGGAAAAGTTTCCTCTTTTATTAATTGTTCTGTAGTAATACCGGTCAATGATGCAATAAAAGGACTTATTTTTTGATAAATGGTTGGCTTGACAAAACGATTAAACGTAGCCATCGTCTTTAGATCTTTATCTAGTTTTACGGCACCAATTTGAATGATTTCAAAGGGGAAGGATGATATTTTGCCATCAAAATTATCTGAAGAAGAAAAATCTTGATTCAACTCTAAGTCAAAGATTATAAAATTCATATAAATCTCCTTATTAAATCGAGTATGATTTTTTTTAAGTTGATGGACTGGTGGGTACTTTTATGCTATTCTGAAGAAAATAATTTTCCATAGGAGAAAAAATGTCGTATTCATTCGAAGCATTAGGATTAAATCCCCAACTGATCGCAGGTTTAAAAATGAGAGAAATTCTTGAACCCACAGATATTCAGCGTGAAGCAATTCCTCTGGCACTGGCAAATCAGGATCTGATCGGACAATCATTTACAGGAAGCGGAAAAACATTGGCCTATCTGCTGCCATTGTTTCAAAAAACTGATTGTGGAAAGAGGGAAACGCAAGCTATCATTTTAGCACCTACCTATGAGCTGGCACTGCAGATTGACAAAGAGATCAAAATTTTAAGAGAAAATTCCGGGATAGCAATGACCTCTCTTCCAATCATTGGTAACGTGAACATTGCCCGGCAAATAGAAAAGCTGCGTGATAAGCCTCATATCATCGTTGGGACTGGGGTAAGAATTCTAGAACTGTTAAAAAGAGAAAAATTAACGCTCAGACCATTAAAACCATTGTGATTGATGAAGGTGATCGTTTATTGGATTCCGAGCATTTTAACTCGGTTCAGGATGTCATTAAGTCTACTATGAGAGACCGTCAAATCATGGTCTTTTCCGCAAATATGGATGAGAAAGCTCTTCAAGCCGCACACAAAATTATGAAAGATATCAGGATGATCAGCCTTAATCAGAAGCAATTGATCAATCCTGCGATTACCCACTGGTATTTTACCGTTGAGCGGAGAGAAAAATTAGAAACGTTAAGAAAACTTGTTGCTGCGATTCAACCGACTAAGGCGATTGTATTTTTAAATTCCACGGAAGATGTCCAGGTTGCCACAGCAAAATTACAATATCATCATTATAAAGCTTTTGGCCTATTTGGCAAAGCCTCAAAAGAAGAACGAAAATCCGCTTTGGCAGGCTTTAGAAAAGGGGAGATTCAACTTTTGGTTGCCTCGGATATTGCAGCTCGGGGTCTGGATATTCAAGGATTGACCCATATTTTTAATTTGGATTTACCGAAAGACGCAAAAGAGTATCTGAATCGGGCGGGCAGAACCGGCAGAAGCGGAAAAGAGGGTATTGCTTTATCTTTGGTCACAGAAAAGGAAAAGCATTTAATCAAGAAGTTTGAAAAAGAGTTTAATATCATTTTTGAAGAAAAAACTTTATGGAAAGGCAGCATCAGAAATTCCAGATAAAACAATTTTTGTACTTTCAGAAAGCATAAACTGAGTTCTTGGCATTAGGTGGAGTTTTTGCTCCATCTGATGCTTAGTAATCCTTATCCAGGAACTTAAGTTTTCTTTATATGACAATCCTGAAAATTAATGTATAATATGTAGAGTATGTTTGAATAAGATATCTGTATTTGTGTTTTGAAGCTTTATTTACTTACGCATAATGTTTGCAGATAAAATTAACAGAGATCTTTTCCAGAGAGGAAGAAAACCTTAAGATGATAAGTAAAGAAATAAAAGATAAAATCCGTGCTATTGTCGGGGATGAACATGTACTGGATTCCGATTTGGATTTGTTCAGTTACTCATATGATTCATCTTTTGTCCCATTATTACCGCCCAATAAGCCTTATCTGGTGGTACGACCTCTTACCACAAGAGAAGTTTCCGCAGTGATGAAGCTTGCATACGAAAATGATATTAACGTTACACCTCGGGGTGCTGCCACCGGCCGCACCGGAGGAAGCATTCCCCTACATGGCGGCATTTCTTTGGTTTTGGATCGCATGAAAAATATTATTGAACTTGATGAACGCAACATGATGGTGACCACAGAACCGGGTGTCAGGACCATCGATCTGTATAATTACTGTGCAGAAAAAGGACTCTTCTATCCCCCGGATCCAGGCAGCTGGAAATACTCCACCATTGGCGGCAATGTCGCAGAGAATGCCGGAGGCATGCGTGCCGTCAAATATGGAGTAACGGGTAATTATGTGATGGGTCTGGAAGTGGTCCTGCCGGATGGGAGGGTGCTTCATACCGGGGGTAAGGCGATAAAGAATGTTACCGGTTACAACCTTACCGATTTATTTACCGGATCGGAAGGAACCTTAGGTATTGTTACCAAGATCATTTTGCGCTTAATCCCGATGCCCAAGGTACGTAATACCATGCAGCTGATGTTTAAAACCTTGGATGAAGCCTGTAATACTATTCATCGTATGCTCCAATCCGGGGTGGTGCCTTCCTCAGCAGAATTAATGGACAAAATGAGTTTGCAGGCAGTAGCCAGACACAATCGGATGGATATCAGTCCTTCGATTGAAGCTTGTCTCGTTATTGAAATCGATGGAGACGATAAAGAGGAACTGAACAAGCAAGCTCAGCAAATCTCTGAAATTGCCGCTCAGTTTAATGTGATTGAAGTACGCATTGCTGCTTCAACGGAAGAGGCTGAGGAGATTTGGGCGATCCGCCGTGGTTTAAGTTCAGCCATCGGAGCCATGGCACCAAACCGACTGGGCGAAGATGTTTCTGTGCCCAGAGATGCTTTCCCCGAGGTGGTACGTCGGATCGGTAAGATTGCAGATAAGTACCAATTGACCATCGCCGTTTACGGTCATGCCGGGGACGGCAATGTACATCCCTCGATCCTTTGTGATTTGTCCAATCCAGAGGAAGAGAAACGTGTCCACCTGGCAGTCAACGAAATTTTTGACGCCGCAATTGATTTGGGCGGCACATTATCCGGGGAACACGGAATCGGCATCACCAAACGGGATCACATTGTTCATGCCTTGGGTGAGGTGGGAGTCTCGGCGCTAAAGGCTGTGAAACAAGCCTTTGACCCGAAAGGACTATTAAATCCGGGGAAAATATGGCCTTAATTAAAGAGCAGCGCTCAAGTTAGAGATATGACATAAGGAGACAAAAAAATGATCAAACCAAAGGGAGAAAAATTATTAAATGAAATAAAAGAGATTGTAAGGCAATGTGACCGTTGCGGGACCTGCTTGCCTGTTTGTCCCCTTTTCGGGGTTAAAGACATAGAAAAAGTGAGTGCCCGGGGTAAAAATAATATTGCACGCGCCCTCGTTGAAGGAGGGATTGAAGCGGACGGTCAGGTTTCTGATACTGTGAACATGTGTCTGCTCTGCGGTACTTGTGTCAGCAATTGTCCCAACAAGGTAAAAACGGATGAAGTAATGATGAATATGCGGCAATACTTTGCAGACAAAAAAGGCGGTCCCGGATTTAAATATAAGATAATAGGAAAGATACTGAAAGATCGAACTGCAATAAAAATGTCTGCCGGCAGCTTAAGTCTCATTAAAAAAGTTAAGTTAAACCGCTTTGTGCCCTATGGTATGGCACCCCATAAGGTTACCCGGGATGATTATTTAAAACATTTTGGCGGACCGGCAGCTTTAAAAGGTTCAGCTCTGACCCGGGAGACAACTCTTGATAAAGATACGAAGATTGCCTATTTTCGTGGCTGTGGCATGGAGATGTTATTTCCGGAAGCTGCTGCTGATACCATCAGAATCCTTAATACATTGACAAAAGTTCAGCTTATTGATAATGTTTGCTGCGGCTTACCCCATATTTCACATGGCTTACAAAATGATTTTTTTGAATTGGCCAAGAAGAATATCCAACTATTTGAAAATGCCGATGTAGTGGTGAGTGATTGCGCCAGCTGCAGCAGTACTTTGAAACATATTGCCGCCTATTTCGCAGATGATCCGAAATGGCGGGAAGCAGCTGAGAATTTCAGCAAAAAGATCATGAGCTTATCGGAGTTTCTGGTCAAGGTGGGCTACAAACCAGAGCATCATCTGGACGTGAAGATCACCTTTCATGAACCGTGTCATCTGGGACGAGGTCAGGGTGTGAAGAAGCAGCCGAGGGAGCTATTGAAATCAGCAGGGAATTATATTGAAATGAATGAAGCTGATGTTTGCTGCGGTGGCTCCGGTACTTTTCATACGGATTATCCGGAAATTGCTAACGCCGTATTAGACAAAAAAAGACTTAATATTGAAGCAAGTCAAGCACAAATCGTGGTTACGGAGTGCCCGATTTGCCTGATTCAATTAAACAAGGCTGCCCAAAAGGGTGGAAACAAGTTCCAAGCGATGCATATTAGTCAGGTGATTTGAGCTTCGTGATGGTAGATAATCAATTGCAGCTGGAAACTGTTTTAAACAACTGTATGATCGGACAAATAAAAATTTTATAAAATTTATTGCACGGGTTTGTGTTGAGGTCAGCAGATTGCCAAAAGACGTGAATATTGAAATCGATGCTATTGCTTATATGGGATAGATTGATAAGGTGTAATATCATGACACAGGGGAGGTTATTGCTGTGTCATTTTTTATTTTGAAAATTTTCATCAAATTGTGTAACATAAGCTGTAAATATAGTATAATAATTAAGTAGTATGATATCTTTGATAATCTGATTGAGATTAAAATATTCACTTCAAGGTTTTGTAATAAGGGTGATAACTTTTTTAATATGAATATAAAAAGATCTCGGGACATATACATATGAAGATGCAGAATCAATTAATAAAAAGCAGTTAAAATTGGACTCAATTAATTCAAAGCAAAATAATATATATTTACACGAATTTATCTAAATAAGGAGTGGTAAAAATGCCATTAGTAACGTCAACAGATATGTTTAAAAAAGCCTACGAAGGCGGTTATGCCATTGGAGCCTTCAATGTCAACAACATGGAAATCATTCAGGGAATCACGGAAGCAGCCAAGGAAGAAAATGCTCCTTTGATTCTACAAGTATCTGCAGGTGCCAGAAAATATGCTAATCATACCTATTTGATGAAATTAATTGAGGCTGCCTTGATTGAAACAGATCTCCCTATCTGTGTTCATTTAGATCATGGAGATTCCTTTGAATTATGCAAATCATGTATTGAGGGAGGATTTACCTCGGTAATGATTGATGGCTCTCATCTTTCCTTTGAAGAGAACATTAAGCTTACGAAACAGGTAACTGATTATGCCCATGATAAGGGTGTTGTGGTAGAAGGTGAACTAGGCAGACTGGCGGGTGTAGAAGATGCAGTCAATGTTTCGGAAAAAGATTCATCTTATACAGATCCGGATCAGGTAGAGGAATTTGTGAAAAAAACGGGTGTGGATTCCTTGGCCATCGCCATTGGAACCAGCCATGGCGCCTTTAAATTTAAAGGTGAACCTCAATTAAGGTTTGACATTCTGGAAGAAGTTCAGAACCGTTTATCGGGTTTCCCCATCGTACTTCACGGTGCTTCCTCTGTAATCCCGGAATTCGTGGAAATGATCAACACATACGGGGGCAATATGCCGGGCGCTAAAGGTGTGCCGGAAGACATGCTGCGTAAGGCTGCTTCTATGGCTGTATGTAAGATTAACATTGACTCTGATTTAAGACTGGCCATGACTGCCAATATTCGAAAACATTTTGCAGATCATCCGGATCACTTTGACCCCAGACAATATCTGTCCCCAGCCAGAGCAGCTATCAAGGGATTGGTCAGAAATAAGCTGGTCAATGTCCTGGGTTGTAACGGCAAAGCATAATGATAAAATCACACAATAATATCATAGAAACATCTGCAAAAAAGGGAATCAGTTTCGATTCCCTTTTGATATTATAGGAATTGGTAAGAGGTTTTAGGTTAAAAGCGTTTAAGATAACTTTTATTTAAATATTGCTATGAATGGTATAAAATACTTCTGGATCTATTGGAATATATTTCGTTCTGTCTTATAATGCTGGCTAGAGGGTTTATAATTTTTCAGGAATATTGAAAGGATTGTTTAGTAAAATGAAAATAAAATATGCCATTTTTGATTTGGATGGCACGCTCATCGATTCCATGGAATTCTGGGGTAAATTAGGTAACGAAATTTTGGCTTATTATGAAATTGTTCCTCCTGAGAATCTTAGTGAGATATTGATGCCCATGAACACTCAACAAATGGCAGAATATCTAAAAGAAAAATTTTCACTGCCGCTCTCAGTTCAGGAAATAATCTGGTTCGTTCATAAAAAGGTCGAGGAAAAGTACAAACATGAAATTCCTTTGAAACCTAATGTTAGGGAGTTCTTAGAAAAACTCAAATCAGATAAAGTAAAAATGGGCATTGCAACAGCCAATGATTACAGCACTACCCGTGATGTTTTGCTTCGATTAGGCATAGGGAATCATTTTGATTTTATTTTAACATGTTCGGATGTGGGATACAGTAAAGAAAGCCCTCAAATCTATTATGCAGCTGCAGAAAAATTAGGTTGTCATCCAAAAGAAGCCGTGGTTTTTGAAGATTGCCTGACTTGTATTAAAACTGCTAAGAATGCCGGTTTTTGTGTTGTCGGCGTAGCTGATAAATACTCTGTACAAAACAAAGGAGAGATCCAAACAGTTTGCGATTACTATATCAATTCCTACGCAGAAATTTAGAATGAATTGTAACCTGTTGAGTTGATTTTATCTGATCAGTTTATATTATAAGGAAATTTCCGCCATAAGTTTCCATAGAAAAAACCATTGACTTTGTGAAGAAACTTTGTTAACCTTATAAAGCACTCGAGGGAGCAGTCCAGCAATCACTAAGAACACCAAGAAAATAGTGATTGACAATGAGAGATTAGTTTGATAAACTGATCAAGTGC